>CAJIYX010000072.1 GCA_905181725.1 Alphaproteobacteria bacterium UBA830
AGGCCGTCTTCGACATGAAAACAGGGATGTTTGAACCTCTCGATAAGGGATTCATTATGCGTGGCGACAACGACCGTCGTGCCGATCTTGTTCAGCTCTTCAAGCAGATACATGAGCCGGATGGCGATATCGTCATCTACGTTGCCGGTCGGCTCGTCAGCGAGCAGAATCTGCGGGCGGGCGATCACTGCCCGCGCGATCGCAACACGCTGCTGTTCGCCGCCAGACAGCGTGGTCGGTTTATCGTCGATCTGCCCTTCAAGACCGACCCACTTCAGTAATTCGGCGACATGGTTCCGGATCTGACCTTCTTTGGCGCCGGCGATCCGAAGCGGCAGGGCAACGTTATCAAGCGCAGACAGATGATCAATCAGGCGAAAATCCTGAAAGACGACGCCGATACGGCGGCGCAGGGCGGCCAGCTCCGATCGCGGAATCGTCGACACGTCACGTCCGAACATGGAAATACTGCCGCGCGACGGGCGGTGCGCAAGATACATCAGGCGCATAAGCGAAGATTTTCCTGCGCCGCTGGGCCCGGTCAAAAAATGAAATGAACCCGCAGGCAGCGAAAACGACACATCATGAAGGACCTCCGCTCCAAGGCGGTAACGCATGCCAACGTTTTCAAAGCGGACGATATCGCCTACACCATTCGCCAATTACGAAATTCCCAATCAGTTTCACTGACAGAATCGCACACCCATTGACCCGCCGTCCAGAACCACACCAACAATCAGGCGAAAATACAACTTTGAACGGCTGGTCACGCTGTTGGGGTGCGATCAGAATCATACCCTCTTATATGTTCCACCGCCTTAGGGTAAGAAGTTAAGATGATCATTACGTGTCCATCCTGTTCTGCACGATACGTAGTCGACCCGGTCAAAATTGGATCTCAGGGTCGCACCGTAAAATGTGCGAAATGTGCGAATGCCTGGGTACAGCCTGCGCCGACGCCGGAAGACATGGCCGGCACCACGGCAGAAGCGCCGCCCGTGGCACCCGCCCCCCCTGCAAATCAGACCCCCGGCGACGCACACGTCAAAGAACCGACAGCAAGCGCTGTCGCCTCGGCTTTTGAAGAGCGTATCGGCCATGAGCCTTCTGAGCCTGCCGATGGCGACTTTGCAGGCGACGCCGCAAACAATGCGGCCCGAGCTTCAGACGGGGATTCAGGCGAGAATTCAGAAGGGGATTCAGATGAGGATTTCCGCGCAAACTTCGACGATGCGTTCAGCAGAGAGGCTGAATCCGCAGCACGCCCGCCTCGCGGAAAGTCTTCTTCAAACCTACCCGCACTGCCACGCGATTCCAGCCCCTGGCGGGCGCGAATTGCCTGGATTGTGCTGATCGTTGTTGTCACCGGTGTCATTGGCGGCGCCTTGGCTTTCCAGAAATCGATTTCAAATAGCTGGCCCGCAGCGAAAAAGTTATACGATCTTGTCGGTATGTCGCCCGAGCCGATCAAAAAACGGCTTGGAGTGCGAAGCGTCCGCTATACCTACCCCGACAAAACGACCCTCAGGATCGACGGTGAGCTGGTTAATCTGTCAAAAGTGCCACATGACGTGCCGAACCTGCGAATTCTTCACCGGGATGACACCGGCAAGGTTGTGAAAAAATGGACGTTCCCGCCGCCCGAGCGCCGCATACTGCCGGACGAGATCGTCAAATTCGCCACCGAAATCAAAAACCCTCCGGCTGACGCCAAACGGATCGACGTCGGCGTTGACGAAAACTAGATAGGCCGATAATGGACCCGAAAAAGCAGCCCGAGATCGACGTCATCTTCGACGCCGAGACGATCGCAGAGCGTGTCGAGATCCTCGCACAGGATATTGCGAAAGAACTGCCCGACGATCTGCTGGTTATTGTGGTCCTGAAGGGAAGCTTCGTCTTCGCTGCCGATCTGCTGCGTGCCCTCGACCGCGCCGGCATGCGCCCGACGGTCGATTTCGTGACACTGTCGAGTTACGGGATGGAAACCCAGAGCTCGGGCGCGGTCAATCTCGCCCGCGATATCTCCGAAGATGTCCGCGGCAGGACCGTCATGATTATCGACGACATACTTGATACCGGCCGCACGATGGCGTTCGCCACCGACCTGATGACAGCGCGCGGCGCAGCGGCCGTCCATACCTGCGTTCTGCTGGACAAGCACGAGAAGCGGGAGGTCCAGATCGAGGCCGATTACGCCGGATTTCCCGTCGACGATGTGTTTGTGGTGGGTTATGGCATTGATATGGCGCACCTTTTCCGGAGTCTGCCCTTTATCGGTATGGTACGTCAGGACTGACGAATAGCGCTCCCGGGGCTCCCTGCAGCGACCGGAATTCACCCTTTCTTAATCTTTTCGAAAGGATTGCCCCATATCCTTCGGTGGTGGACCCACAGCACCAGAAACACACGTGTCAAAAATACTGATTGCCGAAGACGATACTGCCGTGCGTGAATTCGTATCGCGCGCCCTTGTAAATGCCAGTCACGATGTGACAGCGGCGGCAAATGGGGTGCAGGCGCTTGAAACGCTGGAAAAAGATCCGTTCGAACTTCGTTTGTCCGACATCGTTATGCCCGAACTGGACGGTATCGCGCTTGCGCTGAAGGTTTCACGCGACTAGCCAGACATGCCGATTTTGCTGATGACAGGCTGTGCCGCTGAGCGCCAGCGTGCGCACAATCTAGACGCCCTGATCCATGATGTGATTTCGAAGCCGTTCGCGCTGCAGCAGATCTGCGAAGCTGCAGACAACGTGCTGAGCGCCCGCGCCTAAACACACCACGACGACCTGCTGACGATCCGAACCCGCGGAATCAGAAGCGCTTCAGCAATCTTTCAATATAATCCAGTTCTTGATCGGGTCGATCACGCTCGCCCAACCGCTTACGCAGTTCATCCTGGATGTCCATCACGCGTTTCAGCATACGGCCGCCGGGTATTTTGAACCTCCCTGGATGTTGCCCATCCCCGTTATTCCCCTCTTCATCCAGCCAATCGCGGCCGAGCGGATCTCTCATCGTTCCCATAGGGTTGAATTGCGGGTTCATGCCGATGCCCGACCCACGGCCGAAACGGCTCATCATCTGCTGCATCATGCCCTGTCCGGCGCGGCGCAGGGCTTCCAGCGCCTGTCCCTGCTGCCCGACCGCCGGGCCCGGCTGCCCCTGCCCCAACGATCTTGCGGCACCGTCCATGGCCCGGCCTGCTTGACCGAGCGACCGCATGCCCTTGCTGTTGCCGGGCATCATGCCCTTCATCATCTGTTCGAATTTCTTCAGCATCTCGCGCAAGGCCTGCTGTTGCTGCGCACCCTGCTGCATCTGATTTTGGCCGGGCGGCCGTCCCTGAGACTGGCGAAACGTTTTATCCATCAGTTCATTCTGGCGACGGATCATCTCCTGGAGCTGGCGCATCGCCTGGTTGCCGCGCCGCGCATTAGGGTTGTTCCGCATGACCCGCGCATTGCGAAGGCTTTCTATCATGTTCCGCAACTGCGACAACATCTGGCGCGCTGCATCGCGCGAGCCTGCCCGCATAAGCTGGCGGATCTGCTCCATCATGCGCTGTATGTCCGACGACTGCATGATCCGCGCCGTCGGGTCGAATGGCATCGCCTGTTCGGAATTCGGATTGTTCTGCAGTTTCTTCGCCAATTCCCGCATAAACCGGTTCATGGCGTTCTGCAGCTCGCGCATCAACTTTTCCAGTTCTGCATCGGGTGCGTTCCGGGCGAGCGCCCTCATCAGCGCATCTTGCGCGCGTGCCAGTTCGCGTTCTGCGTGCGAGAGTTGACCGTCCTCGACCCGCAGCGCCGTATTCCAGAGAAGTTCGCGGACCGGCGGGACCGCCGAGTCCTGTTCTTCATGAAACAGGCGCGACCGCGACATGATCAGACCAAGAAAGACGACGGTATCATCCTTATAGGCCTGCGCATCACTGGCGATGTCATTGATCCGGTCGATAATCTCACCGCGTCTTTCGGGCTGTGTCGTCAGCCGACGGCGCTCGACGATGATCTCTTTCGCTACCGGGTTGTTGAACGTGCGTTCAGGTAGGACCATCTTGATCTCGTCGGAAAGACCTTCCTGACCGGCGGCATCCTTGGCCGCAAGACGGATGACGACCGGCAGCCCGGCCCAGGGATGCGGCGCGACTTCCTGGAATGTGGCTTCCTTGATGTTGCGTGTGCTCAGTGACGGTGCCGGCAGTTCAAACCGGAAAACTTCCTTGCCGACGACGTCACCACGCTCATAGGTCCGGCGCATTTCGCCGCGAATTTCCGTGATGCCATAATCGTCGTTACCGATATAAGCCATCCGCAACGCCCTGCGCTTGGTTGCCGCGGGCACGCCGTCGAAGGCTATCTGGGGCGGTGTATCGGCGCGGGTACGCAGCTTCCAGGTCCCCAGGACCTTGCCGTCATGGACGACAGACAGACTGCCGCCTTTTTCCAGCGGCTGCTGCAGCCGACGGTTCACACGATCCACATCCTCGAGCGGTGTTTTCTCGCCATCGATATCCAAGACGGCCGTACCGGAACCGCCGGAGACGATCGCCGTCAAGACGCTACCCTGGGGCACTTCGATGACCAGCTCGGCGGCTTTGGGGGCTTCGGCCCCGTCGGTCTGGGCCGCGGCGGCCTGCGCCAGCGCTTTCGCGTGATCCTTTGCCACCTGGATGGGGAAAATCGGCGGCAGTCGCGTATATTCCGGCGGCGTGACCCAGAGTTCGAGCTTCGCCGTCTGCGCGCGGCTTTCGTCGCCAAGGGTCGGTACCAGCGCCCGACCCATGCGGTCGCCGGCATCCGGGCCGGCGACAACAGCGCCGACAAACAACAGTAATACGATGACCGCCCGGAGTGCCCACGGATCGCGCTCCGGAAGACCCGGCGACGGGACCCCGACTTTCAGGGAACGGATGCGCTCGGCTATCTGCCACTGATGAGCCTGCCACAATGCCCGCGACGTTGGGTCGGTCATCCCGTCGGGCAGTTTATCCTGTAATGCCTCGAGCGGGCGATGCTCAAGCCCGCTTGCCGTCTCGATACGGCGTACGGCATCGCGGTGGCTGGGCCAGGTCAGCTTACGCATACCGGCACAAACAGTGTAGCCAAGAAGACCGGCAAAACCAATCAACGATGCTGCATGAAGCCAGCCGGGAAAATACGAAAACCCGTCGAGCAGCGCAAAACCGATAAAGAGGCCAATCACACCCAATAGCGGCCAGATTGCCGGCCAGATCGTCTCCCAGGCGAGACTGAGCCGGGCCTGGGCAATACGCCGCTTCAGCACCCGGTCCAGCCGCGTGCGCGAGGTATTTGCAACGGTGTCTTTACGTTCGCTCATGCCGCCGGGTCTCCTGACGGTACGGAGTTCATCACTGCGCAGTCACCCAGCCCGGCACGACATCCTGTCCTATAAGTGTATCATAATCGGGCCGTGGTCGAATCACGGCGTGTTGAGCGCCGTTAACCATGGTTTCCGGGATCAGAAGCCGGCTGTTATAGGTCGAAGACATAACCGCTCCGTAAGCACCCGCAGACCGCACAGCGAGCAGATCTCCGGCGACCAGCGGGGGCATCTCGCGCTGGGCGGCAAAGACGTCTCCGGTTTCGCAAACCGGTCCGACAATATCGACCGGCGCGCGCGCCGCATCGTCCGCCGGTTGAGCAACCGGGTCGATATCATGCCAAGCTTCATAAAGTGTCGGTCTTATCAGGTCATTCATCGCTGCATCCACCACCGCAAACTGCCGGCCGCCGCTGTCTTTCACATAGATGACGCGGGTAACCAGAATTCCCGCTTCGCCTGTCAGGCGCCTTCCGGGCTCAAATGTCAGAGCGACATTCATGTCTCCAAAGACGTCACGAACGATATCGGCATAGTCCGTCGGTATTGGCGGAATTTCATCCTGGTAAACAATGCCAAGTCCGCCGCCGAGATCCACCCGGTCGACCATCATGCCGTCCAACCGCAGCTCGCGCACCAGAGCCGCGATACGTTCGAACGCATCACGGAACGGATCGAGCCGTGTCAGTTGTGAGCCGATATGGACCGCAAGCCCTGCCGGGCTCAGGCCGGGCATCTGCGCCGCCGCGGCATATACCTCGCGGATGCGGTCAAGTTCGATCCCGAACTTGTCGCCGGCACGGCCGGTGGAAATCTTGTGATGGGTATCGGCGTCGACGTCGGGGTTGACCCGAAGCACGATCGTCGCGGTCTTGCCCAACGACGACGCGACATCGGACAAAGCCGCGAGCTCGGGCTCGGATTCGACATTGAACTGCCCGCAATCTGCGCGCAGCGCCATGTCCATTTCCGCCCGCGTCTTGCCGACGCCGGAAAAGACGATCTTCTCCGCAAGCACACCGGCGGCCAGCGCCCGGCGAAGCTCGCCCTCGGACACCACATCCGCGCCTGCGCCAAGTGCCGCAAACTGCGCGATGACGGCCTGGTTACTGTTCGCCTTCACGGCGTAGCAGACGGTGGCGTCGAGCCCGGCAAAAGCGCCGGCGAATTCTGTATAGGCGGTGCGCAACATGTCCGCGGAATAGCAATAAAACGGCGTCCCGACTTTTTCAGCCAAGTCCGTCACCGCTACGTCTTCCGCGTACAGCGCCCTGCCGCGATATCCGAAGCCGCTCATTTCAGGGAATGCCTCATCGTGATGTTGGATATTGGGTCGGAAAGGATTTGGTCTCGTCGGGCAACGTAAGTTTGCTCGGCTTCTTGCCGCACGCCCCCACCGACAGGGCGAAAGCCACACACAGAATAGCCAGAAAACCCCGCTTTACGATAATGCTCTGCGCGCTCATTTCAAAAACCGCTCCCGTGCGGAGATTACCTGCGTACGGACATTATCCGGCGCTGTTCCACCATAACTGTTGCGGCTCCGCACTGAATTGTCCACGCCCAGTACCTCGAACACCGCGTCATTGATACGTTCGTCAATCGCTGTCAGCTCATCCAGTGCCAGATCTTCAAGACCGCAGCCTTTCTGTTCGGCCAGAGCGACAACCCGGCCGGTAATATGATGGGATTCGCGGAACGGCACGCTGGCTTCACGTACCAGCCAGTCGGCAAGGTCGGTCGCCGTCGTGAACCCTTCGCCTGCCGCCGCCGCGAGACGCTCACGGTCGAAGGTCAGGTCGGCGATCATGCCGGTGGCAGCCGCAACGCAGACCATCAGTGCCTCAGCCGCATCGAAAACCGGTTCCTTGTCTTCCTGCATGTCCTTGGAATAGGCGAGTGGCAGGCCTTTCATCACCGTCGACAACGCAACGAAGGCACCAAGCACCCTGCCCGTCTTGCCCCGGATCAGCTCTGCGGCGTCCGGGTTGCGCTTCTGCGGCATCATGGACGAGCCGGTGGAAAATGCGTCCGACAGCCGCGCGAAGCGGAACTGCGCCGACGACCAGATGACCAGTTCCTCGCCGAGCCGCGACAGATGCCCGGCACAGATCGCCGCCGATGCGAGATATTCGAGGACAAAATCCCGATCAGACACGGAATCGAGCGAATTTGCCGTCGGCCGGTCGAAACCAAGTGCCGCCGCGGTCATATCCCGGTTGATGGGAAATCCTGTGCCGGCCAGCGCGCCCGCCCCCAGCGGGCTTTCATTCAGCCGCGCCCGGGCATCGGCGAACCGGCTGCGGTCGCGCCCGAACATCTCGACATAGGCCAGCAGATGATGACCGGCGGTGACGGGCTGTGCCGCCTGCAGATGGGTAAAACCGGGCATCACCCAGTCGGCATGAACCTCCGCCTGGTTGATCAGCGCGGTCTGGAGCGCTTTGAGCGCGCCATCTGTGGCATCGAGGGCATCGCGAACCCACAACCGAAAATCGGTCGCGACCTGATCGTTGCGCGACCGGGCCGTGTGCAACCGGCCTGCAGCATCGCCAATCCGGTCGGTCAGCCGTGCCTCGATATTCATGTGAATATCTTCAAGTTCGGTTTTGAATTCGAACGTGCCGGCTTCGATTTCGTCACGAATTCCCGCCAGACCGTCACAGATCGCCGTCACATCGACGTCAGACAGAATGCCGATTTCGCCCAGCATTCGAGCATGCGCGACCGATCCGGCGATGTCCTGCGCATAGAGCGCCTTGTCAAAGCCGATGGAAGCATTAATTCTTTCCATGAGCGCGTCGGGCGCAGCGGCGAACCGTCCACCCCACATCTGGTTGGACCCGCCGCCCGCGGAATCTGTGCTATCGGGATTATCTGTATTGCCCATGTTTATGTTCGGTTCTCAGTTCGGTTTGCTATCCGGGATTAAAAAAACCGGGGCACGCGCCGCTTTTGCCACCGGTGTGGCGATAATGGCCATTATTGGCGCGGATTCAAGCACATACACGCGCGCCGACACAGTTTCGGCGGTGAATAGCGCACCGCCCCGAACCGGCTGGATGGAAAAGTTCGAACCCGCCGCCACACCTTCTGCCC
>CAJIYX010000073.1 GCA_905181725.1 Alphaproteobacteria bacterium UBA830
ACCATTCCGTTCCAGCACACAGCCAAATGCGTATACTCCCGCGCATGAACACGGCGACCGCTTCTCCCCGCTTCCATCTTGGCATCGTCACCGGCCTCCAGTTCGAGTCCGCGATCGCCGAGGATGCAATCCGTTCCGCGACGGCGCTCCCCGGCGGCGACCGGGCCACCGCGACCTGTCACGGGCCCGGTCAGCTACGCGCATTGTCGGCGGCGGAATCTCTGGTCGGTATCGGGGCGGGCGCGCTGTTATCCTTTGGCGTTGCGGGTGGATGCAATCCAGATCTGCCATCGGGCACCGTGGTACTCGCCACCGGAATCCGGGATCTGTCGGCGGATGGTACGGGCGATATTCTCTACACCAGTCGCGGCTGGCAGCGTCGGCTGAAGTCGATGTTACTCGGCAATGTCCTACTCGAGGAAGGCACCATTGCGTCAGTCGCCGAACCGGCAACCGGCACCGATGCCAAACGGCGTCTTTTTGAGGATGGCCGCGCCGCAGCCGTGGACATGGAAAGTGCCGCCGCCGCGCGGGTCGCGATGGAAGCCGGCATTCCGTTCATGGCGCTGCGGGTGATCGTCGATGCGGCGGACGCGTCCCTGCCGCCTGCCGTAATGGCCGGGATGAAGAATAACGGCGCGACCCAGATCGGTCCGGTGCTCCGAGCGCTTTTACGCCGGCCGCAGGATATCCCGGGTCTGGTCGGCATCGGTTTTTCCGATGCGAAGGCCCGCAAATCCCTGAAACGCGCAGCGACGGTCGCCGCCCCCCTGTTCGGCGGCGTTTAACTTCTCTCCGTTACGGCGTTGTCCCCGCCGCTTTCCGGCGGCGCACCCGCGACTTCCGCGCAAAAATGTTCAGCGCCTCGACCAGCGCCGAGAACGCCATCGCGGCGTAGATATACCCCTTCGGCACATAGGCGCCGAAGCCGTCGGCTATCAGGACCATGCCGATCATCAGCAGGAAGCCCAGCGCCAGCATCACGACCGTCGGGTTGGCCTGGATGAATTCCGCCAGCGGTTTGGCGGCAAACATCATCAGAACGACCGACACCACGACCGCGACCACCATGATCGGCAGATGCGGCGTCATGCCGACGGCGGTGAGGATACTGTCCATCGAGAACACCAGATCGAGCAGCAGGATCTGGCAAATGACCATGGCAAAGCCGGAGGTCGACCCGCCGCCCTTTTTCTCGCCCTCATCGGGATCAACATTGTGATGGATCTCGGTGGTCGCCTTCCACACCAGGAACAGACCACCGGCAATCAGGATCAGATCGCGCCAAGAAAATGCGTGGCCGAGCGCGCTGAACACCGGTGTCGTCAGGCCGACCATCACGAATATCAGACTGAGCAATGCCAACCGCAATACTAGGGCAGCACTGATACCCACCATGCGGGCACGCGGCCGCTGTGCTTCGGGCAGGCGGTTTGTCATGATCGAAATAAAGATCAGGTTGTCGATGCCGAGTACGAGTTCAAGCACGATCAGCGTTACAAGCGCCGCCCAGGCTTCGGGGCTGGCGGCGAGTTGGGCGATGTGTTCCATCGTCATTTCCTTTGTTTTGGAGGCCCGCGGCCCCTGCTCGACACCCCGGCCCGACGTTCAGGCCCGACACCCCAGTCGCTGCCAGAAACAGGTGCCTGACGTCAGGGACGTACCAGCGCGTAATTATAGACCTTCTTAACGTCATCGCCCTCTTTGAGTTTGCCAATGGCCTTTTTCAGCTCTTCATCCGACCGGGCGCGCCCCATCAGATAGAGGTTGCCGAACGGATCGGCTGTGACCCGGAAGTTGACGTCTGCAATACCAGCAGTGCCGATCAGGCGTGCCTGCGCCTTGGTCTCCAGGGTGAGGACGTCTTTCCAGTCCATCATGCGGCCGGCGGCGATGGCGTCTTCCTTCGCCTTCTCGGTCATATAGGCGACGTGCCAGTAGAGCTTCTTCACGCCTTCAACCGCGCGCACGCCTTTTTCGAATTTTCGATAGGTCTTCCCCTCGGCGAACAGGCCGGTAATCAGCAGGTCCTGTTCATAAATCTGCGTCGATGCCTTGATGGTGCCGAGATCGGCCATGACCCTGTTGACGTCGATGACGATCGCATTGTCACGCGCGAGGTCTGACAACGAGCGCGCCTCTATCGCCCGATCAAACAAGGTTTTCGGCCCCAGAAGAAGATCGCTGAGCTGCGCCGCGGCCGGAACGGCGGCAAATGTGGCGGAAATGGTAATGGCGAGAAAAGCGAACGCGGAACGGCGCATGGGAGCACTCCGGACAATTTATAAGACGGGTGATACTGAGCCTAATATCATCCCGAATCAGGGCAATTTAAAGGCATTCTGTGGAGGTGGAAGAAGCACGGCGATTCAGGGGAGACAGATCGTCGATTCTAGAATTCAGCAAAACCTTTCTTGCCACTCTATTCTCCTCCCCCTCTATGCCCCCGGTACAAGCCAGGGGAGGAGTAGTTTGAATGCCGGCAACACACTGGCTTCAAACCAACGCTACCGTACACTGGTGTCTAGCAGCGGCAGAATTTCAGCCTCGGCGCGGACGACATCTTCGGCAAAATCAATCTCGATCCAAGGGGTGCCGCTGATGTCCTCGAAGGCGAAATCGGCCGGCGCGTCGAGGATTGCGTCGCGGATTATCTCTTCGTACGGGGCTTCGCGATCACCGCGCAAAATATAGGCCTCGGCGCGCCGCGTCAGGTTTTCCGCCATCGCGGGAGACCATTTGAAGAACCCAACGGATTCGCCACACCAGTCGAACGAGGTGTCGACGACCTTGCGGAAATCCACCAGGTCGGTCTCCCCGCGCACGCAGATTTTGACCGGCTCGTCGCCTTCCTCGAAATCGCGGTCGACCAGCAGGCAGTTTGCATGGGTAGAATTCGCGAGCCGCGCCATCAGCCGGGGGTCGTACATCACATCGGCATCCATCAAGATCACGGGGCCACCGGCGGACATCATCGCCTCGCCAAGCACCGCCATGGTGATGACACTGCCCTCTTCAAAATCCGGATTATGGACAAAGTCGATCTCGCCCGGGAAATCAGCCGCCGCTGCCGCCGCCTTCAGATCCGCCGCACGATAGCCGGTACCGATCACGACATTGGCGACCCCAATCCGCGCCAGATTTTCGAGATGCCGCACCAGGAGCGATTTGCCGCCGAATTCCATCAGAACCTTGGGCAGCTTGTCATCAATCTCTCCGAGGCGGTTCCCGACGCCAGCGGCGAGAATGCACGCGCGTGCTACTGTCATTTCACTAAGGCCATTGCGATTATCTCCGATTAACGCTTTCAACCGGAGTGTTCCGGTACCATTCGGGCAACCTAGATAAAAACGCCACACCTGTCATTCGCTGCCAATCTTAGCCCCGATGATACAAGGACGGAGCTAATTCGAAGCAGAATATTGTATGGATCAACGTAGATGCCTACATAGAAGGTACTCATAGACCGGTTTCAGCCGGGTTGGAGAAGACACTTGTTAAACCGAACATTTATGCGCACAGCCGCGCTTTTCGTCTCGTTTATGCTCCCCACCGGGGTCGGCATGAGTGTTGCTAAAGCACAAACGGGGGCACAAACACAGGTCCCGCCGGGGGCGAACGCCCCTTCACCGACGGTGGAACCGCGTCCACTCCGCGAGACCGCAAAGCCCGAAGTCCTGATCGCGGAGTTCTATTCGACGTTGCTGACCGTCATGCGGGACGCCAAGGCGCTCAAATATGCCGGGCGCCGCGACATCCTGCGCAAAAAGCTCTTCGATGTCTACCATTTGCCGGTCATGGCACGGATCGCCGTCGGGGCACACTGGCGCAAACTGACCCCGGCGCAGCAGACGCAGTTTGTCGCTCATTTCAGCCGCCTGACACTGGCGAACTATGCCAGCCGTTTCAGCGGCTGGTCGGGTGAGAAGTTCGAGATGCGCGGCGTCCAGCCGGTGCGTGACAAGACCGTACTGGTCAAGACCGCGATCATCCGCCCAAACGACGAACCGGTCGAGATCAATTACCTGATGCGCAAGTTCCGGGCAGGCTGGAAGGTAATCGACGTGTTCCTGAAGGCATCCTATTCCGAACTGGCGACCAAGCGGTCGGAATATTCCAGTGTGCTGCGGCGCCGGGGATTTGACGCACTTATCAGCGAGCTGGATGCGAAAGTCGCGGAATACACCAATACACCCAATTGACTCGCCCAATTGTCCCGCCCAATTGATATGAAAGCGATCGCGCGGCTGACAACGCTCGCGGGTCTTCTGCTCTCGACTTTTCCCGCAGGCGCCGCTGAGCCAGTAACACTCGATGCATCGCAGATCGAGCATATCGCCGGGCTGAAACAGATCGACGGCCGTAAGCTGGATAGCGACAGGTTGCGCGGGAAACCCGTCATCGTCTCATTCTTCGCAAGCTGGTGCCCGCCCTGCAACGCCGAGTTCGAGCATATGAAATTGCTTCATCTCGCACATACAGCCAAGGGGCTGGAAATGGTCGCCATCAACCTGTTCGAGGGTTTCGCAGGCTTTGACGATGTCGGTAAACATCTCAAACGTTTCCTTGGCCGCCGCACGCCCGTCTTCCCGACGGTGACGGGAACGGCGAAAGTGTTCGGCGACGTAAAACGCCTTCCGACCGTGTTCGTGTTCGATCGGCAGGGGAAACGCCGGTTGCATTTCGTCCATGGCGCAGGCACTAAAAAGACCAACTCGGGACTGTCCGAATTACGGCGCGCGGTCCGGGATTCCCCGGGGTTCGGGGCGGCCGGACGATCACCATCCTTGCCTGAACGTGCGGAGTCTGCGACACATCATCTCCTACTCCTACATTTTGCAGAAAGCACACGCTGATGGCGACGAATATCGGTTCCCGTACTCTGTCCGGCAACGTGGATTCCAGTCCGACCAAATCCTCGCGTTTGCGGGCGCTCATCGAAGGCCCCGAAATAGGCTTTCTGATGGAAGCGCATGACGGACTGTCTGCCAAGATCGCCGAAGAGGCCGGTTTCAGCGCGGTCTGGGCCTCCGGTCTGTCGATGTCAGCGGCGCTTGGCGTGCGCGATTCGAACGAAGCATCCTGGACCCAGGTTCTCGAAGTTCTCGAATTCATGGCCGACGCGACCAGTATCCCGATCCTGATGGACGGCGATACCGGTTACGGCAATTTCAACAACGTCCGTCGCCTGGTGGCGAAACTTTGCCAGCGCGGGATTGCCGGCGCCTGTATCGAAGACAAGCTGTTCCCGAAGACCAATTCGTTTATCGGTCACGGCCAGCCACTTGCCGACATGGACGAATTCTGCGGCAAGATCAAAGCCGGCAAGGACAGCCAGACCGATCCGGATTTCGTGCTGGTCGCCCGTGTCGAAGCGCTGATTTCCGGCTGGGGGCTGGACGAGGCACTGCGCCGTGCCCATGCCTATCAGGAGGCTGGCGCCGATGCCGTGCTGATCCATTCCAAACAGTCGAGCGCCAATGAAATCATGTCGTTCATGCGCGAATGGGACAATAGCTGTCCTGTCGTGATCGTGCCGACGACCTATTACGGTACGCCGACGGATCAGTTCCGTGCCGCCGGGGTCAACGCCGTGATCTGGGCCAACCATTCCGTGCGCGCCTCGATAAGTGCTATGCGCGACGCCGCCAAAATGATCTTCGAGGACGAAAGCGTCGTTGGTCTGGAAGACAGCATCGCGACCGTCAAAGACATCTTTCATCTTGCGGGAAATGCCGAACTGAAAGACGCCGAAGACCGATACCTGCCCGTCGATGACGACGCGCCCCGTGCCATCGTGCTCGCGGCGACACGGGGCAGCGCACTCGGCCCGCTCACCGAAGATAAACCGAAATGCATGGTCGAAATTCGGGGACAGCCGCTCTTGCGCCGCCTGACCCGCACGCTACGCCAGTCCGGCATCCGTGATGTTGCCGTCGTGCGCGGCTATGCCAAGGACGCCGTCGACCTGCCGAACCTTACCTATCTCGATAATGACGCATACGAAACCACGGGCGAAGCCGCCTCGCTGGCGACTGCGATCGACTGGCTGACCGGCGACACGGTGATCGCCTATGGCGATATCATGTTCCGGCGCTACATCCTCGATGCGATGCTCGATATCGAAGGCGATATAGTGCTGGCCGTCGATGCCATGTGGAGTGAACGCACCGATCGGTCCGAAAGCTCCGGCCGTGACCTGATAAAATGTTCGCGCGCATTCTCGCCCAGCTTTATCGAAGACGACCCGGTGCTGTTCGAAGGCATCGTCGCCGATGCGGCAGACGCCAACGATAATACCGGCGAATGGATCGGCATCGCCCGGCTGACGGCGAAGGGCGCCGATCTGGTCCGCGCCGAGCTCGACGCCATGCGCGCCGACGACACCCTGCAATCCGCAGATCTAGCAACACTCTTTGCGCGGCTTGCTACCAACGGCAATGCGCCCCGGGTGCATTACGTCGCCGGTCACTGGCTCGACGTAAACGACGCCTTCGATCTCGCCCGCGCCCGCGATTTTCTGTAGGGCCCGATAGCGTCCGCCGGGGCTGAACCGCCAAGCCTTTCCAAACACAATTTATTCCACCGGCCTTGTGCCGGGGGTCCATCAGAAACATAGATACGCTTGGAAAATAAACCCTCGCAACAAGGGCAAGGAAATAGATAAATAAAACGCTTTCCGCCTCGTCACCGATCGCTGAAACGACAGGAAAAACCAATAATATGATCAAAGCTGACGATTTCCTCATGCCCGCACGCGATGCCGGGCACGATTTTTTTACCGGTGTGCCGTGCTCATACCTGACCGAAATCATCAACCGGGTGATC
>CAJIYX010000074.1 GCA_905181725.1 Alphaproteobacteria bacterium UBA830
GAGAGGCTCGATGCGTGGTTGACCGGGCCAGAACCACGAAGGACCCAGGTCATATCTGTCATCCGTTTCAGCGTCGGCCGAAGATGCGACAGACAATATACGGCCACCGAGCCGATTGCGTGCTTCTATCAAGTGGAAATCAACACCGATAGTGGAGAGCCGATTTGCGACGCCCAATCCGCTCAATCCACCTCTGACGATCAAAGTATCTATATGCATCGGAATAACTCCGTCACTGGGCGCGCATCCAATTCATTTGACCACAGAAAATTCGCAAGATGAGCCAGGGCATTGTCAGACCAGTTTGGTTCGAGGTGGGTCGAGCCGCTTCGTCGTTTTCGCGGATGAGAATTTCTTTCACAGTTCGCCTGGGATCATCCGTCTTACGGTGTTGATGTAATGTCGGGGACTCCTGAACGTTTCTAGGTCAAACCTTCTTTTTCGAGTAGGGCTTCCGGTCTCGGAAGTTTCCCGCGAAAGGCGATATAGGCCTGCTCCGGGTCCATTGAACCGCCGGATGAATAGACGTAACGCCGAAGTTTTTCCGCAGTCGCGCTATCAAACGCATCCCCCGCTTCCCTGAATGCCTCAAATGCATCTGCATCCAGCACGCCGGACCACATATACGAATAGTAACCGGCCGAGTAGCCGTCGCCGGAAAACACATGCGCGAAATGCGGCGTTGCGTGCCGCATGACGATCGCGTCAGGCATGTCGAGACCGGCCAGGATTTCCGCCTGAAACGCCATCGCATCAATATTTTCCGCCTGCTCGGGGGTGAGTGCATGAAACGCCATATCGACCAGCGCCGATGATGTGAACTCGACGTTTGCAAAACCTTTGTTGAATTTTGCGGCCGCGCGCATCTTGTCCAGCAGCGCCTGCGGTATTGTCTCTCCGGTCTGGTGGTGTACCGCGAAGCGCTGCAGCACTTGCGGCACGGTCAGCCAATGCTCGAACAACTGGGATGGCAGTTCGACAAAGTCCCGGCTGACGGACGTGCCGGAGATCGAGGGGTATGTCACATCGGACAGCATGCCGTGCAGTGCGTGGCCGAATTCATGGAACAGCGTTCTTGCGTCATCCATGGTGATCAGCACCGGCTCGCCGGCGGGGGCTTTGGCAAAGTTCATGATGTTGAGGACGATCGGTGTCTGGCCCTCACTATCCTGGTTGGTGGTGAGGTTGTGTTGTTCCTGTAGTTCACTCATCCACGCGCCGGACCGCTTGGATGGCCGGGCGAAATAATCGGCCAGGAAAACGGCGATACGTTTTCCGTTTGCATCCAGCACTTCGAACACGCGGACATCCTGGTGCCAGGCACGCACGCCATCATGCTGACGGAACGTGATGCCAAATAGTTTCTCCGCCGTATGAAAGGCAGCCTCTATCATCTTCTCCAGCTGGAGATAGGGCTTTATCTCCGCCTCGTTCAGATCGTAACGCTCTGCCCGCACCTTCTCGGAATAGTGACGCCAGTCCCACGGGGCGACATCGTGATTGTGCCCGGATTTGGCGATCAGGCGCGAGAGATCGGATGCCTCTTCTGCGGAACGATCGCGGGCCTTCCCCCACATAGTTTCAAGCAGCGTACGGACATTCTCCGGGGTCTTTGCCATCGTGTCGTCGAGCTTGAAATGCGCGAAGCTGGCATAGCCGAGCAGGGCCGCCTTCTCGGCGCGCAGCTTCACCGTTTCGGCGACAAGCGGGCGATTGTCACGCTCGCCGAGACCTTCTCCTCGGGCGACCCAGGCCTTGAATGCCGTCTCGCGGAGATCGCGCCGCTCGGAGAATGTCAGAAACGGTTCGATAATCGATCGTGACAGCGTTACCGCGTACTTGCCGTCATGGCCGCGCTCTTCGGCAGCCGCATTCATGCCGGAAATCAGGAAGTCCGGCAGTCCAGCCAGGTCCTCATCGGTCTCGAGTATCAGCGCGTAATCGCGCTCATCCGCCAGCACGTTCTGCGAGAACGTCGTGCCCAGCGTAGCGAGACGCTCGTTGATTGCGGAAAGCTGCGCCTGGTCTGCCTCATCAAGATTGGCGCCTGATTTCACGAAGGACCTCCAGGCCAGTTCCAGTACGCGACTGGCTTCGGGGTTGAGGCAGAGGTTTTTGCGGTTCTGATACAGCGTGTTGATACGGTCGAATAACGGGCGGTTCATCATGATTGCCGAGTGATGGCGGGACATCTCGGGTGACAGCTTACGCTCCAGTTCCTGCAATGTGTCGTTCGTATTTGCGCCGGCCAGGTTCCTGAATATGTGCGACGCCCTTGTCAGCAACTCGCCGGCCGTTTCCAGCGCGATGATGGTGTTCTCGAACGTCGGCTCATCGGGATTGTCGGCAATAGCCTGGGTTTCTGCGAGGTCGGCGGGAAGCGCGGCATCGAAAGCGGCCTCGAAATCCCTGTCGTCAATACGCGCGAAATCCGGGAGACCGAGAGGCCCCGTCCAGGTGGCGATTTCCGGATTGATATTGGGCGCAGCGGAGGATTTGCGTGACATATATTCGTCCTGTGCAGGAGATCTGATTATCAGAGGGGGGGCTGGTCTTTTGCCTCAGTGAGATGGCGGTGTCAGGCTGAATTGTCCAGCGGTAAACCGTGATGTCGGCGTGCAGTGCCGCGGGCGCGCAATCGGTGACCGCTCAGGATCAGGCTGACGCCCCGTCATGCTGGGCCAGATGATCAGCGGCGTTGAAGTAGGGCAGGTTGTCCTGAGAAGAGCAGCCCATCATTGCGAGCCGTTCAGCAATTTTGAGCGCCTTTTGGTATTTGCGTTCACTTTCTGCCTGCGTGTGTGTCTGGAAAACCGTGCCGCAGACTGAAATGCCGTAATGGGCCTGAAGTGTCCGGATCTTTTTGCCGGCAAGCATGCCGTCGGCAATCAGCGAGAGGTCAAAAGTTTCCTGTTTTACAATTTGGAATTTATTTTCCGCCAGATAGGCCCGGATGCGTGTTTCCGCCGCCAAGGCTGCGTCCCAGTAATCTGATTCCGATTGCGTCGGCTCGCCTGAAACCTCCACGAAAGCCAGGCAGAAGGCGAGAAACACCTGCTCTTTTTTTGTCGCTGATTTCCATGCCGTGCCCCCAAGGTTTCGCCATACCGACAGGTTCATCTCGTTATAAACCTTTGGCACCCGGTCGAAGAACAGCCTGTGCAGCCCGTTTTCGTTCAGAGAATTATCTAGTTTTTGTTCCTGATGAATATCGACAGCGGCATAGGTGCCGCAGACGGGGCAGGTATCGTTCTCATAGGCATTCTTCTTATAGATGTGCGAACACCGTGTTTTGTTCGGCAACTCGTTTTTGCAGAGCAGGTATGGATCGCTGCCGTTATTACCATCCTGCTGCTGGCCGATCCAGTTGAAGCGGTTCATGTACTGCATATACGAGCGCCGATGACTCCAGAGGCTCCATTCCAGCTTCTCCACCGGACCGAACGTGCTCCAGTTGGAGCTGACATCGATGACGATGCATTTGTCTTTGCCAGGCGCCGATCTCAGTCCACGGCCCACAGATTGGCCCCACAGCACCTTCGACAGGGTCGGGCGAAGGTGGACGATGATGTTGCAGTGAGGATTATCCCAGCCTTCGGCGAGAACGCCGACAGACACCATCGCCTCGATGTCACCACTCTCGTGACGCGCCAGCAGGTCCATCCGCTTCTTGATCGGTGTCCGGGCGGTGACGATGGCGGCTTCGATCCCGTATTGCCGGATGTTGCGGAGAGTTGCTTCGGCGACGCTGATATCGGCGCAGAACCAGGCTGAAACGGGTTTCGTCGCAAGCTTCAGACGCTCTTCGTTATAGCTCCAGATCGCATAGTCGATCATCGACGATTTAATGATCGCCGGGGCCAGCTTCGCGACCGGAAAATCGCCTGAGCTGATATCGATGCTGCCCAGGTCCAGATCGTGCACAAAATGGGGGCGATAGACCGGCTGCACCAAAACGCCTTCTTTGATTAAATCTTCAATGTTTGCGCAATCGATAATGGCGTCGAATGCAAGATTGAGCTGGTCACGTTGATCGCCGGTGCGCCGCTCTGGAGAGGCCGTCAGCCCTATGAACTGTGCCCCTGCTTTGCCGTGTTCATTGAAATTATCGATGATCCGTTTGTAGCCCGCGCCATTAGGGGATACGCGATGCGCTTCGTCCACGATAATGAGGTCGGCCTTGGGGATGGCATCGGCCAACACCTCCTTCGCTCGCATACTGGTCGAGAGCAGTATGTCGTAATCCTCAAAAGCAGGCCCGGTGTCGGACACTGCCAGCTTGCGGACAGTGTGTTTTTCGCCAAATGCCTTCTCGAGCTGCTCCAACAGCACTAGCCGGTGGCACAGCACGATAATCTTCTTGCCCTTGTAGAACCGGTCGACGAGCTCGCTTGCAAGCACGGTCTTACCGGCGCCAGTTGGTGCTTTGACGATAAATCGACGGTGTTGGTTTATTATCGACGGGAATTCGTCGATGAATTGTTGTTGCCAGTTTCTGAGATGCATTTGGTTCTTATATCGAAAGAAGAGAGGGATGGGCAGGGCATTGTCAGAGCAAATCGCCTTGAGGCTGACAGGGCGCGTCCGGAAACTCCGCGGATGAACAAGACGTACCGCTATTTCTAAAGTTCACCCGGGACCCTTTGAAACGGCGGGTTTTTTAGATACGTACATAATTGTTCCCTGTCGTTCCGATAAAGTATCCTGGTCCAGCGGTTTTTATCTCATTGAAATATAACGATAAAAATTTATCCCGCTCGTAGGAGCGTCTGTGCAGGTGTGAACCGGTTCAACCAGGTTTCAAATGTGAAAACGGTACTGGGATTCGTCCTGTTGTTGACTATCTTGTCCGTTCAGACTGTTAACGATGAAAAACAGGAGAACTAGCATGGTAATTGAGATCGCAACATTGTTTGTAAAAGATGAGGCGGAGGACGATTTCACAGGTAGCTTCGATGAAGCTGCCGAAATTCTCAAAAGACAGCCGGGATGTCAGGGCCTGCGCTGGGGAAAACGGGTCGAGCCCGCACTTGCGTTCGTCCTCGAGGTCGAATGGGGAAAGATCGAGGATCATTTCGGTTTTCGTGAAACCGATGATTACAAAACATTCGGTGGGCTTTTCCGGGACTACCTCTCCAAACCGCCAGAGGTCGTGCACTTTAATCCAGTTGGTTAACTCGCGCCCAAATGCACTACGCGATTTCGAACTCTTTCGCGAACAGCTCGTAAGAACGTTTGCGGGCGGACAGCTCGTGCGTCCACGTCAGGATGACGAGTTCGTCCAGCCCGAGCCGTTTCGCCAGGTTGCGTAGCCGATCGCCCACGTTCTCCGTCGTGCCGACAAACGCTTCTTTGCGCATGACCTGAACGCGGGCCTGTTCTGCCGGTGAATAGTCATGCGCTGCCGCGACCTCGGGTGCCTCTACCTGTTCGAGCACGCCGCGGTCGCGGGCCAGTCGCGTGCGCGCACGGGACATGAACTGAAATTCGGCTTCTTCCTCGGTATCCGCCACCAGGGCCCAGACACAGGCCGTCGTCACAGGCTCCTGGTGTCGTGCGCTCGGCTGGAACTTTTCCCGGTATAGGTCCAGCGCCTGCTCGCACCCTTCTCCCTGCGTGATGAAATGGGCGAAGCAATAAGGGATCCCGAAATGTGCCGCGACCTGCGCGCCGTAGCTCGATGTCCCCAGAATCCATGTTACCGGGGTCGTGTCGCTTTGCGGGAAGGCCCGAATCCCGGCGAATGTATGGTCTTCCGGGAGCGGGTCTCCGGCGACCCATGCCATCAGATCTTGGATCTGTTCGGGAAAATTATCAGCGCCCTGCAGCGCATGGGGGTTGAGAGCATAGGCGGTCCGGCCGTCCGATCCGGGCGCGCGTCCGAGGCCGAGATCGATGCGCCCCGGGGCGATGGCATCCAGTACCCGGAATTGCTCGGCCACTTTCAGCGCCGAGTAGTGCGGCAGCATAACGCCGGCACTTCCGATACGGATACGGTCGGTCGTCGCGCCGATCGCCGCCATGACAATCTCCGGCGCGGTCCCGGTGATCGTGTCGTGGTTATGGTGTTCGGATACCCAGAAGCGGTGATATCCCAGACCTTCGCAATACTGCGCAAGCTCGATCGTTTCTGTGATGGAGGCGCTTTGGGGGCGTCCGGCGAAGGACACGGACTGGTCGAGGACGGAAAGACGCAAGAGGTTTCTGCCTGTGAGTTTATGTGCAGCCCGAGGTTTAGCGGGTTTGAGGCCCAACGTCGAACGGGAACCTGTTTCAATCCTGGTTCTTCAGGCCGTCACGTTGCCCAACTGTCGCAGGTAGTCGTTAAATTCCACGCGCAAGGAATCCGGCGTTTCTATCTGCACCTGCTCCAGCCAGTCAGGATGACAGAGCTCGTGTATCAGTTCGCGGTGTCCCTGGCAGTGTAGCTCGACGAGGAGGGCGCCGCGGATCCGACGCATTTTCTGGCTTGGATGAAACCGGACTTTTTCGGCCCGTTTCGCCGCTTCGCCGGTAAAGCGCAGCCGGATATCCAGGATGTCGTCGCCATGATAAATGCCGAAGCTGTCGGCGGCCCAGTCTTTCATATTCCAGTCTCCTGGCGCTTCGAAGATAGTGCCGGTCGGTCTGACATCCTCTATCAGATCGAGCCGGTAGGTCACCGTAATGTCGCCCCGCGCCGCGACCAGATACCCGAACCGCCCGAATAAAAGCCCTAGCGGATCAACACTGCGCCAGCTTGCCCGGCGGCGCCCCTGTGCCCGGTAGCGAAGCTCCAGCTTCTCAAACCCCTGGATGGCGCGCTCAAATACCGCCATTTGTGCCTCGTCGGCCTGGGTGCGCGGTCCGGTGCGGCCAATATGGGCGGTCCGGTTTATAAGTTCTTCCGCATCGATCGCCAGATGGTTGGACAGCGGCTTCTGGTTTCCGAGTAGTTTGGCAAGCGCGCGGGTGGCGGCGCCTTCGGGCAGGGTCTGAAGATGGCGCTCAAGCGCTCCGCGCTCGTGCGACTGGAGCGCCAGAAGGGTTCCGGGCATGTCGGCGCGCAGCCGCCAGCGCTTGGTCAGGTGGTGGTCGCTTTCAAGACGGCTCGGTTCCATCTCCAGCCCGATCTCGGAAAGGCCTTGGAGCATGCGTTCCACGGTCTTTCGGCTGCGCCCGGTCCGGTCCATAAGCTGATCGATGGTCAGGCCGAGCGAGCTGGCCTGCAGTTCGAGCGCGACATCCAGTATATCGCGGAGCTTGGTGTATGCCATGTGGGGTTTCCCTTCAGGATTTTTATACCCCGAAAATTGACGTGTAAGCAAGGTATGCTCTATTCATCGACAAAACGCAGCGATGTCATCTCAGACAGATGTCACTCAAGTCAAAGGACCAAACGATGCATACCGACTTTCTGCCGACCCGGAAAATTCCCGTCAGCCAGCTTTACGGTTGGAACAGCCGCCGTGCGTTTCCGCTGGAAATCAGCCTGAACCACCGGGGCTGCATCATTCGCGACACGGTTACGGGCACGGCGTTTCTCGCCTCGACCGACGATCACGGGTTTGTCCGCGGCGCGACGCTGTTTGCCGATACCCGCAATCATCTTGCGCATTCGCTGCTGGCCGAAATGACCGGCTGCGATTGGGTGAACGAGTATTCCGAGGAATGGCCGCTCTACCGTTGCTGGACCGAGGCTGAACGCGATGGCCATGCCCGCGACGTGGCTGAAGACCTTGCCGCCGACCGGGCCGAGGCGGACGGGATTTCGCACAGCGACGCTTTCGAGATCGAGTATCGTGCGGTCTATGAAATGCACCCGGTGACCATCGCGCAGTGGCAGGTCGCTGCCTGAGACTTCTGTTAATCTTCTGGCAATCTTCTGGCAATCTTCTGGCA
>CAJIYX010000075.1 GCA_905181725.1 Alphaproteobacteria bacterium UBA830
GGTTCCGCCGTGCCGCGGGTGATCAGATCGTCGATCATCACGCCGATATAGGCGTCGGCCCGGTCTAGCGTGAACGGCACGTCGCTGCCACCCGCGGCGATCGCGGCGTTCAGCCCGGCCATCAGACCCTGTGCCGCGGCTTCCTCGTAACCGGTCGTCCCGTTGATCTGCCCGGCGAGGTACAGCCCCGGCAAACGGCGGGTTTCCAGCGTCGGGCGCAATTCGCGGGGATCCACGTAATCATATTCGATGGCATAGCCCGGCCGGATCACGCGCGCAGTCTCAAGCCCGGCAATCTGCGCCAGAAAGGCAATCTGCACGTCTTCGGGCAGCGATGTCGAAATCCCGTTGGGATAGACCGTGTCGTCGTCCAGCCCTTCGGGTTCGAGGAAAATCTGGTGGCGCGACTTGTCGGCGAAGCGCACCACCTTGTCCTCGATCGACGGACAGTAACGCGGCCCGGTACCTTCGATCTGGCCGGAATACATCGGCCCACGGTGAATATTGGCCTGAATGATGTCATGCGCCGCGGGGCTGGTATAAGTGATGTGGCAGGCGATCTGCGGCGTCGTGATCTTTTCCGTCAGGGTCGAAAACGGCTCGGGCGGGTCGTCGCCGGGCTGAACCTCAAGCGCGCCCCAATCAATCGTGGTGCCGTCAAGCCGCGGCGGCGTACCGGTTTTGAGCCGCCCGAGCGCAAAGCCGCAGGCCTCAAGCGTATCGGACAGGCCGAGCGCCGGCGCCTCACCGGCCCGGCCGGCCGGTATCTTCTGCGCGCCGATATGAATAAGCCCGCGCAAAAAGGTGCCGGTGGTCAGCACGACGCGGCTGCTGCGGACAGACGATCCATCCGCCAGGATCACACCGCCGATCCGCTGACTATTCCCCTCGCCCTCCAACAGCAGATCCTCGACCCCGCCTTCACGGATATCGAGGTTCGCCTGATTGGCCAGGGTCTCCTGCATCGCGAGGCGATAGAGCTTGCGGTCGGCCTGCGCGCGCGGACCCTGAACGGCCGGCCCCTTGCGACGGTTGAGAATTCGGAACTGAATACCGGCGCGATCGATGACCCGGCCCATGATGCCATCCAGCGCATCGATCTCGCGCACCAGGTGGCCCTTGCCGAGCCCGCCGATAGCGGGGTTGCAGGACATCTCGCCAATGGTCGATGCCTTATGTGTGACCAGCAGCGTGCGGGCGCCGAGGCGTGCCGAAGCCGCCGCGGCTTCACAACCGGCATGACCGCCACCCACGACGATCACTTCATAGGCACGGTCGGCGGCATCATCTGAAATTTCGGGTCCCGACATGGCGCGGAATATAGGGTCGGCCTCCGGATCCGTAAAGCAGCAATCAGGGGGCCCGGCAAATGATTACCAAATGAGTTGGCACGATTGTTTCACGTGAAACATTTCTGGACTGATTATAGGTCGCAGCACAACATATTGATTTATTTACCAATACAAAAATCATTGAAGATCACATCGAGCAAATCCTCGACATCGACCCGCCCGGTGACCCGTCCGAG
Organism: Alphaproteobacteria bacterium UBA830; assembly: GCA_905181725.1. Classification (GTDB taxonomy): domain Bacteria; phylum Pseudomonadota; class Alphaproteobacteria; order MPNO01; family UBA830; genus CAXBCP01. The sequence continues at coordinate 1,529 of CAJIYX010000075.1, forward strand.
CGCCCTTGCAGCCAGACGCAAATCCTCGGCCACGAGCTCGCTGTCGCCAGCGCCGCCCCGCACCGCCGCCGCCCGCTCCAGGGCATCGGCACTGTCGGTCAGCGCCACCCGGTGACGCAGCCGGGTCAACGGTACACCCTCGCCCCCCGCCATGATTTCTGCCGCATAGCCCTCGAGACGGCGCAGCAGTTCGGGCAGGCCGTCGCCGGTCTTTGCCGAAATCGCGAGCGCCGGGACACCGACGATGGCCGTTAGCGGCTGATCAACCAGGTCGGACTTGTTGGCAATGGCTAGTACAGCACCAGCAGACCCGCCGACGGAACCGCCAACCCCCCCCGAGAGCTGTGCCACGCTCGCCGCGTCGGGCGCACGGCTCGCATCGAACACGACAAGCCGCAGGTCGGCGGCCTCGGCCCGGTCAAGGGCGCGGCACACGCCTTCGCGTTCAATCTCATCGGCGGCGTCACGCAATCCGGCGGTATCGGCGATGGTCACCGGCCAGCCGCCCAGATCGAGATGGACCTCGATCACGTCGCGCGTGGTCCCCTCGGTTGCCGACACGATGGCCGCCTCGCGCGCGGCAACAGCGTTGAGCACCGACGACTTACCGGCATTGGGCGCGCCGAGAATGGCGATCTGCAGCCCGTCGCGCAGCCGTTCGCCGCGCCGGTTATCGTCCAGAAACGACCTGATCTCGCCCTCAAGCGCAGATATCCGCGCCTGTGCTGCGTGCTCTACATCCTCCGGCAGGTCTTCATCGGGGAAATCAATCCACGCCTCAGTATGGGCAAGTATGTCGATCAGCTCAGCCCGCCATGCCTCGAGCCGGTCGGCCAGCCCGCCGCCAAGCTGCGCCAACGCCTGTCGCCGCTGGGCATCAGTGCCCGCATCAACGAGATCGGCAATCGCCTCGGCCTCGGTCAGATCGATCTTGCCGGCCAGGAACGCCCGCTTCGAGAACTCCCCGGGCTCGGCCAGCCGCAAACCGGGCAACGCCGCCAGCGTCGACGTCACCGCCCCGACCGTCGCCCGCCCTCCATGAATGTGAAGTTCGGCCACGTCTTCGCCGGTAAAGCTGGCAGGCCCGGCAAACCAGATCGCCAGCCCGTCATCGAGCGCCGACCCGGACGCGGGCTCTACCATACGGCACCGTATGGCACGGCGCGCTTCAGGACGCGCGGAAAGACCGCAAATGTCACGGAGTACATTGCCTGCGGCCGGACCGGACACACGGATCACGGCAACACCGGCCCGTCCCGTAGCGCTTGCCAGCGCAAAGATTGTCTCGGCGGATAGTCGATCAGGGTTCATGACGGCAAGGTTTCGCCGCGCCGGCCCTCCCCGTCAAGGGACCATCTGCGCCTCAGGCGGCGCGCTTTGCGCCAAGCCGCCAGACGCGAGCAAGACCCATAAAGGCAATACCCAGGACCGCCCATGCCAGCGGCAGCGGTATGGCCGTGGATGCCGCAACCGTCCAGTCGACGCCGGACGCGGAATCAATCGTAAAGTCGGAGACCGCGTTGCCACCGATGGTCACCCCGGCGATGCCACCCCAAGTCAGCGTGTTGGAGAAAACCGCCTCGGAGACGTTCATGCCGAAAGACGTCTGGGACGGCGTCATCGCCTGCGCCATCATCTTCACGAGAAACTCATCGGGATCGCAGACGATAGAGCCGAGCTACAGGGTCACCATGTCATTAACCACGGTCGGCGACGGGTTGACCCCTGCCTGAACCTCATACCCCGTCTGGTGCGGCGCCGTGAGGTTGTTATACGAATCGACATATAGCTGCAGGAGCGAGAACGAGTTCGCCCCGGTCGCCGTCAAGACGCCGGTCAGGTTGAACACAACATCCACGACCACAATCTGGCCGGTTTGCCCGGGAACATTCAACGTGATCAGGTCAGCGGAACCGGTCTCAGCGACGCCCGCCGGAAACAGAACAGAGGTAACCGACCCCGTTTTGAGCTTTGCCGACGCCTTCAGCAGGCCCATTATGCTCTGCCCCGTGCCCGACGCGGACAGGCCACCGCTAGTAAACGCGGCCGCCGCGGAAGCACTATAGGACCGGACCGTCATATCGACATTCGTCTGGCACTGGGCGCCCGCTGTAAAGAACAGCTGGTTATCAAAACTCAGATGCCATCTGCCAGCCCGCTGCAACTCACGCTGTACACGCCGGTCGGTCCGGCCCCGTATGTAAATGCCGCCGCGTGGGCGGTCGGTATGGCCGCGCCTGTCAGCAAAGCCGCGAAGAGTGCGAGCGCTGCGGTCCTCTCCGCACGTGCGCCCATCCGGATCAATCGATCCAATTTAGATGTCATAGCGCCAGCTCCTACTCTTGATACCGTACCCGGTACGACTGAAACTACCCGGTAAAATGATACCGCAGATTGAGATAGCACGAAAACCCGGCCACGCGGGTCGGGTTCAGACCGGGCCGGGAAGATCGAGCCCGACGCCCTGCAGATGACCGAACAGCTCAGCGAGCCGCGCGGTGTCCGCCGCCGGCAGTGGCGGTTTGAGGATCGAGGCGATATTGGCCTCCAGATGCGCGACCCTCCCGGTGCCGAACAACACCACGTCGGCCCCCGGTTCATGGCGGGCATAGCGGTAGGCCGCATCGATCACGCTGGCAGCACCACCGTCTTCGGGGTGCACCAGAAAACCGAGCGGATATTCGTTCTCGGCCAGTCGATCCGCAACGCGACCGTCTGCCGCCAGTTCGCGCATGGTTTCCTGCAGCCGGCCGGGCACGCTGAACAGGTTCCGCACCGCAAACATGATCAGCGTGCCGATGCCGTGCTCCATCGTCTGCGGCAATAGCTCCGTCCGCGCGACCTGGTGCATCATGTTAAAGCCCAGCATCATCACATCCCAGCATCCGTCGCCGGCGGCGCGGTTCAGCATGGTCTGACCATGATCGTTGGGCGAAGTTTCGGTGATGCCGAGAAACCGGATTTTTCCGGCGTCACGCGCCTGCAGCAGCACCGGCGCCAGATCGTTCAGCGCGTGGTCGTACTGTTCGGGGCGCACACCGTGCAGATGAAAGATATCGACATAATCGGTCTGCAGATCGCGCAGGCTCGCATCGATCTCCGCCGCCAGCGCCGACGCCGTCACCTCGGGTCCAGCCTGGTGTTTGGAGGACAAGATGACAGAGCCCCGCGGCACGGTTTTGATCGCTTCGCCAACAACCTGCTCGGTGCCGTAGGCGCGCGCGGTGTCGAGAAAATTGACGCCGAGATCCAGCGCCCGGTGGATCAGCGCGATCGAACCCGCGTTGCTCTGCCCCGCATCCCGGCTGCCCCCAAGACCGATCTTCGAATTGCCGCCACAGCCGAGCCCGGCAACACCGGCTTTAAGCCCGGTCCGCCCCAATGTGGTGTAGTCCATATCCCGTCCGTCTTTCCGTGTGTTCCGCGACACGCCAATTCACGTTATCCGAGCAGCAGTGGAAAGGCCATCCGGCCGCAGCCAACACGATATCAGCGGCTGCCGACGTTCTGCATCATCCGTTGCAGGTATAAGTGGAACCGGTCGCGCTGTTCGATGCCGCACCGATGGTGAATATCGCCGGCGGCGCCCTAGCCGCGGTACTGCTCATGACCGGCAATCTGCAGAAAAGGCGCGCGCAGGCTTAAGCGCCGAGTTACCCGGGATAGCGGGGATCAGTCAGGTTACAAGGCGCCGCCGACGCAGGCTTCGCTATTCGGATACGAAATCAAAATGCCAGCCCTCTCCGCGCGACACGATTTTGCCGATCTCGTTGCCGGTAAAATGCGCGGGATAGATCATCGCACCGGTATCGCCGTACCGGTTCAGAAAATCATAGCGCGACTGGCGCGACAATTCGGCATCGGTGCACACTACGCTAGATAATTGCGGCTCGGCGATCTGTAGCGGATGGTGAAAGAGATCGCCGGTAAACAGCGCGGTGTCGCCGCCATTGTCCAGATGCAGCGCGACATGGCCCGGTGTGTGACCGGGCGTCGGCTCCAGAACAATCCCGTGATCGATCTCGTGATCGTTTTTGACCAGGTCGGCGCGCCCGGCCTCGACCACCGGCAGCACGCTGTCATTGAACACGTTGTCGCCGACTTCGGAGGCGCCGAGCATGCTTTCCCAATGACGGTATTCATCTGCAGAGAACACATAGCGCGCATTCGGGAATGTCGGCACCCAGCGCCCATCGACCAACTGCGTATTCCAGCCGACATGGTCGATATGCAAATGCGTGCACATCACGATATCAATATCTTCAGCCGTAAGCCCGACCGCGTTGAGGTTCGCCATCCACGGCCAGTTCTGCTGGTGCCAATACGGCCGGCCGGGGCGTTCCTTGTCATTGCCGACACAGGCATCGACCAGAATGTTCAGCCGCCCGGTACGGATCACGAAGCTTTTGAACGAAAACAGCAGCATCTGCGTGGCGGCATCCATATAATCGGGCGCCATCCAGGACAGATGCGACGCGACCAATTCATCCGTCGCATCGGCAAACATGCCCGCGGGCGTGCGGAACGGCCCGGTGGATTCTTCAACCGTATCGATCCGGCAAGCGCCGCACTGTCTCGTGATCATGATGTCTGTATCCCGTGGTTTTGCCGTGATTTCAGCCGATGATACACGACCCAGAACGGATCCGCAGCCGCCGCCCAAACCGTTGGGGTCTTTATGCATTGCGCGTCGGCGGCAACCGACGACGATTATGGCCCGATCGGGATCAATGCCGGCCACAGCTATGCTCGCGGCGATTACTTCCTCAACGATAGCGTGCTCTCACAAGCCCCCGACCTCGCGTTCCAGGCCTATACCGATACCGGCTGCGGCGCGGCGCGCTGTAGGGTAAAGCCCGTTTCTTAACGAACCAGATCCCCGCCAACGTGGGGATAACAAACTATCCCAAAAGCCGCCATTCCCGCGAAGGCGGGAATCTTCAGGCGAGATCACCAACCCTCACGCGCCCCTGATCGTCTCCACCAGCGCGCCGACATCATCGGGCAGGGCATCGCCACGCCAGGCGACGTATTGATCAGGGCGAATGATCGCAAGATCGGCCTGATACAAATCGCGGACCGCGGGGTCCGCTTCCTCGAACACGGTGACCGGCACGCCTTTTTCCAACGCTGCATCAAGCAGTCCCTGGCAATCGACATCTCCGCCGCCAAGGCGCAGCAATGTGAAACCGGGGCCAAAATTGTCGAACAGCGCGCTGCCATCGGCAAGCCAGGCATGCGGTGCCCGGCCGCCGGGATAGGCGGTCGCGACATAGACAAACGGATCGCTTGCCGGCGGCGGAGTTGTTTCGTCTTTGATGCGCACCAGGGGAGATGCATCATAACGGGCGCCGAGCTGGATGCCCATGCAGAAATATTCCTCAGCCAGCGCTTCCTCGGTACGTTTGCCGAACGCGGCGCGGACGGCCTCGCCCTCGGGCGTTTCGTCCTCGATATTCGCCGGCACCGTCAAGGACGATTTGTCCTGCGCGAGCGCATAAGACTGGGCCAGATTGCGGATCGCGACCGGGCGGCGCTCGCCCTCGTAGCTAGCCACCAGGTTTTCGCCGGCCCAGCCATTGTGCCAGGCCGCCAATTTCCAGCCGAGGTTCTCGGCATCGCCAACGCCGGTATTCATGCCGAACCCGCCGGTCGGCGTGAACAGATGCACGGCATCCCCCGCCAATATCACCCGGCCTCTCTGAAATTCGTTGGCAACCAGAGACAGGCCCGCCTGCCACGGCTTGGACGACAGCACGTCGATCGGTATTTCCGCGCCGATCACCCGCCATATGTAGGGGCGCGGATCCAGCGTCTCAGCATCCTGTCCGGGTTCCAGCTTAGCCCAGGTCAGGAACTTGCCCTTGCCGTCCAGCGCGACGATAGACGCCCGGCCATCGGGGTTCAGCGAATGGAACTGCCACGGCGCATCGGTCTGCATCACGTCGTACAGACCGGGCGCTTCGAAATAGACCGACAGCATCTGGCCCATCATGAAGTCGCGCTCTTCGCCCGACTTACCGTCATATTCGATACCCAGCGCCTTGCGCACCGAACTCCGCGCACCATCGCTACCGACCAGATAGCCGCATTCGACCGTCTCGGTCTCACCGGTCTCCAGGTTCTCGATCTCCGTGGTCACGCCGTCCGCATTCTGCTCAAACCCATTCAGGCGCCATCCGAACCGCAGGTCGACACAGTCTTTCTGATCCAGCTCATCCTTCAAGATGCGTTCGACGAACATCTGCGATGCACGCTGCAGCGGCTCCGGCCCCATTGCCAGATCGTACGATCCGGGAGTCAGGCGTTCGCGCAGGGTCGGGATTTTGATCCGGCCGATTTCATGTGTGTTGATCCGGGTGATAAAAATCGCATCGCCACAATGATCCATCGGCAAGCCGACACCGCGCATCCGGTCGGCGATCCCCAGGCGGCGGTAATGTTCCATCGTCCGCGCGTTATGCGAATTGCCCTGCGGATGGTTGGGCGTGGTATCGGCCATGTTGACCAGCATGCAGGGCACATCGCGCCAGGCGAGATCGAGCGCCAGGTTCATTCCGACCGGCCCGCCGCCGACGATAACGATGGGCATAGTGGGTGTTTTTGTCATTTGATTTCGTTTCTTTTCTTCACGTACTGATTGTCATCCCGGATTTATTCCGGGATCCAGTCTCTCGACATCGGTGCCGTCTGGGTCCCGGGACAGGCCCTGGATGACAAGTGTGGGGTCGCAAATAAAATCTAGTCTTTCTCGCCGCCCTTACCGCCGCCCGCACTCCCCTGCGCCTTGGCAAACTGTTCCATGAACGCTTTCTGGATATCACCGATGCCCTGAACGCCGGCAGTCATCCATTGATCTATCATTTGATCGGCATCCATGTTCTGGGCCATCTCGGCGACGCGCTTTGTCAGTTCTGCAACGACAGCCTCTTTCACCGGTGTCACGTCCGGCAGGCCGAGCATTCGGCGGGCTTGATCGGGCATACAATCTATATCAAATGATAACTTCATGGTTGACTCCTTCCCATTGCATCGCAACTACTCTAGCACAGATCCGAAGCGTGCCGCTCTACCCTCCCGCGCCCAAATCTAATCTCGCGAAAGACACACATGTCCAAGAACCGCCTCTCCGAAGAAACCAGTCCCTATCTTTTGCAGCACGCCAATAACCCGGTGCATTGGTACGGCTGGGGACCCGAAGCAATCGAGGCGGCCAAAGCCCAGGACAAGCCGATCCTGCTTTCGGTGGGCTACGCGGCCTGTCACTGGTGTCATGTCATGGCTCATGAAAGCTTCGAGGACGAGGCCATCGCGGGGCAGATGAACGATCTCTATATCAACGTGAAGGTCGATCGCGAGGAGCGCCCCGATATTGACACCATCTATCAGCACGCGCTGCAGCTGCTCGGCCAGCAGGGCGGGTGGCCCCTGACTATGTTCCTGACGCCGGATGGCGAGCCGTTCTGGGGCGGCACGTATTTCCCGCCCGATTCACGCTATGGCCGGCCCGGATTTCCGCAGGTCCTGTCAGCGATCTCCGATTACTGGATCGAACAGCGCGACAAGGCGATGGAGAGCGCCGACGCCCTCAAGGGCGGGCTCGCTAAGGTATGGACCCCCGAAGCCGTCACCGGTGCGGGCAAGGCCATCGCCCTTTCGGTCAACGATCAGGTCTCATCGCAGCTCGCCCAGCAATTCGACATGGTGCATGGCGGGCTCGGCCAATCGCCCAAATTCCCCAACCCATCGATCCATGAATTGTTGTGGCGCAGCTGGCTCCGCACCGGCAACGAAACCCAGCGCGACGCCGTGCTGTTCTCGCTCACCAAGATGTCCCAGGGCGGAATTTACGATCATCTCGGCGGCGGTTATGCGCGCTATTCGACGGATTCGATGTGGCTCGCTCCGCATTTCGAAAAGATGCTCTATGACAACGCGCAGATTGTAGATCTGCTGACCTGGGCGTGGCAGGAAACCAAGAATCCACTTTTCGCACAGCGCGTCACCGAGACCATCGAGTGGTGCCTCCGCGAAATGATCGCACCGGTCGATGATGCGGCTGGCAAACCGTTTGCCGCCACCTATGACGCCGATTCCGAAGGCGTCGAAGGCAAATTCTATGTCTGGTCGGCCGCCGAAGTCAGTGAAATTCTCGGTGACGGCGCCGAAGCGGTGCTGTTCAAGACCGTCTATAACGTCTCGCCCGAGGGCAACTGGGAAGGCGGCAATATCCTCAACCGCATAGCCCATCCCGAACTGCTCGACGATGCCCAGGAAGAACAGCTAAAGGCCTGCTGCGAAAAACTGCTGGCGGTACGTGGCAACCGCATCTGGCCGGGCTGGGACGACAAAGTCCTCGCCGACTGGAACGGGCTGATGATCGCCGCTATGGCTAATGCCGCGCGCGTGTTCGACCGGCCCGACTGGCTCGACGCTGCACATTCGGCCTTCGCTTTTGTGCGCGACCGGATGCAAGAGAATGTCGACGGCACCCTGCGCCTGAAACATTCGTTCCGCGCCGGCAAGCTGAAGCATTCGGCCCCACTCGACGATTACGCCAACATGGCCCGCGCAGCCATCGCGCTATACGAGGCAACCGGCATCGGCGCCTATGTCGATATTGCCATCGACTGGATCGACGTGATCGACACCCATTACTGGGACGAAGACGGCGGCGGCTATTTCTTCACCGCCGACGATGCCGAAGCGCTGATCATCCGCACCAAATCCGCCGCCGATAATGCGACCCCGGCGGGCAACAGCGTGATCGCCGCGGTGCTGGTCCGGATGCACTTCCTGACCGGTATCGATCATTTCCGAGAACGCGCCGAACGCATAATTTCCACCTTCGCCGGCGAAGCGACGCAGAATTTTTACCCGCTGACGGGGCTGTTCTGCGCAAACGAGTTGCTGCAGACCTGCGCCCAGGTGGTCATTGTCGGCAGCGCCGAAGACCCCGACACGATGGCGCTGCTTGATGTTGCGTGGAAAGCGTCCAACATGAACAAGTTGGTCCAAGCCATCCCGGCCAATGCCACGCTGCCCCAAAATCACCCGGCGACCGGCAAGGGCCAGAGGGACGGCCGCGCCACTGCCTATGTGTGCATCGGCCAGACCTGTTCATTGCCGCTGGTCGATCCCGACGCGCTGGCCCTGGCGCTGTAACGAAACGCAATCGAAACTTGCCCTGTCATGCAGGGCACGATAACGGTGTCCTTCATTCAACGCCAAGAGTAACGGAAACATCATCATGGCCGACATGAAGATCGGAATCATCGGCGCCGGCGGGCGCATGGGGCAGGCCTGTATTCGCCAGGTCACCGACACTGACGGCTGCGCAATCGTCGCGGCGTCCGACATACGGGGTTCCGCCCTGATCGGACAGGACGCGGGCGATGCCGCCGGCGCGGGCACGCTCGGTGTTGCCGTCACCGACGATGCCGCAGCGGTGGTTGCCGCATCGGATACCATCATCGAATTCACCCTACCCGGACCGACCGTCAACCATGTCGCCCTGACCGCAGAGGCCGGCATCGCCCACATTATCGGCACCACCGGCATGGAAGGCGCCCAGGAAGCCGCGCTCAAAGCGGCGGGCGAAAAAACCGTCATCATGCACGCGCCGAACATGAGCCTTGCAGTCAATCTGCTATTTGCCCTGACCAAGCAGGTTGCGGCCACGCTGAACGAAGATTTCGACATCGAAATCTTCGAGATGCATCACAAGCACAAGGTCGATGCGCCGTCCGGCACCGCCGTCGGCATGGGTCGCGCCGCCGCCGAGGGCCGCGGGGTCAATCTTGACGACGTCGCACAATGGGCGCGCAACGGCATCACTGGCGAGCGCAAACGAGGCGATATCGGCTTTGCGAGCCTGCGCGGCGGCAATGTCATCGGCGATCACACGGCCACCTTCGCGATAGAGGACGAGCGGTTGGAGATCAGCCACAAGGCTCAGTCACGCCAGATTTTCGCCCGTGGTGCTGTCCATGCGGCGCTGTGGTCGGCGGGGAAAAAGCCCGGGTTCTATACGATGTTCGACGTACTCGGGATCGAGTACTGATGTTCGACGTACTCGGGATTGAATATTAGGGAGCGGCGAGCACTAGAAGGCTGGGGCTGGGGCTCAAACCTGACCCCCACTCCTATTCTCACCCCGGATTTATTCCGGGCCCGGTCTTCCTGTTTTAAGCGGTGTCCGGGGTTACTAAAGGCTGGATCCCGGCACGCGGCCGGGATGACAATCTATTTTTGACGAACGCACCCCTTCCCCCGCGCCCCTTCCCTCCGTGCCGTCACCCCGCTACAAAACAGCCATGCGCGCCACCATGCCCCTCAAGGACGTCGACGAATTTTTCGCCCGGCTGTCCGCCGCCGACCCAAAACCCAAGGGCGAGCTCGACTTCGTCAATGACTTCACCCTGCTGGTCGCCGTTGTGCTGTCGGCCCAGGCAACAGATATCGGCGTGAACAGAGCCACCGGGGATCTGTTCAAAATCGCCGACACGCCGGAAAAAATGCTAGCACTGGGCGAGGCCGCCGTGCGCGATCACATCAAGACCATCGGACTGTACCGCAACAAGGCAAAGAACGTCATCGGGCTGTGCCAAATGATGATCGCCGATTTCGGCGGTGTCGTGCCCGAAACCCGCGACGAGCTGGTCAGGCTGCCGGGCGTCGGGCGCAAGACCGCAAACGTTGTGCTGAACATCGCCTTCGGCCAGCCGACCATGGCGGTCGACACGCATATCTTCCGCATCGGCAACCGCACCGGCATGGCGCCGGGCAAAACGGTCGAGACTGTCGAAGACAAGCTGGTCAAACGCATCCCCGCGAACTGGATGGATCACGGCCATCACTGGCTAATCCTGCATGGCCGCTACGTGTGCAAGGCGCGCAAGCCGGAATGCGCCGACTGCATCGTCGCCGATCTCTGCCGCTACAAGGCGAAGACGGCGGAATAGGACGGTCAGGATTACCTTATGTTCCTAGCCCGCCACGGCCAGACGATGTTCAATGTCGTTTTTGGCGAAACCAAGCGGGATCCCGGTATCGAGGATCCGCCGCTGACCGATCTCGGGTTCGAACAAGCGGCCGAGCTTGCCGAAAAGTGCGTTGAGCTCGATATCCGCAAGATTATTTCCAGCCCCTATACCCGCGCGCTGCAAACCGCCCGCATGGTCGCCAACCGGATCGATGTCCCGGTGATCATCGAGCCCAATGTGCGCGAACGCACGGCGTATGTCTGCGATATCGGCACGGTGACCAGTGGCCTTGTCGCCGACTGGCCGCATCTCGACTTCGACCATCTCGATGAGGTGTGGTGGAACCGCGAGGAAGAAACAATCCCCGCATTCCACGATCGCTGTGCCGCGTTCCGAGCGCGTATGGCTGCCCTGGAAGACTGGCGGCACACCGCCATCGTCACCCATTGGGGGTTCGTGCGCTCAATGACCGGTAAACGCGTCGGCAATGCCGAGCTAGTGCGGTGCGATCCGACCGATCAACACCCGCCGCTGGATACGACCTGGCCGTAGGGAACACGGGTAATTGAGGCAGGGGCGGCGATAACAAACCCGTGCGCGCGATTGTCTGCCGTAGCCATTCGTGATAGCCACGGCCCCAACAGTCAAACCGGAGTAAGCAATGGCCGATAACGATATCCCGATGGAAAACGGCGCCAATGGCGCGGGTGAAAATAGCGAGATGGAGGGTGTGCCTTTCATGATCGGGGCACAGTACATCAAGGACTTTTCGTTTGAAAACCCCCGAGGCGTCGAGACCCTGTCAGCCATCAACGAGAATCCGGATGTCAGTGTCGATGTCAGCACCAATGCCCGCGCCATCGGCGAAGAAGGCATGTTCGAAGTCCTGCTGTTCATCCGCGCCGAGGCGACGGTCGATGATAGCCCGGTCTTTATCGTCGAGCTGACCTATGGCGGCGTTGTCCAGGTCGGCAGTATACCGGAAGAAGAGATCAAACCCGTCGTGCTGATCGAAGGCCCGCGGCATTTGTTCCCGTTCGCCCGGTCGATCGTCTCGAACGCGGTGCGCGACGGTGGTTTCCCGCCGCTGCTGATCAACCCGATCGATTTCGGCACACTGTATGTCGAACAGCACGTCGATTCCGATGGATCTGATATTTAATAATAAGAGCCGTCATCCCCGCGAAGGTGGGAATCTTTTTACGACAAAGCAGATACGCGGACGGAGATCCCCGCCTTCGCGGGGATGACGCTATTTATTGGCGGTCGTCTCCGCATCACCCAGCCACATCGGCTGTTTCAACGTCGCGATAAACACCTCATGGGCAGCCCGTTCTTCCGCCGATGCCGCATGCGGGCGGGCCGGGCGGGCTTCCGCCTGCGGCGCGGGCGTATCACCCTCTTCGCCGAACGCATTGCCTACGGCACCCGCTTCCGCCGCCGCCAGGCTCAGCCCCGGCTGGCGGCCGCCGCGGAGTTCCAGATACACTTCGGCCAGCAATTCCGCATCGAGCAGCGCGCCATGATACGTGCGCGATGAATTGTCGATATCGAAACGACGGCACAGCGCATCCAGCGAGGCCGGCGCACCGGGGAATTTCCGCCGTGCCATTCTGACGGTATCGACCGATTGCGTCATCGGCAGCTCGCGGCGTTTCAGCCGCCGCAGCTCGGCGTTGATAAAGCCCATGTCGAACGCGGCATTGTGGATCACCAGCGGGTCGTCGCCGATGAACTTCAGAAAATCGTCGACCACGTCTTTGAAGACAGGATGGCCCAACAGGAATTCCGCGCTCAGCCCATGAACGGCAAAAGCGCCGGCCGGCATGTCGCGCTTCGGATTGACGTATTGGTGATAGATCTCGCCGGTGGCGATATGATTGACCACTTCGACGCAGCCGATTTCCACCAGCCGGTCTCCGTTGATCGGATCAAGCCCGGTGGTTTCGGTATCGAGGACGATTTCGCGCATCGGGGCTCCGGCGGTTAACGGTTTTCTCGGCAAACATGTCCGGCGGCCAGTGGCTTGACGTCATGTCACGGGCGAGTCTCGCAATTCGCGTGAGCCGGCGCAAGGTTTCTGCCTTGCCACGCCCGCTGGGGACGACAAAATCGGCCAACCGGCGCTTCTCGGCATCGGGCATCTGGCGCGCCAGAATGCCATCGAACTTGTCCTGCGTCATCCCGGGCCGCGCCAGCACACGGGCCGCCTGGATACGGGCCGGGGCAGACACCACGACCAGAACATCACACCGCACATCGAGCCGGACCTCAAACAATAGCGGTATATCGAGCGCCGCTAGCGGCACACGACGCGCCGCACAGCGTTTCAGAAAATCATCCTGACGCCGTCGCACCAGCGGGTGGACGATGGCTTCCAGCGCCTTCAGCGCCGCATCATCGCCGAACACCCGCTTGCCCAGTGCCTGGCGGTCAACAGCGCCACCGGTCACGACCTCGGGGAACGCCGCAGCAATCGGCGGCACCGCAGCACCGCCCCTACCCAGCACCACATGAACGGCAGCATCGGAATCGTAGACCGGCACACCCATGCGACGGAACATCGCCGACGCCGTCGTCTTGCCCATACCGATGGACCCAGAAAGACCGAGGACGATCATCGCCGCACCACCATTAAAGCACCGCCAATACGTGATTGCGCAATTCCTGGTCGACCACGGGGTCGGTGCCGAACCATTCGCGGAAACCGGGACGCGCCTGGTGCAGCAGCATGCCGAGCCCGTCGATGGCAGAGTTGCCCCGCGCACGCGCGGCGACGAGCAGCGGCGTTTCCAGTGGCGCATAAACAATATCGTAAACCACCGATGTCGCCGGCAGTTCCGCCAGATCGATGTCCAACGCGGGCTGGCCCTCCATGCCGAGAGAGGTGGTGTTGATCAGCAACGCCGCATCGCCAAGGGCATCGGCCCGCTGTTCCCACAGGATCGGGCGCACCGGTTTGCCGAACTCGTCGCGGATCGCGGCGGCGCGCTCCGGCGTGCGGTTGGCAATACGGATTTCCGGCGCACCTTCGTCCTGCAATCCGGCGACGATCGCCCGCGCGGCACCGCCCGCACCAAGGACAACAACCGGTCCTGCATCTGCACGCCAGCCGGGCTGTGCCTTGCGCAACGATTCAAGAAACCCGAACGCGTCGGTATTGGCGCCATACAGCAGACCGTCGCGAACAACGATGGTATTCACCGCTTTCAACCGCTGCGCCCAGCGATCAACCTCGTCCATCGCCTTATAGGCTTCTTCCTTGTTCGGCACGGTAACATTCATGCCGCGGATTCCCAGCGCCGGCAGCATGCGGATGGCGTCCTTCGCGCCCTCGGGCGGCATCGCAAAAGGCACATACACACCATCGATGCCATATTGGCGCAGCCAATAATTATGGATCCGCGGGGACCGGGAATGTTTTATCGGCCAACCGCATACGCCGGCCACAACAGCCGCGCCGGTAAAGCCACCTGGTATCGTCATGTCTTCAGTACTCCGTTTGCGCGCAGATAATCGAGCAGCGCCAGCATGGGCAGTCCCAGAATAGTGAAGTGACTGCCATCTATGTGTGAAAACAATTGCGCACCGAGAGATTCGATCCGGTAACCGCCCGGCCCGTTAAACGCGTCGTCTCCCGCCGCATCAAGATACGCATTCAGAAATTCGTCGCTGGCATCGGCACGGACCTCGAGCGTTGCCCGGTCAACCGCCTGCCAGATCCGCTGACTGCCGCGCGCGATAACCGCATAAGAAATCAGGCTGTGGCGTTTGCCGCGGAGAGCCTGCAACTGGCCAAGCGCATCGTCCCAATCGACAGGTTTATCAAACGTTTCGCCGTCGCATTCCAGAACCTGGTCGGCGCCCAGCACCATCTTGTCGGGATGCTTGCGCGACACATACATCGCCTTTGCTTCGGCCAGGACCTCCGCGATCCCGGTACCGGTCGCTCCCTCCGCGCGCAGGCTGATTTTGATCTCGTCTTCATCCACCCGGGACGGCTCAACCATGTGCGGCACACCGGCGCCCTCGAGCAATCCGCGCCGCGTCTTGCTGGCAGATGCCAGAACGATTGACGTCTCGGCAGGCCCGATGAACCGGGGCGATTGCAGCGTGTCGGTGGTCATGACTTGACCGTATCGGCCTCTTGATGAAACCTTGTATAGAGCTGATAAATTGCCGCCGCCGTTTCCTCAATCGACCGCCGCGTCACATCGATGACCGGCCAGGCATTTTTTGAAAACAGTTTCCGCGCCTCGCTAATTTCGGCCTTCACGGTGTCGATATCGACATAATCCGTTTCGGGTTGCTGGTTCAACATCAACAGGCGGTTCCGGCGAATCTGTACGAGCCGGTCGGCCGACGCCGTCAGCCCCACCACGACAATGTTTTTCAGGCCGAAAAGATTTTCAGGCAACGGAATTCCCGGGACAAAGGGAACATTCGCCGTTTTCAGACCATAGTGGTTAGCAAGATAGATCGATGTCGGTGTCTTCGATGTTCGCGATACACCGATCAGAATCAGATCGGCTTCGGATATATCCTGCGTAGCCTGGCCGTCATCATGCGCCATTACGTAATGCAGCGCGTCGATCCGGTCGAAATACTCCGCGTTAAGCGTGTGCTGCCCACCCGGCCGGTTCACCGTCTTCTGATTGAAGTAACGCGCAAACATGCCGATTACCGGATCCAGCACCGATACGCAGGGAACACCAAGCCGGGCGCATTCCTCTATCAGAGGCTGGCGTGTTCGGTTGCTGACCAGGGTAAAAACCACCGGTCCGGGGTTGTCCTTGATTCCCTCGGTCACAAGTTCCATTTGCGCTGTCGAGCGCACCATCGGCCAGATATGTTCCTGCGCCTCAACGTCTTCGAACTGCGCAATACTTGCGCGCATGACACCCTGTGTCGTCTCACCGGTTGAATCCGATACCAGGTGGATATGAAAACTTTCAGTCACGTCGTTGGACCCGCCTTTTATTGCCAAACCGATTCGCTAACAGCCTGGCGATCTGGTGTACCAAAATGGGGATAACCGGACATTTTCATAGCTTGTGAAGATTCTATGCCCGTTGTCCCGGATTTCCTCAGAGCAGTTACCCCGAGGGCACCCGTTCTACCATACGTGGGGATAAAAACAGTTATCCACGTGATTCAGAAAATTAAAAAACCCAATATCCACGATGCTGCGTACTGCATGTATGCATTCAATACCGTTCCTTCCCTGAACGATCCACATTACTGCCAAACCGGGTCTGTCTGTGGACATCACGTAATCCCCGATATTCACAGCCCCTACTATCTACTACTACCTAATTGATATTAGAAAATAATAGATTGGTACTTCGTGTGTGGAACTGTTCGTGAGATATTCCTGAAATCGTGAACAACATTTCCAAACCAATGAAACCATTGATCCAGGCGCTGAGAGGCGCTCGTGTGAGCCCACCGCCAATCTGGCTTATGCGTCAGGCCGGGCGATATCTTCCTGAATACCGCGCCGTCCGTGAAGTCGCCGGCGGCTTTCTGAACCTGTGCTACGATCCGGAAAAAGCAGCGGATGTTACCCTGCAGCCCTTGCGGCGGTTCGGGTTCGATGCAGCCATTTTGTTTTCGGACATTCTTGTTATTCCACACGCCCTTGGCCAGGATGTAACGTTCGAGGCGGGTGAAGGTCCCCGGCTGGAACCGATCCGTGATGCCGATGGGCTTGGCAAACTAAGCATGGATAACCTTCATCAAAGCCTCGGTCCGATCTACGAAACCGTAAAACGTGTCTCGGCTGATCTGCCAGATGGTGCCGCTCTGATTGGGTTTGCAGGGGCGCCCTGGACTGTCGCAACTTACATAGTCGAGGGCAGCGGGAGCCGTGATTATCCCAACGCCAAGGCCTGGGCGCTTGGTAACCCAGATGGTTTTCAGGTGCTGGTTGATATGCTGGTCAATGCGACGACGGAATACCTGTTGCGTCAGGTTGCCGCTGGCGCAGAAGCGCTGCAATTGTTCGATACCTGGGCGGGTGTTTTGCCTAAATACGCTTTCGACCGGTTTTCCGCGGAACCCATCCGGGAAATTGCGCGCCGGATCAAAGCGGAATATCCCGATATCCCGATCATTGCGTTCCCGCGCGGTGCGAATTTATATCTGCCGGAGATGGCAAAAGCGCCGGAGATCGATGCAATCGGGATTGATTACGCGGTCGATCCGGTCTGGGCAGCGCGTGAGATTCAGCCTCATGCGACCGTTCAGGGAAATTTTGATCCAATCCTGTTGCTCGCCGGTGGCGACCAACTCGAACGCCGCGCCGTTGAAATTGTCGAGGCGCTCTCCGGCGGGCCGCACGTATTCAATCTCGGGCATGGCATCCTGCCACAGACACCGCTGGAACATGTCGAACGTCTCGTTAAAGCAGTGCGCGGGTAGCTAACCGATGAGTAGAACCGCCGTCGTTATCTACAACCTTGGCGGACCGGACAGTCCCGAAGCTGTCCGACCCTTTCTGAAAAACCTGTTTTCAGATCCGATGATTCTGCGGGTGCCGGCGCCGGTTCGATGGTTTCTTGCCCGGTTTATTTCGTGGCGGCGGGCACCTGTCGCGCGGAAAATTTATGCCCGTATCGGTGGCCGCTCGCCCATTCTGCCAGAAACCGAAAAACAGCGCGATGCGCTTCAGGCGGCCCTTGGCGACACTTACCGGGTGTTTGTCTCGATGCGGTACTGGCACCCGTTTGCAGAGGAAACCGCGCGTGATGTCGCCGCATGGGCCCCAGACCGGGTGATCCTGCTGCCGCTTTACCCTCAATTTTCGACGACCACGACGAAGTCCTTCACGCAGGCCTGGTATCCGGCGGCGGCGCAGGCGGGTATCTCGGTGCCGACGGCGGAGATTTGCTGCTGGCCTGACGCGGACGGTTTTATCGACGCCGTGGTGCGTGGCACACAAGCGGCAATCTCAAGACTGCCCGATGGAGCACCCTACCGAATTCTGTTTTCAGCGCATGGCCTGCCGAAAAAATTCGTCGAGTCCGGTGATCCCTATGCGATCCAGGTGGAACGCACCTCCGCGGCTGCTTTGGCGCGCCTCGCGAAGCCGGACGCCGATCATGTGGTGTGTTATCAGAGCCGGGTCGGGCCGCTGGAATGGCTGCAGCCCTATACCGAGGATGAGATCAACAAGGCCGGCGCTGAAGGCATCGCACTGGTGGTCGTGCCCGTGGCTTTTGTTAGCGAGCATTCCGAAACGCTGGTCGAGCTTGATATTGAATATGCCGAACTGGCTGTCGAGGCAGGTGTTCCGCATTATGTCCGGGCACCCACCGTGAATGCGGATAGTGCGTTTATCGCGACGCTTGCGGACATCGTAAAAAACACGGGTGAGACCGGCATCGGTCCGGCGGATGGAACATTCTGCAACGCGGTCCATGCCGATTGTCCCTGCCTTAAGAAGGCTGCCTGACCGTGAGTGATTATTACGAATGGTTCAAAGCGCTGCATGTCATAAGCGTGATGGCCTGGATGGCGGGTATGCTCTATCTGCCAAGGCTTTATGTGTACCATGCCGATGCCGAACCGGGATCGGACAAGTCCGAAACCTTCAAAATCATGGAACGCCGGCTGCTGCGGGCGATTATCAACCCCGCCATGGTTTTCAGTTTCGTCTTTGGTGGGCTGATGCTGGCGACCCCTGGTGTGATCGATTGGTCGATGGGCTGGATCTGGGTGAAGCTTGCGATGATCGTGGCAATGTCGGGTATTCACGGTTTGCTGGCCCGCTGGCGCTGGGATTTTGAGGCCGACCGCAATATCCGCCCCGCAAAATTCTATCGGATGTGGAACGAGGCGCCGACTATCCCGCTGATCGTCATCGTCATCATGGTGATCGTGAAGCCGTTTTAACGGGCCCGGATCCTTGCGGGTATGCGGGCACTATGGCAAATCCGACCGGAAGGCGAAATATTGTGGGGGACAGGGGTGGTTATCAAACTATTTTCAAAAAGCCTTATTGGTGGGATTACCGGATTATTCCTGATGTCCGGTACAGCATCAGCTGCGCCGATCACCATTGCTTTCACCGGGTCTGTCGGTCTCTTCAATCCTGAACCGTTGACACCGCTCGTTTCGCTGAGCG
Organism: Alphaproteobacteria bacterium UBA830; assembly: GCA_905181725.1. GTDB lineage: Bacteria > Pseudomonadota > Alphaproteobacteria > MPNO01 > UBA830 > CAXBCP01. Next base: position 20,642 of record CAJIYX010000075.1, read on the forward strand.
GACGGATCTCCCTGGATGACACAATTATCGCCACCGGTCCGGTCAATACGTTCAACAATGTGATTACCGGGTTCAGACTGACTATTTTGGAACCCGGCGGGCCGGTTACCTAATACGAATGACGGCCCCGGCGGGCAGGTTCAGCAGTTTTCCAGCGCCGACGGATTGACCGAGCTTCTGTCCATCGGTCTGGGCGCTGGTGTGGGCGGCCTCTTTAATTCGCCCGTGGGCAACTCGGAAATCACGTTCTTTGGTATCGATTTTCGCGTCAGCGACCTGTTTGCCGACCCGACGGTATTGGCGACCAGGCTGACCGAGGCTGATTTTTTCTATCCCGGTACAACGCTCCGGTTTCTCGAAAATGGCGTTAGCCAGCTGATGGTGGAACGCGCGCTCGACACGGTGACGTTTTCCGGCCAACGCCAATCGGCGGCGATCCCGGCGCCGGGGGCTGCGTTGTTCTTGGTGTTTGGCATGACTGGGCTCGCGACCGCCGCCCATCCCCGCCGGACTTGATGCCGGACAAGCCAACTCTTTTCGTTTCCCACCGGGTTTGATAATAAGATATCTTAGTATTCGAATATTCTTGGCCTGACCGCGCTAGTGGAGGAGACGATCATGGACGGAACAACAGTTGTTGCCGACTACACCACCCTGGACATCACACCCTATAATCCCTCCATTGGCGCGACGGTCCGCAATATTGATCTGACCCGGCCGTTGACCGACGCCGAACTGGCGGAGCTGAAGCGCGCCTTTACCGAATATCAGGTCCTGTTTTTTCGGGACCAGCAGATCAGTCATGACGATCATGCGCGGCTCGCTGAATATTTCGGCACCATCGGCCAGCATGTCGGCCAAAAAACCAACAGCCAGCAAAGCGACGATCCGCGCGTCCGCAAATTCTACGCCTCGGGCGAAGTGCCGCGCGTGTCGGGCAATCTGTGGCACACCGATCAGTCCTGTGCGCCGGTGCCGCCGATGGCGAGCATCCTGTATCTGCACACCATTCCGGACAATGGCGGCGGCGATACCGGCTATGCCAGCATGTATGCCGCTTATGACGCGTTGTCGGACCGTATGAAGGTCCATCTCGAAGGTCTGACAGCGGTGCATGAGGGCGCCCATCAGTTCGGTGAAGGCACGCCTGATGCGGTTCACCCCGTGATCGCGACCCATCCGGAAAGTGGCCGCAAGTTGATCTATGTCAATCCGGCCTTCACGATCAGGATCAACGAGGTATCGCCGCAAGAAAGCAGGGCGCTGCTGGACTATTTATACGCGCATTGCCTCCGTGAAGAATGGACCACCCGCTTTGGCTGGGAGCCCCATTCGATTGCGTTCTGGGACAATCGCTGTGTCTGGCATCGTGCGATCGGCGATTACCTGCCGCAGGTGCGATCCGGTTTCCGCGTTCAGATCGAAGGCGCAGCGCCGCCTGTGATGGCGTAGCGCGGGGCTGAAACACTCAAGAACGGGTATTCCCCCGGTGCCCTATCTTACCGGCGCACCGCCTGCCTCGACGCGATCCGCGATCGCGACCCGGTGCGCGTCTATGCGCTGATACGCGATCACCTTGTAACAGTAAAACAGAACATGTTCGAGCGCTCAAAGGCCTCTGCGGCCTGAACGCCGGCCCGCCTGCCGATAGAACTTGGACGGCGCCGGGATGGTTGGTACTACTTTGTTAAGTATTTCCTTCGGAACCTAGGTTTTCCGTCAGTACAGCCGCATGGTGCCGCAGGTGATCGTCGATTACCGAGGCGATAAAGAAATAGCTGTGATCGTAGCCTTCGCGGCGATTGACCGTAATTTTCTGGCCCACGGCAGCGCAGGCTTCTTCCAGCAGGTGCGGGTGTAGCTGACCGTCGAGGAAATTATCGCCAAGGCCCTGATCGACCAGAATAGCGGCGCGGGATGAGCCATCGCCGCCGTTCTTCATCAGTTCGGTCGCATCGTGGTTTGCCCATGCCGCGCGATTGGCGCCGAGATAGGCCGTCAATGCCTTGTCCCCCCACGGGCACTGCATCGGCGCGCAGATCGGTGCTACCGCAGAAGCTGACGTGAACGTCTCGAGGTTTTTGAGCCAGATCGTCAGCGCGCCGTGGCCCCCCATCGAATGCCCCATGATGCCTTGGCGCGCCCAGTCGCCCGCAAAATTGTCTTTGAGCACCGCCTGCAGGTCTCGGATGATATAGGAATACATATTGAAATGCTGATCCCACGGCGCCTCGGTCGCGTCGAGATAGAACCCCGCTCCCAGGCCCAGATCGTAGGCGTCGTCATCCGGCACGGCGTTACCATCGCGATCGGTCCCCCGCGGGCTGGTATCGGGCGCCACGACCATCAGACCGAGCTCCGCCGCCACACCATAGGCGCCGGCCTTGGTGGTAAAATTGTCTTCGGTGCAGGTCAGCCCCGATAACCAGGTGACGACGGGTACCGGGCCGTCCGCCGCTTGCGGCGGCACAAAGACCGAAAACCGCATGTCGCAGACGCAGGCTTCAGAGGCATGGCTGTAATACCCAAGGCCGCCGCCGTGGACCTTATGTTGAGAGAGAATTTCCATAGGCTTGTTATCCCTGATGACCCAAATGCGTAATGCACCGGCCGGCGACATCATACGGCGACGTCATACAGCGAACGGGCGCGCAGTTCCAGAAACCGCTTTGTATGCTCCGTCGCCGTTAACCCGGGGCCACACACCATAGAGCCTCTGACACCGGCGGCTCCCGGGGGGTTGCTATTGTATCCTTCCGGATCGCATGCTGAGGAATGATGACTGGCCTCCAATCATCATTTGACTTGAAGTGCGCAATTTACTAAATATTTCAGTCTTATCGGGACGGTGCTCTACCGGATCTCCCCGAAAAGAACTTCAAAATACAAATACCATAATAACAAAAAACGCCCGACACTTCATTAGTGCTCAGCGGTTGTTCCGTTTCCAAAGTGCCTTTCGGGCACTGCATCCCCCCCATTATTCATTCCCGGTCGGAAACCATGAACCTCAAAGAACTTAAACAGAAAACCCCCGCCGATCTGCTCTCCTATGCGGAAGAGCTCGAGATCGAAAACGCCTCGACGATGCGCAAACAGGACATCATGTTTGGCATTCTCAAGCAGCTTGCGGAAAACGACGTGTCGATTTTCGGCGACGGCGTGATCGAAATCCTGCAGGACGGTTTCGGCTTCCTGCGCTCACCCGAGTCGAACTACCTGCCGGGCCCTGATGACATCTACGTGTCGCCCAGCCAGATCCGGCGCTTTGCGCTGCGCACGGGCGACACCGTTGAGGGCGAGATTCGCGCGCCGAAAGACGGCGAGCGGTATTTTGCACTGCTCAAGGTCGGGCTGATTAATTTCGACGAGCCGGACAATGTCCGTCACCGGATCAATTTCGACAACCTGACGCCGCTCTATCCTGAAGAAAAGCTGATGCTCGGCAGTGACGATCCCACCAATAAGGATATGACACCGCGCATCGTCGATCTGATTGCCCCGCTCGGCAAGGGCCAGCGCGGCCTGATCGTGGCGCCGCCGCGTACCGGCAAAACGATGATGCTGCAATCGATTGCAGCCGCAATCACGGCGAACCATCCGGAAGTCTATCTGATCGTCCTGCTGATCGACGAGCGGCCCGAAGAAGTCACCGACATGCAGCGTTCGGTGAACGGCGAGGTCATCGCGTCGACCTTCGATGAGCCTGCCTCGCGTCACGTCCAAGTATCCGAAATGGTCATCGAAAAGGCCAAGCGTCTGGTCGAACACAAGCTCGACGTTGTCATCCTGCTGGATTCCATCACCCGCCTGGCGCGCGCCTATAACACGGTCGTGCCGTCTTCGGGCAAAGTGCTGACCGGTGGTGTTGATGCCAACGCGCTGCAGCGTCCGAAACGTTTCTTCGGCGCCGCCCGTAATATCGAGGAAGGCGGTTCGATGACCATCATTGGTACCGCGCTGATCGATACCGGCTCGCGCATGGACGAGGTTATCTTCGAGGAATTTAAGGGCACGGGTAACTCCGAAATCATCCTTGATCGCAAGCTCGCCGACAAGCGTACCTTCCCGGCGATGGACATCACCAAGTCCGGTACCCGTAAGGAAGAGCTTCTGGTCGACAAGGGCACGCTGTCCAAGATGTGGGTGCTGCGCCGTATTCTGACGCCGATGGGCGTGGTCGATTCCATGGAGTTCCTGGTCGGCAAGCTCAAAGGCACCAAGTCGAACGAGGACTTCTTCGATTCGATGAACCAGTAATTCCGCGGCAATAGCAAATAGAAAAAAGGGCGCCCCTTATTGGAGCGCCCCTTTTTCGTCTGATGTAAAAACCGGTTTTACGGCTCCAGGATGATCGATCCCGTGGTCTTCCGCGCGGCCAGATCACGGTGGGCGCGCGCGGCTTCGCGGAGAGAATATTTATGGTTCACCTC
>CAJIYX010000076.1 GCA_905181725.1 Alphaproteobacteria bacterium UBA830
AGGCGGTCAACTCCTGCTTAATCCGCGGGATCAGGGCCGGTCCATGAAAAACCAGCGCCGTATATAGCTGGACGACCGATGCCCCTGCCCGGATCATGGCATAGGCATCGGCCCCGCTGGAAACGCCACCGCAACCGATGATAGGCACCTTACCTTCGGTACGGCGATACATGTCGCCGACAATCTGCAGCGCAAGCGGAAATAACGGCGCGCCGCTTAACCCGCCTGCTTCCTGTGTCTGCAGATCGGTCATATCCGCGGGCCGCTGCACGGTCGTATTTGCCACCGTCATACCATCGACGCCTGTCTCCATGATCACGGCGGCGATATCGGCGCGTTCGCCCTCGTCCAGGTCGGGCGCGATCTTGATGATCAGCGGCGGTCTTCTAGCCGCATCGGGCACTGCGCGGGCACGGGCCCGGAGCACACGCTCAATCATATCTTTCAGGGTTTCGCGCCCCTGCATGGCCCGGAGACCAGGGGTATTTGGCGAGGAAATATTAGCAACCAGGTAATCGGCATAGGGCGCGACGGCTTCGATACCGATTTCATAATCGGCGGCACCATCCTCGGTCACCTTGTTTTTGCCGATATTGGCGCCGAACGGACCGAGCCCTTTGCCGCGCGCAGACACCCGGCGGACATACGGAGCGAGACCCTGCCCGTTAAACCCGAGGCGGTTGATCGCCGCATTGTCTTGCGACAGGCGGAACATGCGCGGCTTCGGATTCCCGGGCTGCGGCAGTGGGGTGACCGTGCCGGCTTCAACGAACCCAAAACCTGCCGCTAGCATAGCATCGGGCACTTCGGCACCCTTGTCGAAACCAGCCGACAGCCCGATCGGGTTGCGGAAATCCAGTCCCCAGACCGATGTCGCAAGAACCGGATCGTCCGGCGTTCTGTCCTTTGGTCCCATGCCCCAGGCAAGCGTGCGGATCGTGGCGCGATGTGCCGCTTCAGGCGGCAACAGGCGCAGCACGGGGAGAAACAGCGAATGTATATCTGTCAACGGTTGGACCTCGGTGCGGTGATCGAGCTTAAACTATCCCGAACCGCGGGTATGGAAAAATCGGCGCTCAGGTTCCAGTCCATTGATCGGGCCGGTAAACCCTACTATATCGGTCGTATGAGCAATATCGACACAATCGACCAGACAACCCAGGAAATCGTCGACGAATTCGCATTCTTCGACGACTGGGTGCAGCGCTATGAATACATCATCGAGCTCGGCAAGGCGCTGCCTGATTTATCCGACGACAAGAAAGACGACGCACATAGAGTACCGGGCTGTCAGTCCCAGGTATGGTTCTATGCGCGGCGCGAAGAAGGCAGGATCCATTTCGATGCGGATTCGGATGCGATGATCGTCCGCGGGCTTGTCGCCCTGCTGTTGCGGGTCTATTCGGGCCGCACATCCCAAGAAATCATCAGCACGCCCCCGGCGTTCTTCGAAGTGCTGGAACTTGGCTCGCATCTAAGCGGCAGTCGCGCCAACGGTCTGCACGCCATGGTCACGCGCATACATGCTTACGCCAAAGCATTCCGTGACGAAGATGCAAAGACCGCCTCCAATCCCGACAACGTCGTTCCAATAAATCCGGAAGTCCTGACCTGATGGAACGTGCGTCTTTCACCTGGAAGGACGGCACGTGGTTCGAGGGCAACGAGCCCATGCTGGGGCCGATGAGCCATGCCTGGTGGATGGCCTCGTCACTGTTTGACGGCGCACGGTCTATCGGCCCGCTGGTGCCGGACCTCGACCGCCACTGCGCGCGGATCATCGAATCCGGCAAGGCGTTCGACATGACCGCCCCGCTGACGGCAGACGAGATCGTGGCACTTGCCTGGGAAGGGATCGAAAAATTCCCCAAAGACGCGGAGCTCTATATCCGCCCGATGATGTATTTCGAGGACGGCTTCGTTGCCCCTGATACAGATTCGACACAGTTCATCCTCACCGTATTCGAAGCGCCGATGCCCGCCTGGGGCGGTATCAAGACCATGATTTCGAGCTTCAGGCGCCCGACGCCCGAAGCCGCGCCGACCAACGCGAAGGCATCCTGCCTGTATCCGAATGTCGCCCGCGCCATGATGGAAGCCCGCAAATCTGGTTTCGGCACGGCGGTCGTGCTGGACGCGATGGGGAACGTCGCGGAATTCGCGACCAACAACCTGTTCATCGTCCGCGATGGCGTCGTGCAGACACCGGTCGCAAATGGCGCGTTTCTGTCGGGCCTGACCCGGCGCCGCATCATGGAGCTGCTAAGCGCAGACGGCTATGAAATCGCTGAACTGACATTGACGCTCGACGATCTTGCGGCGGCGGACGAGGTGTTCCTGACCGGTAACTATTCCAAGATCCAACCCGTTATTCAGGTCGCAGATACCCATTTCCAGATCGGCCCGGTAGCGACCCGGGCACGCGAGCTGTATTTCGATTTCGCCGAACGCGAAGGCGGCAAGAAAATCTGATGGAAGGCCAGAACCAGGTCGGCCGCGATCACTGGAAAGGCCGCAGCAGCAGCTGGACCGCCACCGCCGCCCAGGGCCTGTCGACAGACGATACGCTGAACCAGATGCTGATAGAGCTTACCGGCATCGCACCCGGCGAACGGGTGCTCGATCTCGGCTCCGGCACAGGCGATCCGGCGATCAGCATCGGCCTAGCACTCGGCGACAGCGGTGCTATCACCGCCTGCGACCTGACCCCGGAAATGCTGGCCAAGGCGCGTGAGCGATCGGTCAATGTCGGGCTCGACGTGATAAGCTTCGCCGCGTCCGAGATGACGGCACTGACGTTCGAAAACAACACCTTCGACTGCGTAACCTGCCGGTTCGGCCTGATGTTTCCCGAAGACAAAATTGCAGCCGCACGCGAAGCGCTGCGGGTACTTAAACCCGGCGGGCGCGTCGGCTATGTCGTGTGGGGACCCTATGGCGAGAACCCGCCCTTCTTCGTGATCCGCCGCGCGATCGCCGAAGCGATGGGACAGGAAGAAGGCCCGGTGCCCCATCGCCACAGCTTGGGACAGCCCCGACAGCTTTCCGAAATTCTGGACAGCGCCGGATTCGTCAGCGTCGAGGAGCGCGACATGCGCTACAAGCGCCCGGTCGACGATCTGGACGACTATATCAACCGCGCGCTTATCCGCGGCTATTCGGAGACGGTCGACCAGTTTGATGACGCCAGCCGCGATGCCCTGATGGATACCCTGCGTGCGGCGTTCGAGCCGTATCGCGAAGACGGCAGGGTCTACATGCCGAACTACGCGCGGCTGGGTTTCGGCTGGAAAGCGGTTTAGCCGCTACTCCGCGGCCGCGCTCTCGCCGGCGAGCACGCGGCCGATCAGCTTGACCGTCTCGTCCTTGCCGTACAGGGCGGCGAACGAACCGAAGCGCGGTCCCTGGCTCTGGCCGAGCAGCACTTCGTACAGCGCCTTGAACCAGTCCCGCAGATTTTCGAAGTCATGCCGCTTGCCGATCTCGTAGACCTCGGTCTGGATGGTTTCCGCATCCACGTCCGCTGGCATGGCCTGCATCGATACGACCAGCTCTTCAAGGGCCGCGCGTTCCTTGTCGCTGGGTGCGCGGTAATTCTTATTCGGTTTGACGAAATCCCGGTAATAGGCAATCGCATTGCCGACCAGCGTATCGAGAATAGGCGCCGATTCCGGCGTCGCCGTCGGTGCGTAGCGGGTGATAAAGCCCCAGAGCACCGTCGCGTCTTCGGTATTGCAGACACTGGCGAGGTTCAGCAGCAGGCCGAACGTCACATGGCCTTCAGGTGCAGGCGGCGCGCCGTTATGGATATGCCAGGTCGGGTTTTCAAGCCGTGCGCTCTCTTCCTGCTCGCCGTATTTTTCCAGATGCGTCAGGTAATCGTCGACATGGCGCGGAATCGCGTCGAAAAAGAGCCGTTTCGCCTTGCGCGGCGAGTTGTACATGTAAAGCGACAGGCTCTCCGGCGTCGCATATTCGAGCCACTCTTCCACAGAAATCCCGTTTCCGCGCGATTTGGAGATCTTTTCGCCATTTTCGTCGAGAAAAAGCTCATATGTGAAGCCGTCGGGCGGCGTTCCGCCCAGAATTTTGCAAATACGGCTCGAAAGCCGAACTGAATCGATCAGATCCTTGCCCGACATCTCGTAATCGACCGACAAAGCAGTC
>CAJIYX010000077.1 GCA_905181725.1 Alphaproteobacteria bacterium UBA830
GGCTGCGGCTTTTGCCGACGACCTCGGCGACCTGTTCTTGGGTCTTGCCGAAATCCTGGGACAGCCGGGCATAGGCCTCGGCCTCTTCGAGCGGTGACAACTCGTCGCGCTGGATATTCTCGATCAGTGCAACGGCGAGCGCTTCGGCATCATTGAAGTCACGGATGATGACAGGTGCTTCATGCTCCTGTGCGCGCTGGGCCGCGCGCCAGCGACGTTCGCCGGCGACGATTTCAAAATTGCCAGGCTCGCTGCGTGTGGGGCGGACGATCAGCGGCTGCAGAATGCCCTGCTCGCGGATCGAATTAGTCAGGTCGCGGAGCGCCTCATCGCCAAAGTGACGGCGCGGCTGGAGCGGGTTCGGGATGAGCTTCGCAATCGGCACCATGCGAAAGCCAACAGCGGCGCCTTCAGATTTTGTCGGCGCGGCGGCCGGCGCAGAGCCTGCTGCAGCAGGCGCGGCAACCGGCGTCTCCGTCGGGGCGCTTGGCGCTTCCGGTTCAGCAGCCGGCGCGGGCCGGGCGCCGGCATCGACCGCTTCCTCAGCGGCCGCAATATTGGTGCGGTCCTCACCGAACAGCGCTTCCAGGCCACGGCCAAGCTGGCGCGGGCGGGGTTTTTCGTCACTCATCGGGTCTCTCCTGTCCGGTCGTCGGCTAGCTCGCCTGCCGGGCCTTCTGGCGGGCGATCTGTCTTCCTTGCCTGATCCACTATCTCTGCCCGATCTGAAATCCCGGCGGCCGAAATCCCCGTGGCCGAAGTCGTGGTGGCTGGTGTCGTGGTAGCTGGTGTCGCCACAGCGATCCCGTCACGCAGGCTGTCGGGCACCAGATTGCCCGTCTTGGTTGTTTTTGGATCTATTTTCTTCTGTGCATCCCGGCGCAGAACTTCGCCGGCAAGGTGAACATAGGCCTGCGATCCCGTACAGGCGAGGTCATAGAGCAACACCGGTTTTCCGTGGGAAGGTGCCTCTGAAACCCTTACATTTCGGGGAATAACAGTATCATACACCTTGTCGCCAAAATAGCTGCGCACGTCATCTGACACCAGAGAAGACAGCTTGTTGCGGGTATCGTACATGGTGAGAACGATCCCTTCGAGTTGCAATGTTGGATTGAATCGTCCTGTAACCCGGTCAATCGTGCGCACTAGCTGACTTAACCCTTCAAGCGCCAGGAACTCACATTGCAGCGGTACCAGCACGGTATCGGCTGCGACCAGGCCATTCAGGGTCAGCAAACCGAGCGCCGGCGGACAGTCGATCAGCACATAGTCGAACTGGGCCACGGCACTGCGGATCGCGTCACGCAGCAGATACTCCCGCCGGTCCATATCGACCAGTTCGAGTTCCGCCGCCGACAGATCCATAGTCGAGGCGACGATCGCGAGGCCGGGTACGGCGGTGTCGATCAGTGACTGGTCGAGCGTGATCTCACCGAGCAACAGATCGTAGGTACCGGACGTCCGCCGCGCACTCTCAATGCCGAGGCCGGTCGACGCATTGCCCTGGGGATCCAGATCGACCACCAGCACACGGCGGCCAACTGCCGCCAGCGCGGTCGCGAGATTAATCGCCGTGGTGGTCTTGCCAACCCCGCCTTTCTGATTGGCAACCGCGATGATCCGCCCCGTTCCCGTCTGGTCTGTCCCCGTCGGGTCTGCGATCACCTGATCACCGGCCTGAATATTGGTCTGATTATTTGAAGACTCGCCGACAGGAGGCGGCGATACCGTCAAGGTATCCGTCGCGATGACTGCCGGAGTGCCTGCCGGGGTATCGGGGAAATCTTCTGCCATATCATCTGCCATGGGGATCTGGACCAATTGTTGCCGATGGGGCCGGGAGTCGTGCCCGGGAATTGTTCTCTGTCTATCTGTTCCCGATCCAGGGCGCGTCCGGATCCGAGGGAGCATTCTGTGTCTGGCTTGCCTTTAGCCGGGTCTTTAGCCAGGCCGGGCATGCCGTTTTCAGCCGGTGGCTTAAGCGGGTCGCGGCGCTAGCGTTTCTTCAGGCCGGTGATCCGCAGGATGCGGCCCTCCGGGCTGGTGACACTCTCAAACGTTTGGTGCTTTATTCTCCAGCGTTTCTCGGCCACGGTCAATTCTTCACTCCAGCGCCCGCCCTTCATAAACAGGCTGCACTCGGCACCCAGCAAATCAGCCATTCCGCAGAGTTTTTCAAGCGGTGCGAGGGCGCGGACAGTCAGAACGCCCACAGAGTTTTCCACCGATTCGTGGCGCTGCGGCCATCTTTCGCGCGCAATGTCCTCGACCCGGGCTGTGGTGACCGTGACCGGCGCATTGGTTGCTGCGGCCACCTCGCGCAGAAACGCGCCTTTGCGGACGTGCGATTCAATCAGTTCGGTCGGCAGGCCGGTGACGATGGCCAACACAAGTCCGGGGAATCCCGCCCCACTGCCGACATCGGTGATCGACCGGGCGTCGTCGGGCAGGTGCTCGACCAGCTGGATGGAATCCCGCATATGCCGGTCCCACAGATCCGGCACGCTGTTGCGGGAGACCAGATTGAGGGTCTGCTGCCATTCTTCGAGATAGGCGGCATAAATCCGCAGCCGATCCATTGTTTCACGTGAAACAATCGTGATTTCTTCAAACTTTTCAGGGGTTAAGGGGGAATCAAGAGTCATAAATTAGGCAGCCTTATCTCTTCGGCGGACATGACGCAGCAGCGCCGTCAACGCGGCCGGGGTGACGCCGGGAATACGGCTGGCCGCCCCCAGCGTAGCCGGGCGCGCAGTACCGAGTTTTTCGCGCATCTCGTTCGACAACCCGCCGATTTCCCCGTAATCCAGCTCGTCCGGCAGGGCAAGGGCCTCGTCCTTGCGGAACGCGGTGATATCCGCCTGCTGGCGGTCGAGATATCCGGCATAGAGAGAATCATGCGCGACCTGCTGCAGGATCGTCGGATCGATAGACGCCGTTTCGGGCCACACCCGGGTCACGGCCTCGATCCCCGCATCGGGTCCACTTCCGGTATGCGCCAGCAGTTTAAGCGCCGAGCGCGGCACCCCATCCTGCGAGACTTTTATATCATAGTCGTTAAGTTCCCGGGGGGTTACGGTAAGCGCGGTCAATGTTTCACGTGCAACATCGAGTGCGGCCATCTTTCCCCTGAAAGCTGTTTCCCGCACCGTCCCGACACAGCCAAGCGCAATGCCCGCCCCCGTCAGGCGCTGATCTGCATTGTCGGCGCGCAGTGTCAGGCGATACTCGGCACGTGACGTGAACATGCGATAGGGTTCCGCCGTGCCGCGGGTGATCAGATCGTCGATCATCACGCCGATATAGGCGTCGGCCCGGTCTAGCGTGAACGGCACATCGCTGCCACCCGCGGCGCGCGCGGCGTTCAGCCCGGCCATCAGGCCCTGTGCCGCCGCTTCCTCGTAACCGGTCGTCCCGTTGATCTGCCCGGCGAGGTACAGCCCCGGTAAACGGCGGGTTTCCAGGGTCGGGCGCAATTCGCGCGGATCAACGTAATCATATTCGATGGCGTAGCCCGGCCGGATCACGCGAGCGGTCTCAAGCCCGGCAATCTGCGCCAGAAAGGACAGCTGAACGTCTTCCGGCAGCGACGTCGAAATCCCGTTGGGATAGACCGTGTCATCATCCAGCCCTTCGGGTTCAAGGAAAATCTGGTGGCGTGACTTGTCGGCGAAGCGCACTACCTTGTCCTCAATAGACGGGCAGTAACGCGGCCCGGTACCT
>CAJIYX010000078.1 GCA_905181725.1 Alphaproteobacteria bacterium UBA830
GGTACGACCCGGCGGAGGCCGCGGGGAGCGATACCGGCCGTCTGCTCACGGCATCGGGTGTCGAGATCACGCCGGAGAGTATCGACCTGGTGTCGCCCTGGCGCTATGCCGCGCCGTTATCGCCCGACATGGCTGCCGCCCGCGAAGGACGCAATGTTCCGGTGGACGACGTGATCGCCTATTGCGCCGCGGCCATTGCCGAGTCGGATGAGGTCGGCATGTCGCTGCTGATCGAGGGTATCGGCGGCGTCATGGTACCGCTGGACGAAACACGGACGGTCGCCGATCTGATCGCCGCGCTGGGAATACCTGCCATTCTCGTCGGGGGTAGCTATCTCGGCAGTCTCAGCCATACGATGACAGCCTATGAGGCGCTTCGATCCCGCAACATCGCCGTCGACTGCATCATTATCAGTGAAACACCGGACAGCGATGTGCCGCTGGCGGAAACCCGCGATGTGCTGGCGCGCTTTGTTCAGTCGGCGCCGGTCGAGGTCATGCCGTTCGTGCCGTGATAATCCAGCAGGCGCCGGCGAGGCGGACGATGCCGTATTCGTCCTGATTTTCTTTCAGCACATTCGTAATCGCGGCGATGGCTTTTTGCCGGTTGTCGCCGGTGACGGTGCTCAGCGGGGCCGATAGCGGTCCCATTTCCATGACGAAGTTGAGCGCTTCTTCCAGCGACCCCCCAAGCGGTATCTGGAAATCGAGCGGCGCAAGCTTGATGTCGGTCAGGCCCGCATTGCCGAGGACGCTGCGGACGCGGTCCGGATCGGCGAACGAGAACGGGCCGGGGTCTTCCAGGCCGGGGCGCGGCGGCATTTCGAGGAAATCCTTGGCGGCGGCAACCGGTCCCATGGCCCACAGGTTTTCGCGCGGGCCGCGCCAGACGCCAAGGGCAATCCGCCCGCGGGAATCGAGCGCCGGTAACATCCGGCGGAATGTCTCTTCCGGGTCATCGAAAAACATGGCACCGAGACGTGAGACCATCGCGTCGAAAGATCTTTCGGCAAACGGGTAGATGGAGGCATCGCCGAGGATGAAGGTCGCGTTGACCAGACCGGCCGCGCCGGCGCGTTCCTGCGCCCGCTCCAGCATCGGCGCGGAGATGTCGATAGCGGTGACGCTGCCGATTGGCGTAACTTTATCGGCGGCGGCAAGCGTGGTGCCGCCATTGCCGCATCCCAGATCGAGCACCCGGTCGCCGACACTGATCGCCGCCGCATCCAGCACCGCGTCGGTAATCTCGGCGAACATGACGTCAATGATTTCCGCATAGCGCGCCCAGGCGGTGCCGTGATCGCCATTCCAGAATTCGATCTGCTCCATGTTTACATCGTCGGTCATTTTACGCTTCCTCAGTGTTACCCCGGACTTGTTCCCGGGGGTCAAACTTCCCCGGGCGTCGTGATCGGGTGCCCCGGTATTTTTCTTCGAGGGTATAGGTATCAAAAGACAACCTGGGTCCCGGCACAAGGCGGGGATGACACCGTGGCCAGTCTGAGCGGGGACCAGGGCCCGAACGCTCCCCATGAAAAAAAGGCCGCAAAAAGCGGCCTTTTAAATCTCGTCGTAACGGAAAGCCTAGAAGCCTTCGCGTTCGATCCGCTTGCGTTCCAGCTTGCGGGCGCGGCGGATAGCCTCGGCCTTTTCACGGGCGCGGCGTTCCGACGGCTTTTCATACGACCGGCGCATTTTCATTTCCCGGAAAATACCTTCGCGCTGCATTTTCTTTTTCAGCGCGCGAAGCGCCTGATCTACGTCGTTGTCTCTAACACTAACTTCCACGGTTCGATGGTCTCCTGCGGGCGTTATCAAATTCGGTTGTATTGATGTTTCGCTGCAAACAGCGAAAACCGGCGTTTCCACCGGACGGTCTGGTGGTGTATAGCATAAACGAGGGTTGATTTTAAAGTCCTTAACGCCATTCTCTTTATTATGCTAGAAACCGCCGAATTCCGCCTCTAAACAGCCCCAGGATCCCGATTTTCCATGACTCTCTTAAAAATAGCCCGCATGGGACACCCGGTTTTGCTCAAAACGGCGGAGGTGATCGCCGACCCGACTTCACGCGATGTCGGGCGTCTTCTGGAAAATATGGTCGAGACCATGGAGGATGCGACGGGGATCGGACTGGCCGCACCGCAGGTTTATGAAGGCAAGCGCGTCATCATCTTCAAATCACCCCGCGAACGCGGCGAGGAAGAGGCAGCGGACAGTGATTTTTCACCTCTGACCGCGCTGATCAATCCGGAATTCGATCCGCTCGACGATGAGCTCGCCGTGGGATGGGAGGGATGCCTGTCGATCCCCGGAATGACCGGCGCCGTGCCGCGCTATTCGCGAATCGTTTATCGCGGCTACGCCCCCAACGGCGAGGCCGTGGAGCGCGAAGCGACCAATTTCCATGCACGGGTGGTGCAGCATGAAATCGATCATCTCGATGGCGTGCTGTTTCCGATGCGCATGACCGACCTGTCGATGCTGACATTCAATGAAGAGCTCAAAAACTTCATGGAATACGCAATGGAACAGGACGCCGGTGCGGACGACCATGCCGATGCAGACGAGGAATAAGAATGACGGATGCCGATACGGGTAAAGACGCCGATCTGAGCGATCGTCTGATCGAGGCGACGCTGACGCACACACCGTTCGACGGCTGGTCGCCGGCAGCGCTCCGCGCCGGTGCCCGCGACCTTGGTATCACCGAAGATGTCGAACAGGATCTGTTTCCCGGCGGCACACGTGACATGATCCGGTATTTCTCGCGCTGGGCTGACCGGCGCATGATTGCCGGGCTCAACGCCGCCGATCTCGACGAGATGCGCATTCACGAACGGGTTACGATTGCGGTCGAGCTGCGGCTCGAAGCGCTTGAGGCCCACAAGGAAGCCGTGCGCCGCAGCCTATCATGGATTGCGATGCCGCAGAACGCGATCCTCGGCGCCCGGCTGCTGTACAGAACCGTGGACGACATCTGGTACGCCGTGGGCGACCGGTCTGCCGATTTCTCATTCTACACCAAGCGCGGCCTGCTGGCCGGCGTGGTGGGCTCGACCACCCTGTTCTGGCTGGACGATAGTAGTGAGGGCGGGGTTGAGACCTCGGCATTTCTCGACCGGCGGATCGCCGACGTTATGCGTATTCATTCGGCCCGGCGCCGCAGTGAAAATATCAAAATGAAAGCGCCCAACCCGCTGCGTATTCTGCGCGACGCCGCGCGAAAGCGTTACGGCGGCAAGTCTTACGGGGCTGGTCGCACCATGGGTGACAGCCGGTTGACGTGACCCATCTTGCGGCCCGGCCGGCTCTCGGTCTTGCCGTATAGACGTAGACAGGCACCGTCTTCATTCAGGAATTCCAGCCACTGATCCGCCTCGTCGCCGATCAGGTTGGTCATCACAGCATCCGAATGACGCGCCGGATCACCGAGCGGCAGTCCTGAGACCGCGCGGATAAACTGTTCGAACTGACTGACGGCGCAGGCATCCATCGTCCAGTGGCCTGAATTATGCGGTCGCGGGGCGATTTCATTTACCAGAATGTCGCCATCGTGGGTGACGAACATTTCCACCGCGAGCAGCCCGACCAGATTGAGCGCACCGGCAATCCGGTCTGCGATGGCCTGGGCCGCCTCGGCGATCGTGGCATCAATCGTTGACGGAGCCGTGGTCGTGAACAGGATGTGGTCGCGGTGCACGTTATCCACCGGCACGTAGCTTCTGGTCTCGCCGCCGGTGCCGCGTGCGACGATGACCGATATTTCACGTTCGAAATCGACGAACCCTTCGAGCACCGCGGGGACCTGATTTATCTCCGCCCAGGCGGCGGCGAGATCGTCTGCCGTGTCGACACGCACCTGGCCCTTGCCGTCATAGCCGAACCGGGCGGTTTTCAGGATCGCCGGGAAACCGGTGGCGGCGGCAGGGTCGAGGTCTGCCGCGGTGATGATGGGCGCCCACGGCGCGGTGCCAATTTCGTTGTCGCCGAGAAACGTCTTTTCGATCGCCCGGTCCTGGGAAATATGCAGCGCGTCGACGCCAGGGCGCACAGGCGCACCTTCGGCGATCACGGCCAGCGTTTCATCTGGCACGTTCTCGAACTCGAATGTCACGACATCGACGGCGGCGGCAAACGCCCGCGCGGCATCGCGGTCTTCATAGGGCGCTGTGGTCTGTGCGGCGGATACTTCCTTGGCAGGCGCATCGGCGTCGGGACTGAAAACATGGCAGCGATAGCCAAGGGCCGTGGCGGCGAGGGCGGCCATCCGGCCCAGCTGTCCGCCGCCCAGAATACCGATGGTGGCACCCGGCGGCAGGGCTGCGTTCGGGGCTGCATTCGGCGTCACGTTCGGGGCGTCATTCGGATTTGATATCGCGTCGTTGGTCACGTTAGCGGCCCGTCGGCGTTTCCGGCACATCGGCGGTTTGCTTCGCGCGCCAGGCATCCAGCTTTTTTGCGACCTTGTCGTCTTTTAGCGCGATGATGGATGCGGCCATGATGCCTGCATTCTTCGCGCCGGGCGTGCCGATGGCGAGCGTTCCCACGGGGATGCCACCCGGCATCTGGACGATGGAGAGCAGGCTGTCCATGCCGCTCAGCGCTTTGCTTTCAACGGGGACGCCGAGCACCGGCAGGGCGGTCATAGAGGCCACCATGCCGGGCAGGTGGGCAGCACCGCCTGCACCGGCAATAATCACGTTGAGGCCACGGTCCTTTGCCGATTTGGCATAATCGGCGAGCCGGTCCGGAGTGCGGTGGGCGGACACGATTTTTGTCTCGAACGGCACGCCCAGCGCCTTCAGCATATCGGCCGCGTTCTTCATGGTCGGCCAGTCCGATTTGGAACCCATGATGATCCCGACCAGCGGCGTCTTCGCCGCCGGTTTGCGCCGATTTGAGGTTGCCGCCGTTTTGCGCGCTACCATGCTCGTTCCCCTTAAATACCGCGCCGCCAACCCGATAATCTCAGGATGACGGCCCCGTTCATCAACACATGCAACAAAGAGATCATTATAGGCCCGGGATCGGCTCACGCAAAGCGCAGGAATCCGCCACTCTAAACCAAATATTAACGTCTTGGGTGGTATGAAAACAGCTTATTGCAGAACCGGATACCGACCTTATGCGCATAGACTATACACGACGGCTGGCAGCAGCTGCCAGTCTAGGCTCGTACCAGAAAGCCAGCAAGACCGCAGATAATGCCACCGGACCGCGGACGGCGGATGCCGCGTCGGTGCTGGGTATTCCGCAAAGTGAGCTGACGCCCAAGGTGCAGGAAGCAATCACCCAGCTGATGGCTGAGGTCGACCCGCTCCATCAAGAGCTCGACCAGAGCATGTCCCGGATTGAATACCTGGAACAGTTCGCCGATCAGGATTCGCTGGCACCGGTGGCAAACCGCCGTGCGTTTATCCGTGAATTGTCGCGTGCTTTATCCTATGCCGAACGTTACGGCAGACCGTCCAGCGTGATTTATCTGGATCTGAACGGCCTGAAGCAGCTCAATGACAGCAAAGGCCAGGTCGCGGACGATGCGGCGATTCTTAAGGTCGCGAAATTTCTTGCGGCCAATGTGCGTGAATCCGATATCGTTGGCCGGCTTGGCGGCGATGAGTTCGGGGTGATGCTGTCCCATGCCGATGAAAATGCGGCCCGGGGCAAAGCGGAATTCCTGGCTAAAACCATCTCTGAGGGCCCACTCGACTGGGACCGTGAAATGATCAGTCTCGATGTTGCTGTCGGGGTGCACACCATTCGCGGTGGCGGCGATGCCGGGGCAGCGCTCGAAGCGGCCGATAAGGCGATGTACGCTCATAAGACCGGTATTCGCAAAAAACCGGCCTGATCGCCAGCAGACCTGCCATTTCGGCCAAACCTTTCAGGTAAATTTTTTCAGGCGATGATGTCGGGCAGTAACTCGTCCTCGATCCGGGATATCTGATCCTTGAGGATCAGTTTGCGCTTTTTCAGCCGCTGAAGCTGTAACTGATCGTACGGCGCGCGCTCGGTCAGGCGTGCAATAACGTCATCCAGATCGCGATGCTCAAGCTCCAGTTCCGCCAGCTTCTGGCGCAGGGCTTCCTGTTCGCTCATGAATTCAGTCTCATTCCTATTTCCTAGCGGGCAAAGGATAGCAGAAACCGCCGCGTACTGTTAATTTTGAGTACGTCCTCGCAGCAGATTTATGGGGCTTATTCATGGCGGAAGCGAAGAGAATTGGCGTTCTGACAAGCGGCGGGGACTGCGCGGGGCTCAACGCTGCTATCCGCGCGGTCGCCTATCGGGCGATCGAAGGATATGGCTTTCGTGTATTCGGGATCCACCACGGCACCCACGGGCTGATGGAAACCCCGGTGGCCGCCGAAGAGCTTACGCTGGAGCAGTTCGACGGCAATATCCTGCGGATGGGCGGGACGATACTGGGGTCCATGAACCGCGGTGACCCGTTCGCCTTTCCGATGCCCGACGGCACCGTCAAAGACCGCTCCGAAGAAATTATAGATGGCTACCGCGAGCTCGGCCTGGATGCGCTGATCGGCATTGGCGGTGACGGCAGCCTCGCGATCATGCGCCGGCTGGCATTGCAGGGCGGGTTGAACCTTGTCGGCATTCCCAAGACCATCGACAACGACGTCGATAAAACCGAAAACGCTATCGGGTATGTGACGGCCGTGGACGTCGCGTCCGAGGCGCTCGATCGGCTGCAGCCGACGGCGGCGAGCCATGACCGGGTGATGGTCCTGGAAGTCATGGGACGAAGCGCCGGGCATATCGCCCTGTCTGCCGGTATATCGGGCGGCGCCGATGCCATCCTGATGCCGGAAATTCCCTGGACCATGGATGGCCTTACCCGCAAAATTCTGGATGTGCGTGAAAATGGCCGGAACTTCGCGCTTGTGATCGTTGCCGAAGCGGCGCATCTGCCGGATGAAGAAGCCGTCGGGCAGATGCGTGGCGATGGCGGGTTCAGTTTCGGCGGGGTCGGCCAGCGCGTCAGCGACCTGATAGAGAAATCGACCGGCGCGGAATCGCGCGTCACCGTTCTCGGCCATGTTCAGCGTGGTGGCGCACCGAGCCCGCGTGACCGGTTGTTCGCGTCGGCATTCGGCGTGTGCGCCGTGAACCTCGTCGCCGAGGGCCGGTTCGACCGGCTCGTCGTCTGGTCGGACCGCGAATGCCGGCATGTGCCGCTGGCAGATGGAATCGCGAAGAGCCACCGGGTAGATCCGCACGGCACCCTGGTGCATACCGCGACGGGGCTCGGTATCTATATCGGCGATCCGGCGGCGTCTGACGTGACATCCGAGGCGGCATCCGGCGCGGCATAGCCCCTAATATTTATGAAGCCCCGAATATTTATGAAGAAGGAGCGATACTTTGGCTGAATTTCCCGAGCACCCATTTTGGGATTTCTCTCTGGGCGTATACATGTCTGAAGGGGTCGGCGTGGCCTGCCTTGAGCTGCAGGATGCGCACGAGCTGGATGTGAACGTGCTGCTGTTCTGCATGTGGCTTGGCGCATCGGGCCGGGGGCCGCTGAGTGCGGCGGAGATGAAAACCGTCACGGGTGCGGTCCAGGAATGGCATCACGATGTCGTCCGGGAGCTGCGTGCCGTGCGGGTGCGGATGAAAGGCGGCATGTCACCGGCGCCTGCCGATCTGTCGGAATCGCTCCGCCAGCGTATCCAGAAGGTGGAGATCGATTGCGAACATACGGAGCAACTGATGCTGGCCGGCGCGATCGACCGGCAAGCCGATGATTCGCGTACCCATGTGATCCGGCTCGCTGACGCGGTGGCCAATGTCGCCCGATATTTTGTCGCGTTCGGCGGTGAAGCGACGGACGCGGACCGGTCGCATGTGGCGCATATGCTGGGAGTCGCATTCAGCGGCCAGGATGCCGCGGCCATCCGCGATGCGTGTGCTAAACTTTAGGGTTTCTGGGAGCAGAGTGGCGCAGACTGAAACAAAACGGTGTTTTACAATTCTGCCGGTCGCGGTCTAGCCTTCCTTCGTTCTGTTTTTTCACTGACGGAGGGTAGGCGACATGGGTGAAGGTGAGCGGATTGAGCTTATGAAAATTAAGCATGAAGCACTGGAGATGAAGCTGAAGGACGAAAAGCGAAAACTTCAGCCGGACCCAGCCACCCTAGCGGATATTAAAAAACGAAAACTTGTCGTTAAAGATGAAATGACGCGCCTGGCACATGCCGGAGCCGCACTTGTCTGAGCACATGTCTGAGCTGCCGCGGAAATAGAAAAAAGCCCGCCCGGGATGTTCCGGGGCGGGCTTTATGAATTTTTGTCGTCTGCGAAGCCTGCAGCCTAGAGCTTGAATGCCGGCATGGCCGGGGTGGAGACTTTGGGGGCTTCTTCGATGACCGGCGCTTCCGATGTGGATGCGTAACCGGCGCGCATGACTTCCTTGTCGAGGTCCTGGCGATTGCACAGGCCGAGACCGACGGGGTCACGGGCCGTGATCGTCGCCATGTTCCAGTGCGACCGGTCGCGGATTGCCGTGATCGTCGGCTTGGTCGTGCCGATTAGGCGGGAGACCTGCGCATCTTTCAGATTGGGGAAATGCTTCACCAGCCAGGCGATCCCGTCTGGCTTGTCGCCGCGTCGGGCGACCGGCGTATAGCGCGGGCCTTTGGTGCGGGTAGCGGGGCGCGGCACGGTCGTCGACGCCATCTTAAGGCGTTCCGCCGGGTCGGCCTCGCAGCGTCCGATTTCTTCCTTGGTCAGCTGTTCGTTCACGATCGGGTCGTACCCGACCATGCCGACGGCGACTTCATCATCGGCGATGCTCTGGACTTCAAGATCGTGAAGACCGCAGAACGCGCCGATCTGGCGGAACGTCAACGCGGTGTTCTCGATCAGCCACACGGCGGTGGCTTTTGGCATCAGCGGCTTCGGGCTTTCGTTTACTTCACGGCTCATGACGATGTGCTCTCTTGCTACGTTCGGTGTCTACGTTTCTGTGTCTACGTTTCTGTATCTACGTTTCGGTATCTAAGTCGCGACCGTCGCGCGGCGCAGGGGTCAGCCTGCGTCGTCGACTGTCAGCATGATCTTCCCGATATGGCTGCTCGATGCCATCAAGGCATGGGCCTCGGCAGCATTTTCCAGCGGGAAGGTTTTAAAAATCAGAGGTTTGATATCGCCTTTTTCGAATAACGGCCAGAGATTCTCGCACACGGCCTTTGCGACTACCCCTTTTTGTTCGATCGTTCTCGGGCGCAGAGTGGATCCGGTATAGCGGATCCGCTTGGCCATGATGGTCGGGATGAAGAGCTCGACCTTTGCGCCTTTCTGCACCGCGACCTGCACCATCCGCCCGTCGGGGGCCAGAACATCCAAGTTCCGGTTGAAATAATCGCCGCCGACCATGTCCATTACGACCGTACACCCGACGCCGCCGGTCGCGTGCTTGACGACCTCGACGAAATCTTCCTCGGTGTAGTTGATCGCGCGCGTCGCGCCCAGTTCCTCACAGGCTTTGCATTTCTCGGCATTGCGCGCCGTGGTGAAGACCGTCGCGCCGAACGCCTTCGCGACCTGAATCGCGGCGGTGCCGATACCGCCTGATCCGCCATGGATCAGGATGGTGTCGTCCGCGGTAAGCTGGACGCCGTCGAACAGGTTGGTCCAGACGGTAAAGAAATTTTCCGGAATCGCCGCCGCGTTCAGCATGTCGTAGCCCTTGGGCAGCGGCAGGGCCGTTGCTGTGGGAACGATGCAGTATTCGGCATATGCCCCGCCCGAGACCAGTCCGCAGACCTCGTTGCCCGGCGCAAAGCCGGTGACGCCGCTGCCAACGGCAACAACCGTGCCGGCAAGTTCGAGGCCCGGAATGTCGGTGGTGCCTGGCGGCGGCGGGTAGGCACCCTGGCGCTGCATGGTATCGGGGAAATTGATACCCACGGCTGCCGTCTTGACCAGCAATTCACCCTCGCCCGGGGTCGGGGTCGGACGGCTTGCGGGCTTCAATACCTCGGGGCCGCCAAACTCGGCGATCTCGATTGCAGTCATGGTTTCGGGTATCTCGTAAGACACGGACAATTACGCTCTGGAATGGTGGAAAGTAAGGT
>CAJIYX010000079.1 GCA_905181725.1 Alphaproteobacteria bacterium UBA830
TGCCGTGCGCGGGATGGCCCGGGTCGACCGGGCAGCGCTTGCCCGTGCGATTGTCGGGGTCGGTAAGGCTGCCGTCGATAATCCTGAAATCGCTGAAATCGATATCAATCCGCTGATCATTAACGGCTCCAAACCCATCGCGGTCGACGGCCTGGTCATTCTTAAAGCCGCGGGAGACGCAAAATGACTGCGAAAAGAAATCTCAAACGCTTTTTCGCGCCGCGCAATGTCGCCGTGATCGGCGCATCCGCCACCAAAGGTCGTCCGGGCCGTGTGGTGATCGAGAACATGCGCGCCAATGGGTATGCCGGAAACATCTATCCGGTAAATCCGCGGGGCGGGCGGTTGCTGGGGATGAAGGTTTTCAATTCGATCGAAGACCTGCCGTCAGGTATCGACCTTGCTATCGTGATCCTGCCTGCACAGGCGACGCCGCAGGCCGTACGCGATTGTGCCGCGCGCAAAATCGGATCGATCGTGCTGGTCGCCGGTGGATTTGCGGAAGTCGATCATGCCGGCGAAGACCTGCAGGAAGACCTGGCGCGGGCGGCCCGGGAAACGGGTGTGCGGGTGCTCGGCCCCAATACGGCAGGCCATATCTCGACGCCTGCCGATTTCACGTCCAGCTTCTTCCCGCTCGGTGAGATCCCGAAGGGCGGTATTTCCTACGTTGCGCAGACCGGCAATTTCACCGGCGCGATGATGAAGCACATCATGTCGGCGGAGAATTACGGCGTTGCGCGCTGTATCGGGCTCGGCAATACGGTCGATATCGACGAGACCGACGTGTTCGAATTTCTCGCGACCGACAAACACACCGATGCGATATTCTTTTATCTCGAAAGTCTGCGCCGTCCGCGTGACTTCATCGAGATCGCGCGTCAGGTGACACCGAAAAAACCGGTGATCATGCTCAAAGGCGGGGCGACGCCGGATGGTGCGGCAGCCGCGCTGTCGCATACCGCGTCGCTCGGCTCGGACGACCGGATTCTCGACGGCGCGCTGCGCCAGGCGGGCGTTGTCCGGATTGATGAATTCTCGCATCTGTTCCTTGCGGCAAAGGCCGTGGCATCGATGCCTGTGCCGGCCGGTAACCGCGTCGGCTTCGTGTCGCCGTCGGGGGCGTTTATCGTCCATATCAGCGATCTGTGCCGCCAGAGGCTTAATCTCACCTTCCCGGACCTGACGGCCAAGACGATGGACCGGCTGAAAGAAATCAGCCCGCCCTTTATCCGCCTCAGCAATCCCGTCGATATCTTCCCGAGCGCCACCGTGCACGGTATGGAATTTGCGTACCGGGAAGCGATGGAAGCCGTGTTCAAGGACCCGAATGTCGATGCGGTTGTGTCGATCATGATCCTGACCAAGGAGCTGGGTATGCCGTCGCTCGACTTTATCCCGGAGCTTGCAGCCAAATATCCGAAGAAGCCCCTCTATATTTCCTTCAGTGGCGATCATGCGTGTAACGAGGAAGCCAAGGCATTCCTCGAGCCGCGCGGTGTGCCGACTTTCCCGCTGATCGAGGATGCGTTCAAGGCGATGGACGTTCTGGTCCGTGCCCGTCAGGCACTTAAATCCTGATGGGCGGGACGGAACTTCCGGCCATCTGGCGGGAGACCGTTCGCAGCGAATGGTGCGACTATAACGGCCATCTGAACATGGCCTATTACGTTCTGATTTTTGATCATGCGACCGACGTGTTCCATGACAGTCTCGGTATCGACAAGCCCTATCGCCTGGATTCCAATTGTTCGACCTTCGCGGTCGAGATCCACACCACTTATCTGGCCGAGGTGCTGGAGGGGGACGAGGTATCGGTCTCGACGCAGCTCCTCGATCACGATGAAAAACGGCTGCATTATTTTCACAGGATGTATCACGCCGAAAAGGGCTTCCTGTCAGCGACCAACGAGATCATGACCGTCCACGTCGATCTCGGTGTCCGGAAGGTGGTGCCGATGTCGGACGGTATCCGGCAAAAGGCGGCCGATATGTTTGACGTTCACGGCGATCTGCCCGCGCCGGACCAGCAAGGTCATACGATCAGCATACAGCGGAAATAGAAGCGGGATTGGTAATTTGGGCTTTTCGCACACCGCCCGTCGCTATAAACCTATCTGGATGCCTTCCAACCGATTGAATCCATTTTGTGAATTCTTTGTCAGCGGGCTTCCTTTCCCGGGTGGCGCGACGTGACGGGCAAGCCTTTTTTTGAACCGGTCTACCGGTTCATTCGTAATCAGCAGCTTATTCTAATCCTGCTGGCTGTCCTCACCGGCTCGGCCGCCTCGTTCGGGGCGATTGTTTTTCGCGAAGGCGTCGAGCTTCTACAGACGGCAACGTTCGGGGCGTCCCTTGAACAGATGTCTGGATTTATCGAGGCGCTGCCGGACTGGCAGATTGTTCTTGTGCCGACGGCGGGCGGGTTGTTTGTCGGCCTGATGGTGCATTATCTGATGCCGAACCGGCGCCCCCGGGGCGTCGCGGACGTTATGGAGGCGGCGGCGCTGCGCTCCGGTGCGATTACCCTGCGCGAGGGACTGGGTGCCGCCGCGGTAAGCATAGCCTCTATCGGCGTCGGTGCATCCGTTGGCCGGGAAGGGCCTGTCGTTCATCTTGGGGCCGCCCTGTCATCCTTCGTGGCGACAAGGCTCCGCCTCAGCCGCTCGCAGGCGGTCACGCTGCTGGGTTGCGGCGTTGCCTCAGCGGTGGCGTCTTCGTTCAATGCGCCGATCGCCGGGGTGTTCTTTGCCCTCGAAGTTGTGATCGGGCATTACGCTCTCAGCGCGTTTGCGCCGATTGTCATCGCGGGGGTTACCGGCACAATCATCACGCGTCTTTATTTTGGCGATTTCCCTGCATTTATCATCCCCGATCAGACCATTGTGTCTTTCTGGGAGTTTCCGGCATTTGCCCTGCTTGGCGTCGTTTGCGCGATGTCGGCGGTTATTTTCCTGCGGTCGTGTGAATTCTCGGCGGATGTTTTTGCCCGGATACCGGTTCCGGGATGGCTGAAACCCATGTTTGGCGGGTTATGTGTCGGGGTAATTGCGCTGGCCTTTCCGCAGGTGCTGGGTGTCGGTTACGAAGCGACCGACTTTGCCCTGAAAGGTCAATACGGACTGGCGCTTTTGATTGCCCTGATCGCCGCGAAGACTGCCGCGACGGCGATCTGCGTCGGGGCCGGATTCGGGGGTGGCGTCTTTACACCGTCCATGTTTATCGGCGCGATGGTCGGTGGTGCATTCGGGGTTGTTGCGACCGAGTTTTTCCCGCATCTGTCATCCGGCCATTCAGCCTACACGCTGGTCGGATTGGGGGCGGTGTCGGGCGCGGTTCTGGGCGCGCCGATCTCGACCATTCTGATCGTGTTCGAACTCACGGCGAACTATGCGCTGACGATTGCCGTGATGATGGCGGTGGTGATCGCATCTGTGATCACCCAACAGGTTCGCGGTAATTCGTTCTTTACCTGGCAGCTCGACCGGCGTGGGATCAATATCAAAGGTGGACGTGAATCGGGGTTAATGACCACGACACATGTGTCCGATGTGATGAGCCATCAGTTCACGCCGGTGGCGCAATCGCTCAACATCAACGGGGTACGCGAAAAACTGCTGACTGCGCCGCATGGCGAGTTGTTCGTCGTAGACGACAACGGTGGGCTGTTCGGCACAATTACGCTCGGCGATCTGTCAGATAGCGCTTTCGATCACTCGATCGACGATGTGGTCAATGCCCGCGATGTCGCGCGGCTGCATCCGCCGTCGCTTTCCGCCGGTGATACGCTCGAAGGCGCGCTCAAAATGATGCAGGACACGGGTGAGGAGCATGTCGCGGTGGTGGAAGACCGGAAATCGATGAAGCTGGCCGGATTTCTTCATGAAATCGACGTGATGCTGATTTACAACCGCGCTCTGCTCGATGCCCGGCGCGAGGAACGCGGCGAGGTCTGAGCCGGTAATCGTCCGGTGGTTTCGTCGGGAGGTTTCTGCGGGCCGGGGGCGGGCGACGTCAGCGTTTGAGGTCCAGCAGTGAAATTCCGTCGCAGCCACGCTCAAAAGCCCCGACCAGCAAATTGCGCCCATGGTTCCGCAGATCGGTCTTGTCCAACCCGTCAGGTGCGTTTTCTTCGCGAACCGCCATCCCGGCATGGGTTCCAAGCATCAGTTGAATATCCGATGTCGTTATTTTCTCGTCTTTCAAAGATGCCATGACGGCGGCGCTCCAGGTTGCGACATGTTCGCGGCGTTCCGCAGGGAGGTCGTTGAACCGTGCTTTGGCAAAAGCCTCACAGGCTGTGAAATAGCCGGACAATTCGTGCAGGTCGTCGGAATCTGCCATGCGATAACTACCTGTGATTGTTGTGTCCGACTCCCGCGAGACACTATCCGGCAGATGGCTGATTTTCATACAATTTTGCAGACTTGGTTAACCTCTGTCCGAGGGCCTCTCCCGTTATCGATTTGCGTGCGGGTGCGATTCGGATTTCCCCGGTTTCGCCGCGCCCCGGATGCGCACGCCTGATATAATCAGCCAATGACAGCCAATACAGATCCACTCGATGTACCCGCGCAACCCACAGCACCTTACCTTCAGAGGCTGAACGACCCCCAGCGCGAGGCCGTCGAATCGGTTGACGGTCCGCTTCTGGTGCTGGCCGGGGCCGGCACCGGTAAAACACGCGTCCTCACAACCCGTATCGGCCATATTCTGGTAACGCGCCGTGCCTGGCCGAACCAGATCCTAGCCGTGACGTTCACCAACAAGGCGGCGCGTGAAATGCGCGACCGTGTGGCGGCGATGATCGGTGGTGCCTCTGAAGGGCTCTGGATCGGAACGTTCCACGCGATTGCCACGCGGATGCTGCGCCGGCACGCAGAACTGGTCGGTCTGCAGTCGAATTTCACGATCCTTGATCAGGACGACCAGATCCGGCTGGTGAAGCAGATCATCGAGGCCGAGGAGATCGACGACAAGCGCTGGCCGGCCCGCGCCGTCCATGCCGCGATCGAGCGTTTCAAGGACCGCGGCCTCACGCCGGACAAGGTCGGTGTGGCCGAGGCCGGAGATATCGCCGATGGCCGCATCGGGGAGCTGTATAAAATCTATCAGGATCGGCTGAAGGTTCTGAATGCCGCTGATTTCGGCGATCTTCTGTTGCATTGCGTGACGTTGTTTCTCGAACATCCGGATGTGCTCGCCGACTACCAGCAGCAGTTCCACTATGTTCTGGTCGATGAATACCAGGATTCGAACGTCGCCCAGTATCTGTGGCTGCGCCTGCTGGCGCAGGGCCGCAACAACATCTGTTGTGTCGGTGATGACGATCAATCGATCTACAGCTGGCGCGGTGCCGAGGTGGGCAATATTCTGCGGTTCGACAAGGACTTTCCCGGCGCCAAAGTGATCCGGCTGGAACAGAACTATCGGTCGACCCAGCAGATCCTGTCCGCCGCCTCTCAGATGATCGCTCACAATAGCGGGCGTCTGGGCAAAACCCTGTGGACCGAAGCCGAAAGCGGCGAGCCCCTGCATATCAGGGCGGTCTGGGACGGCGAATCCGAAGCGCGCTTTATCTGTGATGAAATCGAAACCCTGCAGCGCGGCGGTGCCTCGCTGGATGGGATGGCGATCCTCGTGCGCGCCAGTTTCCAGATGCGTGAATTCGAAGAACGTCTGATCACACTGGGTGTGCCGTACCGTGTCGTCGGTGGGCCGCGCTTCTATGAACGTGCGGAAATCCGCGACGCCATTGCCTATCTGCGGGTCGTCGCCCAGCCGAATGACGATCTTGCCCTGGAACGCATCATCAACACCCCTAAACGGGGGCTCGGTACAGCGACGCTCCAGACCATTCATCGTCATTCCCGGGCGCAGAATATTTCTCTATACGAGTCCGCCCGCCAGATTATCGAGACCGATGAGATTAAGCCGCAGGCGCGCTCATCGCTGCGCAAACTGCTAGAGGCTTTCGATCGCTGGCGTGCCATGTCGCAGGCCGTCGATCAGATGGAACTGGCCGGCACGGTGCTCGATGAATCCGGCTATACCGACATGTGGCAGAACAACAAGGCACCGGACGCGCCGGGCCGGCTTGAGAACCTCAAAGAACTGGTTTCCGCGCTTCGCGAGTTTGAATCGCTTGAAGGTTTTCTGGAGCATATCAGCCTCGTCATGGACCGTGACGATGGTGCGGCGGGCGAGATGGCGAGCCTGATGACGCTGCATGCGGCCAAGGGGCTGGAATTCGACCATGTGTTTCTGCCGGGCTGGGAGGAGGAGGTCTTCCCTAACCGCCGGTCGGTGGACGATGGTGGTTCTGCGGCGCTGGAAGAAGAGCGCCGGCTTGCCTATGTCGGCATTACCCGGGCGAAACAGCGGGTGTGGATCTGCCATGCATCCAGCCGCCGGGTGTATGGCCAGTGGCTTTCCTGCGCGCCGTCGCGGTTTATCGATGAATTGCCGGATGAATTTGTCGAACATGTTGTCGAGCCCGGGCTGTATGGCGGCATCGGTGAGCCTGGCATGACATCGTCCGGCGATCAAAACTGGGGCGCGAGCCAGCAGGGCCGCGGGCCGGGTTATCAGCGGATGAGGTCCGGCGGCAGAAGCACGGAGAGGGTATCGCGCCCGTCTTCGTTGCAAGAGCCTGCCCCTTCGGGGTTGGTCGCGGTGGGTATCCGGGTCTTTCACCAGAAATTCGGCTATGGCACCGTGCAGTCGAACGAGGGCGGTAAGCTGGAAATCGATTTTGAAAAGGCCGGTATGAAAAAGGTAATGGAAAGCTTCGTGGAGACGGCATGACGAATCCTGAAATGTGGGAATTCGGATTTGAGCTGCCGACGGACGATCACCGGGCGGCGTTTGAGGCTTCTATCGAGGCGTTCGTGACGGGGCACGCGATATTCGAGATCGAAGGCACGCCGCGCTGGCGTCTTACCGGCTATGCGGAGGGTCCGCCCGATAAGATGGCTGTCGAGGCAAGCGTCTCGGCGGCGGCGATGGCGGCAGGGGTCAGCACCCCGGACATCAGTTTCGCCGTCGTGGTTCAGAAAGACTGGGTCGCTGAGGTCGAGAAGACCCTGACGCCCATTCATGTACCGCCGTATTACGTATTCGGCTCTCATATTAGCGATACACCGCCGGCAAACTCCATCGCGATCCAGATCGATGCGGGGCTTGCCTTCGGCACAGGAAATCATGAAACGACACAGGGATGCCTGATGGCGCTGGAAGCGGTGGTGTCAGACCAACCGCCGAAATCGCCCATCGATATCGGCACCGGCAGCGGGATTCTGGCGATTGCGGTTGCCAAGCGGTTTAACGTTGATGTCATGGCCAGTGACATTGATCCGATTGCGATTGATGTCGCCCGGGAAAATGCCACGATTAACGGCGTCGAAGACCGCATCAGATTTGCTGTCAGCGACGGACTCGACAGTCCGGAGGTTATGACGTCCGCACCGTATGATCTGATCCTCGCCAATATCGTTGCCAATCCGCTGATTGCGCTGGCACCCGGTATTTCAGGCATCGCCGCCATTGGCGGGCATGTGATCCTGTCCGGTATTCTGCTTGAGCAGGCGGAGAGCGTGACGAACGCTTATCGTGCGGGCGGGTTGTCGTTAAAGGACCGGATCGACCTTGGAAACTGGTCGACGCTCATTCTGACGCGGCCAGGATCCTGAGATATCGGGAGGCCTGAAGCGGCCGAAAGCCTGGAGACGGACGTCAGACTTTACTTGGTTTTAAGGTCCATAAAGCCGGCCGCAAATCCCTTCAGGGAGAACTCGACGCGCAACGGCTGGCCATTGGGCTGGCGGAAGATGACCCGCCCTTTTTTACCCGCCGTGAACAGCTTCTGCATGTCTTCGGTGATTGGAAACTGGCCGCGGCACCCGTTGATATTGCAGAACCGGAGGGGGAACCGGACAAGTTCCTTTTCATCCACATGAAGCGTCAGTCCTGCGGGCAGAAGAATGCCAAGCGGCGCCGTTATGGCGGCAACATAGGGCTGTCCCTTTGCCGGGCGCGCGATCGACACGTTCAGGATGCGCTTGCCGCTGGTCTGCCAGAGGATATCCTGGAACAGGACGCAGCGCTCGGGGCCATCGGTTTTCAACTGGCGGCAGGAAAGCGCCCAGTCACCGAATTTTTTAGTCGTCTTGGGAGTGGATTGCGCTGCCGCAATGCTTGTGCCGGCCGCGATGATGGCCGCGGCGATCAGAATGATTTTCTGCACGTTTTACTCTCGCTTACCCAACATACAATCGGCCGCTGGCGATACTTCAGCAACCCCCGGACCCTACGGCAATCCGACCTTCATTCGCAATCATATTGTCCGCGCCGCCCCGGAGCGCTACCGTACCCGCAAATGACGGACCGAAACGTCGGTTTTCCGCCATATTGGAGGCTACGATAGATACCACCCAGCTGGAAGGAATTGCTGCTTCTGCATTCCTGACCGATGTTAACGGCGTTGACGATGTGCTGGCGGAGCTTTTCGAACACGAGAACCCTGCGGACGTCCGCGCCCGGATTGATGCCCTGCGCGCAGATGATCGTTCGGGGCTGGGCCAGGTCCCGGCCCCGCTGGAACGTCTGGCGGCCCTGCGGGCAGAATTGGCAGAACAGCAGCTCGACGGGTTACTCGTGCCGCTCGCGGATGAACACCAGGGCGAATTCATCGCTAAAAGATCGCAACGCCTCGCCTGGTTGACGGGTTTTGGCGGGTCGGCAGGAATGGCGATCGTGTTTGCAGACAAAGCGGCGATCTTCGTCGATGGACGCTATACGCTGCAGGTCCGCCACCAGGTCGTCACGACGGCATTTACGCCGGTCGCGCTTGCAGAGACGTCTCCAGAAGCCTGGTTGCGGGAAAACCTGCCAAAGGGTGCGCGTCTGGGCTTCGATCCGTGGCTTCACACATCGACCGGCACCGCGCGTTTTCGGGTCGCCTGTACCGAGGCAGGCGCCGAGCTCGTGCCGGTACAACAAAACCCGGTCGACCGGGTATGGGAAGATCAGCCGCCCATTCCGCTGGGCCCGGTTATGTCGCTGGGGCAGGAGCACGCAGGGGTGGCCTCGTTGGAGAAACGTCGGCAGTTTTCCGAAGGTCTTGAGGTCGCGCAATGCACCGCGTCAGTCCTCAGCGCGCCGGATTCCATTGCATGGCTTCTGAATATCCGTGGGTCTGACGTGCCAAATACGCCGCTGGCACTTGGATACGCCATCGTGCGGCTCTCCGGCGATATTGACTGGTTCGTCGATGCCCGGAAAATCCCCGCATCTGCCCGGGCCATGCTCGATTCCGGTGTTTCGATCCTGCCGCCCAAAGATTTTTCCGACAGGCTTGCGGCACTGGCAAAATCGGAAGGGTCGGTCCGTGTTGATCCGGCAAGCGCACCGGAATGGATCCGCCTCACGCTGGATGCCGCCGGCGCTTCTCTGTCCGCCGGGACGGATTTGTGCGTCTTGCCGAAGGCATGCAAGAACGGCACTGAAATTCAAGGAACGCGTGCGGCGCATATTCGCGATGGTGCTGCGTTGACGACGTTTCTTGCCTGGTTGGCGGAAACTGGTCCGAAAGGTGGCGTTACCGAAATATCGGCAGCCGATCACCTGTATCAATGCCGCCGGACGGATGACAAATTTCGCGGGCTCAGCTTCGATACGATTTCGGGTAGCGGGCCGAACGGGGCGATTGTGCACTACCGGGTGACGCCTGAAACCGACCGGGCGCTGAACGCCGGTGACGTCTACCTGGTCGATTCAGGCGCGCAGTATCTCGATGGCACCACGGATGTGACCCGGACCGTTTTTATCGGTGACGGGAAAGGCGCTTCCGCACAGGCGAAAGAGCGAAATACGCGGGTCCTGAAGGGCCATATTGCCATCGCGACGGCGCGCTTCCCCGTCGGTACGCATGGTAGCCAGATAGACGCCCTTGCGCGTCTGGCGCTGTGGGAGGCGGGACTGGATTACGATCACGGCACCGGTCACGGTGTCGGCAGCTATCTCGGCGTTCACGAGGGGCCGCAGCGTATTTCGAAGCAGGGTGGCGGTGTGGCGATGGAGCCGGGCATGATCCTGTCCAACGAGCCGGGCTACTACAAAGAGGGTGCGTACGGCATTCGCATCGAAAATCTCGTGGTTGTCGCCGAGGGCAGCGCGACGGCTGACACCGAGCGCAAGATGCTGGAATTCGAGACCATCACGCTGGCACCTATCGACCGGAACCTGATCGATCGCGACCTGTTGACGGAGGTCGAGCGGGATTGGCTGGATGCCTATCATGCACGTGTCCGTGAAACGCTGTCGCCGCTGGTCGATGAAGGCGTTCGCAACTGGCTGGAGGCCGTGACGGCGCCTATCTGACGATCGTCAGGCGCACGCGGCAGCGTCGGGCAAGCGTTATGCGATCATCGCCTGCCATTCGTCTTCTGACAGCACGGTAACGCCGAGCTCCTGGGCCTTCTTTGCCTTCGAGCCGGCATCGGCGCCGACGACGATGTAATCCGTTTTTTTCGAGACCGAGCCCGACACCTTGGCGCCCAGGGATTCCGCTTTTGCCTTGGCTTCACCGCGGGTCATGGTGAACAGGGTACCGGTAAAGACGACGGTTTTTCCGGTGACCGCGGTATTGGCTGCGGGCGCCTCAAGCGCCTCAACCTCCAGCCGATCTTCCAAGCCTTTCAGGATGTCGAGATTGTGAGGCTCCGAAAAGAACGCCGTAAGATCGTCCGCGACACTGATACCGATCTGGTCGATATTGCACAGATCGGCATAGTTTTCGCCCACAAGTTCGGGTTTTTTCATCTCGTCGGGCGTTGCTGCCCGTTCTGCCGCGGCGGCCGCCATGGCGTTGTGCCATGTCGCGAAGTCGCCGTATTGTCGGGCGAGTAGACGGGCCGTCGCCTGGCCGATCTGGCGAATGCCCAATCCGTAAATCAGACGGTCAAAGCCGATGGACCGCCGTGCATCTATCGCCGCGAAAAGTTTGGTGACGGATTTTTCGCCCCATCCCTCCCATCGCCGCAGCGGATCCAGCGCCTTGCTGTCGTTTTGTTCAAGATCGAAAATATCGACCGGTGTGCGGATCATCTTGCGATCGAAAAACGCTTTGACCTGTTTTTCGCCGAGCCCGTCGATATCGAAGGCATCCCGGCTAACGAAATGGCGAATGCGTTCGACCTGCTGAAAGGGACATGCAAGCTCGCCCGAACACCTGGCGACAACGCCGCCTTCCTGCCGGATGACCGGTGTCTGCAACTCACACGGACAGACGGTCGGGAACGTAAAGGGTGTTGAGGCCGGATCGCGCTTTTCTTCAACCACGCGCACGATCTGGGGGATGACATCCCCGGCGCGCTGAATGATCACCGTGTCGCCTTCGCGCACGTCCTTGCGGCGGAGTTCGTCTTCGTTGTGCAGGGTTGCCCGGCTGACGACGACCCCGCCGACGGTAATCGGCAGCAGATTTGCGACCGGGGTAATCGCACCAGTGCGTCCGACCTGAATAGTGATCTTTTCGAGAACCGTTTGCGCCTGTTCTGCCGGGAATTTATGGGCAATTGCCCAGCGTGGTGCGCGGCTGACCATGCCCAGGCGCTCCTGCCAGTCATGCCGGTTCACCTTGTAGACAACTCCGTCGATGTCGTAGGGCAGGGCAGCGCGGCCTTCGCCAATTGCTTTATAGGTATCCAGTACTTCTGTGGTCGATTGACAGAGCTTTGACTGAGGATTGACCGAAAACCCCCAGTCGGAGAGTTGTTCCAACCACCCTGAATGACTGTCGCCCACCGGTTCAGAGAGCTCGCCGGCGGCATAGGCGAACATCTTCAGGTTTCGGGACGCCGTGACCGTCACATCAAGCTGGCGGAGCGATCCGGCGGCAGCGTTCCGGGGATTCGCGAACACAGCCTGATCGCTTTCCTCGCGGGCGCGGTTCAGGGCGGCGAAATCGTCATGCCGTATGTATACCTCGCCCCGGATCTCGACGACATCTGGCGCCCCCGGGCCGAGGGTGTCCGGAATTTCTGAAATGGTTGCCACATTGGCGGTGACATTCTCGCCGACGGCGCCGTCACCGCGGGTTGCTGCCTGCACGTATTTGCCGTCCTCATAGCGGAGCGAAATGGACAGACCGTCTATCTTGGGTTCGGCAACGATCTCGACGGGTTCGTCTTCGGCAAGGCCGAGGAAGCGGCGCACACGGCCAACGAAATTTTCCACGTCCTCGCCGTCGAAAGCATTGTCGAGCGAGAGCATGGGGCGGCTATGGGTGACCTTGCCAAAACCGGTGGCCGGGGCAGCGCCGACGTTCTGGCTGGGGCTGTCGCTCCGGATCAGATTGGGGAACTTGCTCTCTATGGCGGTATTGAGCCTGCGTAGCCGGTCGTAACCCGCATCTGAAATTTCGGGCGCGTCTTTCTGGTGATAAGCTTTGTCGTGCTGGTCGATTTCCGTAGCGAGTTCTGCCAGCCGGGCCGCTGCTTCTTCCGCGGTCAGGGATGCAAGTTCGGGAAACTCGTCTTCGGTTTTCATTCGTCTTCGGTCTTCATCGGGAAAATTCTTCGATCAGGCTGTCGGCGGCCGCTCGGGCTTCTTCCGTGACCGTCGCCCCCGCAAGCATTCTGGCGATCTCTTCGCGCCGCTCGTCGATTGACAGTTCCGTCACGGCGGTAACCGTGTTGTCGCCACCATCAACGGTCTCGATCGATTTTATCACATGGAGGTGGCGCGCGCCGCGGGCCGCGACCTGCGGTGAATGGGTGACGACAAGTACCTGAACGCCGTCGGACAGCCGCGACAGGCGTTCTGCGACGGATGCCGCGGTTGCGCCACCGACACCGGCGTCTACCTCATCGAAAACCAGCGTCGTGACCCGGTTCGATGTCGAAAGTGCCACTTTGAGCGCAAGGAGAAGTCGGGCAAGTTCCCCACCCGATGCAACCTTGTTGATGGGCCCGGCGGGTTGGCCCGGGTTGGTTGT
>CAJIYX010000080.1 GCA_905181725.1 Alphaproteobacteria bacterium UBA830
TATGGAGCACGACGAAGGCTTTGACGATATTGGTTCGTTTCTCGTCGGGTTTGCCGATCACGGCGCATTCGGCGACCGCTTCGTGGTCGATCAGGGCGACTTCGACCTCGGGGCCGGAAATGTTGTAGCCGGCGGAAATGATCATGTCGTCGGCCCGCGCGACGTAGCGGAAGTAGCCTTCCTCGTTCATCTCGTACATATCGCCGGGAAAATTCCAGCCGTCCTTCACGTAGACCTTCTGGCGGTCGTCGGCGAGATAGCGGCACCCCGTTGGGCCTTTGACTGCCAGCAGCCCGGGCTGGTTGGGGCCGAGATCGTTCCCGTCTTCATCGACGATCTTCGCGCGATAACCGGGGATTGCCTTGCCGGTAAAGCCGGGGCGCATATATTCGCGGCTGGCGGCGACGAAGATATGGATCATCTCGGTCGATCCCAGCCCGTCGACGATGCGGATACCGGTCGCTTTATGAAAAGATTCCCAGATTGCCTTGGGCAGGGTTTCGCCTGCGGACACGCATTTCTCAAGGCTGGAGATATCGTATTTGTCGGCAAGCTCCGCGAGCAGGCGATACATTGTCGGTGCCGTATAGATGCTGGTGATTTTGTACTTCTCGATTGCCGCCATCATGTCTTCGGGGCTAAGCGGGGCAGGAAAGAAGCGTGTAGATGCACCAAAGCGCATCGGAAAACAGGTCAGCCCGCCCAGCCCGAAGGTGAAGGCGAGCGGCGGCGTTCCGGTAAAGATGTCATGCGGTTCCGCCATGCCGAACGAGCGGGGGAAGCAGTCGCACATCGCGATCACGTCGCGGTGGAAATGCATGGTCGCCTTCGGCGTGCCCGTCGTGCCGGATGTAAAGGCGATCAGGGCCGTATCGTCCGCCGCCGTATCGCAATTCTGGAGGCCGCCCGTTTTGCCCGCAACCGCGTTGTCGAGCGACGCATCGCCGCCACCCGTTGCGGTGAAATACAGCGTTTCGGCAAGCTCAGGCTTGCGGGTGATGGTTTCTTCCATCGCTTCGGCAAGCGATATATCGCATAGCGCGTGGCGGACCTCTGCCTTTTCGACGATATAGACCAGCTCACGCGCGCGCAGCAGCTGCATCGTCGTCACGCAGATGCCACCGGCTTTCAGGACGGCGCACCAGCAGGCAACCAGCATCGGGTTATTGGCGGCGCGCAGCAGCACACGGTTGCCGGGCACGAGGCCGTGATCCTCGACCAGCACCTTGGCGATACGATCGGCGAGGTCGCGAAGCTCCGAATAGGTCCAGGTCGTCTCTTCGTAATGCAGGACCGGGCTGTCGCCGTGGCCGGTCTCGCACATGTGGTCCAGCAGCTCGACACCGGCATTCATCCGGTTGGGATAGGCCTGAAGTTCGGGCAGGGAGTCGAAATCGAATTCCGGCCACTGGTCCTTGGGCGGCAGGTTATCCGCGGCAAAGGTGTCTATATGGGCGGTCGGGCCACCCGGCAGGTGCTTGCTCATGCGTATTACTCCGCCTCTTTTGCGGCTTCCTCTGCCTCGACGGCGGCGATTGCCTGCCCGGCGATGATCAGTTTCTGGATTTCGCTGGTGCCTTCGTAAATCCGCAAAGCCCGGATTTCCCTGTAGAGCCGCTCGACTGTCGATCCGACGACGACCCCCATGCCGCCCCATATCTGGACCGCCTGATCGATCACTTCCTGCGCGCTTTCCGTGGCGTAAAGCTTCGCCATCGCGGCTTCGCGCGTGACCCGCGCCCCTTGCGTATCCTTGGTCCAGGCAGACCGGTAAACCAACAATGCCGCCGCATCGATCTTGAGCGCCATGTCGGCGATCTTTTCCTGAATGAGCTGGTAACCCGCCAGTGGTTTGCCGAATGACAGCCGACTCCGCGCCTGTGCGATGGCCTCGTCCTGGGCGCGCCGTGCGAAACCGAGTGCCGCGGCACCGACGGTCGAGCGGAATACGTCGAGCGACGACATGGCAATCTTGAACCCGTCGCCGGGGTTGCCGAGCAGGTGTGACGCCGGTACCCGGCAGTCTTCGAATTTGATCCGCCCGAGCGGGTGGGGGGCGATCACGTTAAACCGTTCGGTACAGGCGAGGCCCGGGGTGTCAGCATCGACCACCAGCGCAGACAGGCCCTTGGCGCCGGGCGCGTCTTCGGTGCGACAGAAAACGACGTACTGGTGGGCAAGACCGCCATTGGAGATCAGCGTTTTCTCGCCGTTTAGGATGTATGTGTCGCCGTCCAGCCGTGCATTTGCCGTCATCGCTGCAACGTCTGAGCCGGATTCAGGCTCAGACAGGGCAAACGCGGCGATGCGTTTACCGGCGGCGACGTCGGGCAGGTATTTTCTGCGGATCTCTTCGGACCCGAACAGGGAGATCGGACCGCTGCCCAGCCCCTGCATGACAAACGAAAAATCCGCCATGCCGGAATACTGCGCCAGCGTCTCGCGCATCAGGCACAGCGCGCGGACATCCAGCGTCTCATGAATGCCGCCCCACGGGGCAGGCACCGAATAGCGCAGCCAGCCGCCATCGGCGAGGCGGCTGATCAGTTCGCGGGCAAGCGCATCGAGCCCAGCCTCATCGGACGGTTCTTCCTCGGCAAGCGGGGCAATCTCACGGTCTGCCCACGCGCGAAAGTCGCGGGCGAGGGCACGGTGGGAATCCTCGAGGAACGGCCAGTTGAGATAGGTCTGTTCGGGCACGGCTCAGTTCCCCTCGAAGACGGGTTTCTGCTTGGCAACAAAAGCATCAAACGCGCGCTGGAAGTCCTGGGACTGCATGCAGATGGCCTGCGCTTCGGCCTCGGCGGTGATGGCCTCGTCGACGCTCATGTTCCATTCCATGTGGAGCTGACGCTTGGTGATGCTATGCGCGAAGGTCGGGCCGTCGGCGAGGTGTCTTGCCTGTTCCTGGGCTTCTTCTAGAACTTTATCAGAATTGCATAACTTGTTGAAATACCCCCAGTTATATGCTTCTTCTCCTGACATGGAGCGTCCTGTATAGAGCAATTCAGACGCCCGGCCCTGACCGATAATTCGGGGCAGGATCGAGCAGGCCCCCATATCGCAGCCGGCGAGGCCGACGCGGGTGAACAGGAACGCGGTCTTCGATTCCACCGTGCCGTAGCGCAGGTCGGAGCCCATGGCGAGAATAGCGCCGGCGCCTGCGCATATGCCGTCGATCGCGGCGACGATCGGCTGCGGGCAGGCGCGCATCGCCTTGACCACGTCGCCCGTCATTTCGGTAAAGCGCAGCAGCTCTTTCATGTCCATGTCGAGCAACGGGCCGATGATTTCATGCACGTCGCCGCCGGAGCAGAAATTGCCGCCTTCACCGGTGATCACTATGGTCTTGATGTCGTCGACATGCTGCAGGGTGCGGAATGTATCGCGCAGTTCGGCATAGGATTCGAACGTCAGCGGGTTCTTGCGTTCCGGCCGGTTGATCATGATCGTTGCGACCTTGCCGTCGACGCTCCAGGCGAAGTGCTTCGGTTCGATCGATGCGGCGGGGATTGCGGTCATTCTGCTGCCTCCAGGCTGTTCTTGTGCTCCGCGTCGTGGATGGATTCCTTCAGCCGCGCGAGCAGGACATATAGTGTTGTCATTTCTTCGGCGGAAAGGCCGGCCATCATGTCGCCCACCCACAACCGGTGGTCTTCGGCGATTTTCTGAAAAGATTTGCTGCCTTCCGGTGTCAGGCTGACCATCTGGACCCGGCGGTCATCCGGAGACGGCGTCCGGCTCACCATGCCTTCGCCCGCCAGGCGGTCGACAAGCCCGGTGACATTGCCGTTCGAGACCATCAGCCGCTTCGACAGCTCGCCCATC
Source organism: Alphaproteobacteria bacterium UBA830 (assembly GCA_905181725.1). Taxonomy (GTDB): domain Bacteria; phylum Pseudomonadota; class Alphaproteobacteria; order MPNO01; family UBA830; genus CAXBCP01. The sequence continues at coordinate 3,829 of CAJIYX010000080.1, forward strand.
GACATCGGACCATCATGGCGTTCGAGCTGGGCCAGGATGTCGAACCGCGGTAACGTGGTGTCCGCCGTGTGTTTCAGCCGGGTACGGACTTCGTTATCGAGCAGGTTGGTGCAGGTCAGCAGGCGCAGCCAGACGCGTAGTTCCATGCCATCTTCAAGCTGGACACCGGATTCATAGTCGGAGCGTTCCGGGTTCAAGCGGTCTTGAGAATGAGTTTCCGCCATCACATCACCTCGCCGCCGGCGATTGGAATCGCCTGTCCGGTGATCGATGCAGAGGCGGGCAGGGCCAGCCAGGCGACCGTTTCCGCCACTTCCCAGGGCTGCACTAGGCGGCCCTGGGGGTTGGACGCCGCCAGTTCCGCTGTCGCATCTTCAACCGTGCGGCCGGTTTTCTGGACGATATTGTCGATGGTGTCGCGCACCAGATCGGTTTTGGTATAGCCGGGGCAGACGGCGTTGACAGTCACGCCCTTTTTCGCAGTTTCAAGCGCCAGCGATCGCGTCAGGCCGATAACCGCGTGCTTTGCTGCGCAATAGGCGGACACGTATCCATATCCGATAAGACCTGCGGTCGAGGCTACATTGATGATACGCCCATAGCCTGCGTCGAGCATGCCGGACAGGACCGCCTGCGTGCAGATGAACGTGCCGGTCAAGTTTACGGCGATCATGGAATCCCACAATGCGCGTTCCATCTTGTGGAACGGCGCGCTTTTGCCCGAACCTGCATTATTGACGAGGATCGTGATGGACCCGTTCGCGGCGACGGCGGATTCAAAAGCCTTGCCGATCGAGGCGGAATCGGAGACGTCGGCAGTCTCGACGTGAACCTTGACGCCATGGGCACCCGCAAGGCGCCCGGCGCGTTCGTCCAGCATGTTCCGGTCGCGGCCAATCAGGGTCAGATCGGCACCAAGGCGGCCGAGCTTATCCGCGATGGCGGCGCCGATTCCCCGTGTTGCGCCTGTAACCAGCGCGTGCTGGCCGGCAAGAGGCGTGCCCTGGAGGCCTGCCTGCGGGGCGTTATCGGCGGAAGGATCGTTTGTTTCGGTCATAATCTGCACGATTGATTTGGCAATGTTTTAAGCTTAAAACAATTGAACCGACCCCGCAAGCAGCGACAACGCGAAAGGATACCTTATGAAGGCACTTAATCCCCCCGGCTGGAACCGTCCCAAAGGGTATTCCAACGGCATCGCGGCGGAGGGCCGGTTTGTGTTCGTTGCTGGCATGGTCGGCTGGACCGCCGCAGAGAAATTTGAATCCGACGATTTCGTTGATCAGTTCCGCCTTGCGCTCGTAAACACCGTTGCCGTTCTGAACGAAGGGGAAGCGGGACCCGAACATATCTGCCGGATGACCATGTATTTCACCGACAAGCGTGAATACCTGTCGCGCCTGCCCGAGGTCGGCCAGGCGTACCGAGATGTGATTGGCAAGAACTTTCCGGCGATGGCCGCCGTTCAGGTGGTCGAACTGATGGAAGACCGGGCCAAGGTCGAGATCGAAACCACGGCGATCGTTCCGGTCTAAGCCTGTCAGGCTTGCATTGGTTTAGCGCCCGGCGCGGCCGGAGATGATTTAGCGCCCGGCGCGGCGGGAGAAATGCTCCCACGCGCGGGAGAACCCGGCCTGTTCCTTATCGGCGCCACGCCGCGCGTCGATTTCACCTTCGCTGAGATATTCGACACCGCCGCCGAGACCGATGGCAGCCGTCTGGATCTGTGCGTTTACCTGCAAATAGATCGATGTCAGCACGGCATCTTCAAGGCTGTAACCGGCAATGGTGGCCCCATGGCCCCGCATAAGGACGACCTTGCCGTCGCCAAGCGTCTCGCACATGTCACGACCCTGTTCCATGGTCGTGACCAGTAGGGTCGTGCTGTCGCCGAACTTGTTCTTGATATCCCAAGTCGGGGGCGGGTCACCGATGCGGGCCGACACATGGATGATCGGCTGCAACTGTACGGTCGATACGGTGAAGGGCACGACCTGATAGGAATGATTATGGACCACCGACATCACGTCGGGCCGTTGTTCATATATCGCACCATGAATCGCGCGTTCCGAGTAGGGTGTGCGGTCACCGAGATCGATCGGCGTGCCGTCCAGTTCGAACGTGACGATGTCTTCCGGTTCGATCAGCGATGGCGCGCGCGAATAGGCCAGCAGATAGCGGTCCGGGTTGTCGGGATGGCGGATGCTGACATGCCCGTATGAATCGCAGACGTCTTCATGGGCAACGATGCGGTTCGCGGTGACAAGGGCATCGATGGTGGCGGTGAGATCGAACATGGTGCGTTCCCGACAGTTTTTTGATTTATGAAACCATTCCTAGCGTTCCGGGCGTTGTTCAACAAGCCGGGATGAATAGAAGGCGGTGGTGGACAGAACGCGCCCGAAGACCCATGTTCCTGTCAGAATTTGTTCGAATTACCACAATGTTGGAGGAACTCCGATGACAACCGAACGTGCCGTACTTGCCGGAGGCTGCTTCTGGGGGATGGAGGACCTGATCCGCAAACTGCCGGGCGTGGTTTCCACCCGTGTCGGCTATACCGGCGGTGATGTGCCGAATGCGACCTATCAGAATCACGGCATGCACGCCGAAGGCCTCGAGATCGTTTTCGATCCGGCGCAAACCAGCTACCGCATCATGCTTGAATTCTTCTTCCAGATCCACGACCCGACCACGCTGAACCGCCAGGGCAACGACCGCGGGCCGAGCTATCGGTCCGCGATCTACTATGTTGATGATGTGCAGAAACAGGTCGCCGAGGACACGGTCGCCGATGTGAACGCATCCGGCATCTGGCCGGGTGCCGTGGTGACCGAACTGGAATCCGTCAGTGATTTCTGGGACGCCGAGCCTGAGCACCAGGATTACCTGGAACGGATTCCGCATGGCTATACCTGCCATTTCATCCGTCCCGAATGGAAACTGCCGCGCCGCGAAGCCGCGGAATAACCGGCAAACGGCAGGGGCCGGCAACACCATGTTTGAAGTCGGAGAGACCGTGCGCAACGTCGCCGCAGACGTTGTCGGTGTTGTCGTCGAGATAGACGGCGAGAGGGTCTATCTCGAACAGGCCAACGGGGCCGAGGTGGATTTCAAAGCATCGACGCTCGTGCTGGAGGCCGAATTCCAGGCCAGGCACGGCACTGTGGTGCGTGAAGATGCGGCATCGCATGCAAACGACCCGGTTTATGACGAGGTTATCCGCAACCTGTATCCGGCCGTCCTCGAACTGGGCGAGGCGGTGCATACGGGGGTGAGATCCGTTCCCGGTGTGACGCCAACGAACTGGGGCGCGCTGACATCGCTGCAGAAACTCAACGCGGTGTCGACGGCGACGGACGTGCCCGTGCAGGACTGGGTAGATGCCAGCAAGCCGGGGGCAAAGAAGCCTCTTGGTCCACTTCAATTGTCGATCCTGGCAAACAGGTCTGGAAAGCCCCGCGGCTGAAGAGGGCGGTCGCTCAAGAGATTGGGACGCCAAAAATGGATAGTCGGATTGCATCAATCGAATGGACGAATCCGGCGAAATCCGGCATTCTGCGGTTATGAAGAAGAACCCCTACATTATCGATAATCCTGGCGGTAACGACTTCCGGCTGAACCGGGAAACTCTTGTCGATCCGGAGATACTGGTAGCGGAACGCGACCGCGTCTTCGACCAGTGCTGGATTTATGCCGGTCATGAATCCGAAGTGCCGAAACCTGGCGATTTTCAGACCCGCGATGTCGGAGGGCGTCCCGTAATTCTGACGCGGGACGGGGACAACAATGTCCGCCTGTTTCTGAATACCTGCCGTCATCGTGGTGCCAAAGTGTGCCGCGAACGCGAAGGCAATACCAAGCGGTTCTACTGTTTCTATCATGGCTGGTCCTACCGCAATGACGGCGCGCTTGTGGCGGTGCCGGGCGATGATGCCTATCCCGACACCTTCGACCGTTCTAAGCTCGGATTGAAGGATGTCCCGCGGTTCGAAAACTACCGCGGGTTCTGGTTCGCAAGCTTCAATCCCGACGTTGAAGACCTGGAGCCCTATCTTGCGGGCGCCACGGAATATATCGATCTCGTGGTTGAACAGTCGGCGGACGGAAACATGGAAATTGTCTCCGGCGTTCAGGAGTACGATATCGGGGCCAACTGGAAGCTGCTGGTCGAGAATTCGTTTGACGACTATCACCTGCATTCAACCCATTCGACATGGCTCGAATACATGAAGGATTCGGGCGTCAATATTAAGGTGCCCAAGGGCCTTCTGCTGCCAAAAAAAGGCATCGGCCGCGATCTTGGCAACGGTCATGCGGTGATCGATAATTACAATTTCCGCGGACGCCCCGTCGCGACGTGGATTTCGATTTATGGGGAAGAAGCCAAGCCCGCGGTTGAGGCGGCGAAGGCTGAGCTGGTGGAGCGCCTCGGCGAAGAACGCGCCGAACGGGTCGCCAATACCAACCGCAATCTGTTCGTTTTCCCGAACCTGATGATTAATGACGGATCGTCCGTCACCGTCCGTGCCTTCTGGCCTGAAGCCGCCGACCGGATGAAGGTCACGGCCTGGGCACTCGGTCCGGTTGGTGAAAGCGCGGTCATGCGGAAAGTTCGGCTGGATTCCTTCCTGACGTTTTACGGCCCGGGTGGTCTTGCCACGCCGGACGATGTCGAAGCGCTGGAACAGGTCCAGGCGGGACTGACGTCCACGGTAAAGGAGGTCCCCTGGTCGGTGATGACGCGCGGTATTGCCAAGGACGGTGAACAGCTCAATTCCGACGAGCTGCACCTGCGCACCTTCTGGCGTCGCTGGAATACAATGATGACGGGCGAAGCGGCTGCAACAGAAACCGGCGATACCGCCGAAGCCGCCGAAGCGGCGGAGTAAAGACCATAGAAACTGTGAACCGCGAAGCGGTAGAAGATTTTTTCTATCATGAGGCCGCCCTGCTCGATGCATGGGACCTTGATGGCTGGATGGACCTGTTATGTGACGACGCGCGCTATCTGGTACCACCCAATGACGTGCCGGACGGAGACCCGGATAACACGCTTTTCATTATTGCCGACGATATCGATCGTATTCGGGGGCGCGTGAAACGCCTTAAAAGCCGGGATGCCCATGCAGAATTCCCGCGGTCGCGGACACGCCGCCTGATTACCAATGTGCGTATCCTGGCCCACGACGATGCGGAACTGACGGTGACGGCCAATTTTTCCGTTCACCGGTTCCGTCGGGGCGGCAAGGGCGGCGAGTATGTTGGGCGCTATATCTACACGCTGCGCATCGAGGGCGGCGCTTTTCGGATTGCCGAGCGCCGCGCCATCCTCGATGCTGAGGAACTGGGCGGTCTCAGTGCCGTGAGCTTTATCCTCTGAGCGTCAGCGCGCTTCCTTGGCGAATTTCGCAACCGGGTCCATCCAGACGGCGGTCGGTTGTTTAAAGAGCTGATGCCCGCGTCCGGTCGAGATGACCTTTTCACTGACTTTGACGGTTTCGCTGGCGTGTTTGATAGCGGGGCAGGATCCTACGATCTTGTCATCGGCATCGTAAATTGATATCAGGCGCCCGGTAATTCTTGAGCCGAACGTCTTCACAAGCCGCCTGAAACTCCGCGCAAAACGACCGTCATTACCGCAGCCGGCCATGTTGATGAATTTGATGTCCGGGTTCTGCAGGAGTGCCGCCGTGATAAGCGTAATCGCCCCACCCTTCGAGTGGCCTGCGACGGCTATACGTTGAGGTGGAACGTCCGCCGCAAGAAGTCGCTTTACCTGTCTGGCGACGTGTCCGGCATATTCCCGTGGTGTAGTACCGGCGTCTCGGACTTCGCTGATCACTGAAAACCCACGGTTCGAGAAATTTTTGACGATGCCGTTCCAGTCATAGGGCGTACCGCTGCGGGGATGCGGGGTGCCGTCTGGAAATTTTTCCAGGAACGCGGCATGCATATAGAACAGATAATGCGCATTTTTCTGCGGCTCTGCGGGGATATCGGCTGATATTCCCGCAAGAGAGGCGTCCCCGAAAGACAGGATCGTGAGGATGAGAGCTGTGTCGGCGGAACGGATCATTTTTTGTACACCATATTCAGTTTAGCGGGCTGACCTGTTAGTTGTTGCGCCGTAATCTAGTGTCGCCACGCAAAAGAATTCTTAAGGAACGGCAAGAATGGCAAAAACGCCACCGAATAATAACAAAACGGACAAAGGGGCAGGCTCTTTGGCGGGGTTGCGCATCCTTGACTTGACCCAGTTTCTGGCCGGGCCATATGCAACCATGATCTTTGCCGACCTGGGTGCAGAGGTGGTCAAGCTGGAGGCCCCGGTCGGTGACTGGTCCCGTGTCCTGCCGCCGAATTTCGTTGGCGAGGACAGCGCATACTATCTGTCGATCAACCGAAACAAGAAAAGCATCGTTGTCGACATGAAGTCGCCGGACGGGCTCGATATCGTCAAACGGCTGGCGGATGAAAGCGATATTCTTGTCGAGAACTTCCGGCCCGGCGTGCTCGACCGGCTGGGGCTGACCTACGATATCCTGTCGGAGCGGAATCCGGGGCTTATCTGGGCGTCTATTAGCGGGTTTGGCCAGACCGGCGCGGACCGCAAACGGCCAGCCTATGACATGATCGTGCAGGCGATTTCGGGTGGGATGAGCATGACCGGCGAACCCGGGCGCTCCCCTGTGCGCAGCGGCGTTCCCCTCGGTGATCTGAGCGCCGGGATGTATGCCGTGATCGGGGCACTGGCGGCGCTTGAAGAACGCCGCCGCTCGGGCAAGGGGCAGTATATCGACGTCTCGATGCTCGATTGTCAGGTGTCGATGCTGTGCTATCAGGCGGGATATTATCTGCATTCGGGCAAAAACCCGGGCCGGCAGGGCTGGGGCCATGATTCCATACCGACCTATCGCGGTTTCAACTGCGCCAATGGCACGTCCCTGGTGATTACCGCCAATACTGAACGGATGTGGCAGGGCCTGTGCGACGTGCTGGGTATTGCCGACATGAAAGAAGATGACCGCTTTATCCTGAACGAAGACCGCTATGCCAATCGGGATGAATTATGGCCCATCCTCGAAGGCGCCTTCATGAGGCATCCGGCGGAGTACTGGGTACCGAAGCTCCTGGAGGCCACAATTCCCGTGGGTGAGATCAATAATCTGGAGCAGGCGCTGTCGAATCCGCAGGTACTGGCGCGCGATATGGTTCTTGATCTGGCGAGCGAGGATGGCGCGGACATCCGCGTGGCCGGTAACCCCGTGAAGATGTCGCGGACCCCGATGGATACACACAGCTATCCGCCGAAACTTGGTGGAGAGACCGCCGATATTCTGGCCGATGTTCTCGGGGCGGACGACAAGGAAATAACACGCCTGATAGAAGTGGGCGCCGTTTACGGATACACGCCAAAAAAAGCAAAGAGAGACTGACATGGACGACGTACTGCAACTGGACCACGAAGGCGCGATTGCGCGGATCACGATCAACCGGGCTGACAAGGGCAACATGCTCACGCTTGATATGCTCGACAATATTTCCGCGCTGATTATCGATGCCGGCCTCGATCCGGACATCAAGGCGATCTCGATCAGCAGCACGGGGGATGATTTCTGTCTTGGCCGTGATCCGTCCGCCGCGCCGGAGAATACACCGAAGAACGCAGTCGAGATGCGTGAAGCGCTGACCGCACCGATTCTTGGTTTTTACGATGCCGTGCGGGGTGCCGATATACCGGTCGTCGCGACCGTGCAGGGCAGGGCAGCTGGGTTCGGGTGTGCCGCGGCGGCTGTCTGTGATGTGACCATCGCTGCAGCCGATGCACGGTTCTCGCTGCCCGAGATGAAGCACGACCTGCCGCCGACCGCGGCGATTTCGGCGCATATCGACCGTTCAATGCCCAAATCCGTTGCCTGGATGGTCTATTCAACCGATGAGATCGATGCGCAGTCAGCGCGGGCGGCAGGCTTCGTCAGCCACATCGTGCCGGCGGCCGAGCTGTATTCGAAGGCGGATGAGATTTTGGCAACCCTGACCAGCCGTAATCGCGTCTCGCTTGCGACCTGCAAAACCTATCTTGCTAATGCACGGCTTATGGAAACGCCTCAGGCGTCCGACTATGCCGCCAATTTGCTGGCGCTTGTGATGGCCTCAAAGGGCTGATCGCCGGAAACCATAAACGCGGGGTGGCGATAACGGCGCTCCGTGTTTTAGGTTTTGGCTTTCTGAATTGTTTTAGGGTCCAGATTTTCCACTGCTGCGGCGAGGCGCCGGCAGGCCAGGTTCATATTGGCCGTGGATAAGCGGCATTCGCCCTATTTGCTCGCTGACATACAGCTCGTGCAGAGGGGCGTATGCGGCAGCAGTTCCAGCCGTTTTTCCGGAATGTCTTCACCGCATTGAACGCAAACTCCGAAGCTACCGTCTTCGATGCGATTGAGCGCAACCTTGATCTGTCCCGCTTCCTTCTGGCCCTGAATTCCGAGGCCTTCAAGAACCTCGTCGCCGGCGATTTCGGTCGCACGTTCTTCAAAATCGGGTTCGGTGCCGTGTTCTTTCAGGTCTTCGTCAATCTCTGTCAGCTTGGACATAAGCGCTGCGAGGCGCTCTTCGAGCCGGGATTTAAAGCTGTTCACGTCGACCATGTTAGGATTCCCGTAAATAACAAATTACGCACGTGTCTGTCCGAGATGCTCAGGTGAATTCACTCAACTTCCATAATTCTTACACACAAGCTCAACATGCGCGAGTCTTGAAGGGCTCAATGAAAACTAGGAAAATCCAACGAATAACGATTGGTTAGATGCGCAGGCAATCCGCGGGCCCGTCAGTTCACGCTGCCGTCCACCCGCCATCTATCGGCAGCGTCACGCCCGTCACCATCGAAGACGCTCTGCTTGCGAGATACAGGAGGCCGCCGGCGAGTTCCCACGGCTCACCGAAGCGGCCCATCGGCGTGGAGGCTTCGATCGCGTCGACCATCCCCGGGTTCGATTGCATGTAGGCGGCGCCGAAATTGGTTCGGAAAAATGTCGGCGCGACAGCGTTGACACGTATCCCCCGGTCGGCCCATTCGACGGCGAGGCCGCGGGTGACGTTGACCAGCGCGCCCTTGGTTGCCTGATAGCCGATATGGGCGAATAAACGGTTGCCGACGAGCCCGACGATGGACGCGAGGTTGACGATGCGTCCGTTGCCATGGGCGAACATGTGCGGTGCCGCCGCCCGGCTGCCAAGTACGACGGCTGACAGATTGACCTCGACGACGCGGTCCCAGTCTTCATCGGTCATATCGACGGTTGGTCCGCGGTGGCTGACCCCGGCATTGTTGACCAGGATATGCAGGCCGCCCAGTGTCGCGGCAGCATCGTCGATTGTCTGTTTGAGGGCTGCGCGGTCCGATACGTCGAGCTGGAGCGCGACTGCGTGCCCGCCGCCGGCGGTAATTTCGGCAACGACGGCGTCTGCTTTGTCCTTGTCGATATCGGTGACCGCGACGGACGCGCCGGCATTGGCGTAGGCCATTGATGCGATGCGCCCGAACCCGTCGCCCCCGCCGGTGACGAAGGCAACGTCACCGTCGAGGCGGAAAAGCCTGTCGATGGAAAGATCGTCGTAACCGTTCATGTCATTCCTCCGTTACCGGCATTGCGGCCTGTTTTTTTAGAATTCTGATCAGTACGAGTGCCATTATGCCAGCAATGGCGACGCTGATCGCCCCCATTACGAAGAATCCGGTAGCGAGTGTCGTGGCGCCGACAATGACGCCCATGGTAACCGGTACAGTAAGTGATGCCGTGCGGTTCATGGTCGATCGCAGGCCAACGCTCAGTCCTTGCTGATCGGTCCCGGCGCCACGGGTCAGCACCGACAGGATCATCGGGAACGCCGTGCCCGAACACACGCCAGTGGCGCAGGCAATCGCGAGCAATGACCAGAATTCGGTGAAAAGCGGCGCGAGGCAGAAGGTGATTGTCGCCAGCACGGTGCCTGCCAATACGAGCCAGTGCGGAGGAATCCATCGTGAAAGCCGTCCGACGGCGAGGCCGGCGACGGCACCGGCAAGCGAGATGCTCCCGACGATAAAGCCGATCTCACCACCGCTGAAACTGATGCTTTCCAGATAAACCGCGAGAAACGTGTGCCGCATTGCATACACACCGGCAAGGATCGCCGAAATGGCGATAACATAGGCGATCATGGGGACGCGCAGCAGGCCGAATCCGGCAGCATAATGTGCCCATCGGGGAATGAAGTCGCGCCTGCTTGCTTTGGCAACGGCACCTGAATCCAGTGATTTCGGTACGGCCGCTATCGTCACGACAAGCGCAAAGGACCAGAAAGACACGATCCCGAATGCGCCCCAGGCACCGAGATATTGCCATGCCAGTCCCGCCATCAGGGGCCCGAGAAAATTTCCCAGTGTCGTGAGGAACGTGAAGCGGCCCATCATGTCAGGAGCCCCCTTGGTCATCCGCCCGACCAGCGCCTGTGCGCCAATCCAGCAGGCAAGGTGGAGGAAGCCGACGAGCACCTGCATCCCAAGCATGCCACTGATCGTGGGAACCAGCGGGTAGGCCATCACCAGCACGCCCGACAAAATGGCGATGACCATTGTCACGCGCCGTGCCCCAAGACGGTCCATGACGGCACCTGTCTGAATCGCAAACAGCATCGCCAGCAGGGCACGGGCGGAAATCGCCATGCCGATCCAGAAAGCGCTCGCACCAAGATCCAGAGCCCAGAGCGGCACGATCAGCGTCATCATCGGAATCTGGCTGAGGCTAAAAAAGCCTGTCGCAAAAACGGCGGCGCGTCCGCGTCGGGATATCGCCGGGAGGGGTGGAGAATTTGCGATTGTGTGGGTCCTGAGGTTTGCGTCCCCGGTTGCGGGGCAATATAGTTCGACTTCGAAGTATCTATTACGGGAAAGCAGTGATCATGGCGACAGCGCTTGTAGAAATGACAGTGAGACCTCTATCGGATGCGCTTGGCGCGGAGATCCTGGGTGTGGACCTTTCACAGCAGCTGACTGCGGCCACGATGGCGGCTGTTGAGGACGCCTGGCACCGGAACCTTATTCTCGTTTTTCGCGACCAGAACATATCGAACGACGATCAGGTGCGCTTCTGCAAGCATTTCGGCGATCTCGAGGAAGTCCGCACCGGTAACTTTGCCAATGAGGACATGAAGCACACGATGATGATCACCAACGTCACCGATACCGGGCTGCAGACGGCGCTCGAGAATGGCGACATGTGGTTTCATTCCGACC
>CAJIYX010000081.1 GCA_905181725.1 Alphaproteobacteria bacterium UBA830
ATGATGAAAATGCGGTGAACGAGGTATCTCAACATGTATGTATTCCGCCTATTTCTGTGCCCGGCGGCGGTCAGCGTTATCGAACCAGAACGTATCCGGCATATAAACACCAAAATGTGCGCCGGGATTCCAGTTGAAGGTCCCCTTGATCGGCACGTTACGCAGGTCTGAATCTACCACCACCGGCTGCGGCACTGCGGAAATCAGGCCAATCGAATAGATCTGCTCCGCATTAATTTCCAGCATCCGGCGCCAGATATCCCGACGCGCCTGTCGCGTTCGGGCATAGGACCATGCCCTGTTGAGCTTCAGCAGTTCGAGAGCATACTCGTCGGTCGGCGGCGTGCCCGCCCGCCCGCGGGTCTGGAAATGCTGGCCCCATTTCGGCCACTGCAATTGAAGCTGATCGGTTGGCGCAAATTCATCCGGGATGGTGTCGGCATTGGGAATACCGAATTCATGACCCGACCAGATCGACACCAGTGTTTCGCCCGCGAAAATGCGATTGCGGAAAACTTCGCGCTGCGACGGGCGTGTGAACAGCTTTATCCCGGCCGCCAGCCATGAATCATGGATCAGCTCCAGCACGTCGGTCTGTTCGGTATCCTCGCCCGCGGTCTCGACGATAATTTCCATCGGCCGGCCGTCCGGCAGCAACCGAACCCCGCGCGAATCCCGCTGCGTTAACCCCAGTGCATCGAGCTTGGCATTCGCCGCTTTGAGATCGAATTTTGCCCAGGCGTCGAGATACGCCTTCTTATACAGCGGGCTTGCCGGCAGAACGGTATTCTGACCCTCGATTGCCAGCCCGTAATAAATCACCTGATTGATCTCGTGGCGGTTGATCGCCAGTGACAGCGCGCGGCGGAATTCCATATTCTGGAAAAGCGTCCGCCAGGCCGGGTCCTTGGCGTTGAGGTTCGGGAAAAGTGCGAGGTGCGAACCCTTGGCGGTCTTCCAAAGATGAACCTTGAAGTTTTCCCGCTTCTCCGCCTCTTTGAGAAACGTGTAATTGTTGAACGCAATACCGCGTGCCTGCAGATCGGTCTCGCCCGCACCGGTCTTCAGGGGAATGACACCGGCGGCTGCCACGCCCATCGCGACCCGGTCGGTATAGGGCAACTGGCGGCCATTCTGATCGACCCGGTGGAAATAGGGATTGCGATCAAACAGAAAACGCTGTGCCGGCGGCTTGGTCTGCAACACCCAGGGCTGCAGGGTCGGCAGTTTCGGGTTGTCGTTTTTGTACTGGTTATCCCGCCGGTTATGCAGCGCTGCCCAGTTCCGGCGACCCGATTTCTTGACCATCGCCGCGAGCTTTTCCGGATCGGCATAGCGCATGTGAAATTTTTTCAGATAATGCGCCGGCCGATAGAGATAGAGCGGCGTCGCCGACGCCAGTGCCGGCAGAAAATGTGGGTTGGGAGACGGCCAAGAATACCGGATCGTATGGTCGTCGATGAACTCGACCTTCGCGCGCTCGCCCGCAACAACCAGCTGTTTTGCCGGACCCAGCGGCGAGAGCATGCGCTCGTTGGCAATATCTTCCCACCAGTAGCGGAAATCTTCAGCAGTGAAAGGGTGCCCGTCCGACCAGCGATGCCCCTTTCTCAAATGCAGGGTAAAAATCCGATCGTGCTCGACATCGACCCGACCGAGGATGTCGGGCTGAATATTGAATTCCGCATCGTACGTCACAAGACGCGCATAGCCATAGACAACCATGATCCGCGTGTCTTTGGAGCGGCCGAAGACCACCCGCATCGTGCCGCCGTGCTGGCCCGGTATTTTGACCTTCACGACCCGCGGGTCTGACGGCACGCGCTCACCGATCGGCGGTAATTCGCCCTTTGCCACTTTATCGGCAAAAATCGGGGAATCGATTCGCTGGATGTCCTGCGCCCTCTCCTGCGCGCCATTCTGAGCCGAGGCCGAAGATGCCGACACCGCAAGCGCTGCCGCCAACGCATATACCCTCAAGCCAGTCATGCGACGAGCGCCTTCATATCAGCGTTCGGGTCGGCACGGACAAAATGCCCTTCACCAAGATCAATCAGTTTCATCTCACGGCTATCGGCGATCGTAAACGGTTCGGGCCATTCGGACGGGATCGACGCCTTGCCTTCCATCAGCGCCGACAGATCAAGCCGCGAATCCGGATTGGGTTCGGGAACCGCAGATAGCAATGCGCGCGTATACGGATGAACCGGCGAGCGGAACAAAACTTCGCGCGGGGCTGTCTCTACCAGGCGCCCGGCGCACATAACGGCGATCCGGTCAGCAATATAATCGACCACGGCCAGGTTGTGCGAAATAAACAGATAGGTCAGCCCCAGGTCTTTCTGGAGATCCTTCATAAGATTGAGGATCTGCGCCTGCACCGAGACATCAAGCGCCGAGACCGGTTCGTCGCATATCAGCAATTCAGGTTTGAGTGCCAGGGCGCGGGCGATGCCGATGCGCTGGCGCTGTCCGCCGGAGAACGAGTGCGGATAGCGGTTCAGGTAGCGCGGATCGAGACCGACCAGCGCCATCAGCTCCTGCACCATCTCGGCACGGTATTCCTTATCGCCGATCTTATGGATAACCAGTGGCTCCGAGATGATATCAAACACCGTCATCCGCGGGTTCAGCGACGAGAACGGATCCTGGAACATGAACTGCATCTTGCGCCGATAGGGCAGAAGTTCCTTTTCGTTCAGCTGGGTCAGATCAATGATCTGTCCACGATCGTTGAACAACACCTCACCGGAATCCGGCCTCAGGGCACGCATTATCATTTTAGACAGGGTCGTCTTGCCGCATCCGGATTCGCCAACCAGGCCCAGGCATTCGCCCTGGCGCACGAAAAAGCTGACATCGTCGACCGCCAGTACTTTCTGGGCTTCGCCACCGGCGAACAGACCGCCCTTGCGCAGCTCATAGGATTTGGTGAGGCTGTTCACCTCAAGCAACGGGGTTTCAAGCTTGATCGGCTCTTCTTCCCGCTCTGCGAGCAGATGACCTGTGCGATGTTCGATCTCGCGCAGCGGTACCAGGCGTTCGCCGGGTTTCATGTTAAACCGTGGCACTGCGCGCAGAAGTGCGCGCAGGTAATCATGTCCCGGCGCGCGGAAAATGTCGTCCAGCGATCCACGCTCCAGCACCCGGCCATGATACATCACGACGATTTCATCGGCGACGTTCGCGACCACACCAAGGTCATGGGTGATCATCAGGACGGCCATCTGCAGTTCGGATTGCAGATCGTTCAGCAATTTCAGTATCTGCGCCTGAATGGTCACGTCGAGCGCCGTTGTCGGCTCATCCGCGACCAGCAGCGCCGGGCGGCAGACAAGCGCCATCGCGATCATCGCGCGCTGACGCAACCCGCCGGACAATTCGAACGGATAGGTCCGCAAGGCCCGCTGCGGATCGGGAAAACCGACCAGGCGCAGCATTTCCGCCGTCAGTTCCATACCTTCGGCTTTTGTGACCTCACGATGCAGGAACAGCGCTTCGGAAATCTGATCGCCCACCGTGTGCAACGGCGACAGCGATGTCATTGGTTCCTGAAAGATGATCGATATCCGCCCGCCACGGATTGCGCGCATTCTGTCGCCGTCCTGATCAAGCGTCAGCAGGTTGGTGACAGAGCCATCATGCGGATCGCGAAACATCACCTCACCGGCAGTCACCTTGGCCGATTTGGGCAGAATACCCATGACGGTCTGAGAGACGACGGACTTGCCGGAGCCGGACTCGCCGACCAGCGCCACGGTTTTACCCGCCGGCACGCGAAAGCTCACGCCGTTTACGGCGCGGACGACGCCCTCGGTCACGTGGAATTCGACCTTAAGGTCGTTAACGTTTAAGAGACCCGGCATGGAGATCCGTTGCCTGACATGAATAACCCGGTTTTGACTCTCAGAACTTCTGTGTTTCCGAGCGTCGTTGGTGAAAGGTCGATCCCTCTCTTATTAGCAGCTTTCACTGCAAGGGCCACAATATCTGCGAACCCCACAAGGGTCGATTCGATCCGGACACTCGCCGTGGGACTTTTGACAACCAACTGCATCCAGCCCTGTCTGCCATCGCGGCGGGTTGAAAAATACCGAAGCCGGACATCACTGACGTCCGACCATGCCACAACCCGCTTAAATGGCCCCGAAACCAAAATCGCAGTTTCGTTGCATTCAACGATGCCAAGGTGCCGCATGATCGTGTTGAAACCGTAAACCGCAAACAGAAATGTGCCGGCAGCAAGCATCCAGGCAACCGTGATGGTCGTGTCCACGGTAACGAGCGGCAGCGCCGTCACCAGAAGGCCGCCACCGGACCGCGTGTAGTCAGCCGTCAACGACCGGAACGTATGGCGGTGAACCGTGCGTTCGGTCATGACGGCACCGGAAACAAATCTACGGCCTGGCGCCATGCAACCGCGGGATTCGATGCGGTGAGGCGACCAAATTTCTCAACAAACGCCCAGCAGTCATCGTCATGCGCCAGATGATGCGTGAGGATGCCGGTCGCCTCCGCAGGATCGGCGCTGCCGGTGCGTTTGGCCATAAGATGGTTTATGGCAGCGCTGAGGACGACGTCATCCCCCGCATATCCGCGGGTTCCCATCCAGTCGATGATATCGACATGCGTATTAACGATACTCAAACGGGTTGTTTCTTCAGCCACCGCGCGTGCATTAAACGTCGTCAGGCCGTGAAAGCCCAATCCGAGCAACAGGTCTGTAACCGCGGGATCTATCCGGTTCCATGGCGGCGCCATCACGCTCAGCCAGGCGCTGTCGAACAGTTCGAGCATCCGCCCACGACCATCTGACAGTTCCCGCGCGATATCCCAGAGATCACGGTCCGCGCCAAGCTCTGCCTTTTTTTCGCCTACCGATCGGTGGCTGATATGGGCATAGCCATGTTGCAAAATATCGATACCCGTCTGCCCCTTGAGCACACCGGCGAGCGCCGGGCGGGCGTTTGCCGGGATTACGGCCAGCGCCAGCGGCACGTTCAGGTCCGCCCGCAGCGCGAGGAGGCGGTACAGCGCCGGCGTGACATCGATCGCGTCATCGTCGCGCCACCACAGTTCAGCCACCTGTCCCGCCGCCGCCCAGGCTTCGAACTCCGTCAATAACCGGTCCCACGCCGTCATGACACACCACCTTCACGCGCGGCCAGCCAGGCTGTGATCAGTGCCGCGCCTTTATCGGCACCGCCGGTATCCAGCCCCGATGCATCCGGTGGTGGCGCATCCAGCGCGGCATCAACCGCGGTCGCCAGCGCAGCAGGGTTCAGCATATCTTCGGGGATTGTGCGGATACCGCTGCGGTTCTTCAGCAGGCGCGCGCGCAGCGTCTGTTCGGTTTCTAAGCCGCCGGCATAGGGTACGATGACACCACGCGTGCCCGCAGTCATCATTTCCATAACAGTGTTGTATCCGCCTTGGCTGATCGACAGGATGCAGTTCGCCATCAGGGACGGGAAATCGGCACGGGCGCGTTCGACCGCCACGCCGTCGGGCGCGGCCGCCACAATCGACGCAAACACATCGTCGGCGAGCGCGTGCCCGGCAAGAATGCGCCATGTTCTGTCTGCCAGGCGGGTCAACGGCCGCGCGGCCATCGCGGCGCGGAACAGTTCCTCGCTTACCGCACCGCCGCCGGCGGACACAATGACCTCGTCGATCCCGGGACCGCCCGCCGTTTTCTGCGGCATATCGACGACATAGCCGGTATAGGCCACGCGGTCGGCGATTCGGTCGGCATGGGCGAAAGTCTCATCGAATGGAATCAATGTGGGATCGCCGTGAATCATCACGCGGTCGTAATAGGTCTCAACGCGCTCGAGCATCTCGGCCACGCGTTCGGGCTTGGGCGGCTCAACCAGAATATCGCGGACCGAAGACACGATCAGTGGCGGCCGGGATTGCGCTTTGGCGGCATCCAGCAGGGTCGTCAGTTCCCCGCGCAGCTGACGGCGTCCGAACGGAAACAGCTCGGTGATCACCACATCGGGCGCAGCGGCATGATAGGCGGCGAGCAAAAGCTCGCTACGATTGGCGCGGAAAGCGTCGTCAATCTCCATGCCCGCATCGTCGACCAGTATTTTGAAATACTTGTCTGCTGCACGGACCGGCGGCAGTTGCACAAGCTTTGCCCCGCCAAGATCAAGACCGGGAACTTCATGCCCGCCGGACACCACCGTGACGGTCATTCCGGCGCGGCGAAATGCGCGCGCCAGGGTCGCCGTCCGTTTCAGGTGGCCAATGCCCAGCAGATGCTGGACCCAGAAAAAGACGTTGGGGGCGCTCACCCGGCGACTTCCTGTAACAGGCTGATATTCAGCTCGGCGATTTCGAACGTCCCGTCCGCGTGGGCATTAAAAACATGCACACTGGCCCAGTCCATCTTCTCGGGCGGTTTGCCCACCATGCTCCAATCGCTGGCTAAGGACAGGGCAGCGCGGATGATACCCTGATGACACACGGCGCCCGTGGGGATGCCGGTTTCTGCTACGCCCCGCGCCCATTCGCCTACCCGGTCCCGCACATCGCGCGGACTCTCACCGTTATGGGGCCGCAAATCAAGGCCAAGTGCGGCGCGCTTCGAGACCTCGTCTCCATATATCTCGTCCAGCTCGGTCCGGGTGTGACCTTCCCAATCACCCCAATCCATTTCGATAATCGCCGGTTCGAGGTGTTTGATATCGAGCGCCAGTAATGCCGCCGTCTGCTGCGCGCGGCTCAGCGGGCTCGCGACCCAGTGAAAGTTTTTATAGACCTCCGGCACCGCCCAGGTGGAAACCTTCTCGCGCCCTTCATCGGACAACGATCTGTCGGCGCGGCCCTGCAGGCGATGTTCTTCGTTCCAGTCCGTCGGTCCATGGCGAATAAGGGCAATAGGCGTCATGCCGCGCAGACTTTCGTTGTCGTTATAAGAATCTCGTCGAGCCGACATGAGGCGGCATCAATATCGTTATGCGCCGTTGTCAGAGACAGCGCATTCTGGCGCATCACCCCCAAACGATCCGTATCTGCAAGAAGGCCTGCGACGGCGCGCGCAAAGGCGGCAGCATCTCCGACCGGGCACAGAATCCCCGTTTCGCCGTCTCGTACCACATCCGGGACACCGCCGGTCAGTCCCGCCACGACGGGCAGTCCGGCCGCCTGCGCTTCAAGCATCGCCATGCCATAGGCCTCGTTGACCGCGGGCCAGACCATCAGATCGGCCGCCGCATAGAACGCCGGCAATTCTTCGGGCGCGGCAGCACCTGCATAGATCACCCGACCAGGCGCCAGTCCGACATCGAGTTCGGCAAAAGCTTTCTCGGTCTCGGCACGCGCAGGGCCATCACCGACAATCAGCAACGTCCACTCCCGGTCCGATATGCGCCCAAGCGCATCGGCTAGGACCCGGTAGCTTGCGAGCTTGTCTCCATCGCGCATCATTCCGACCGCGAGGAGCAGCGGTGTTTCGGGCATAAGGCCGAACCGCGCGCATAAAGCCTGTTTATTGTCCGCGCGACGTTCGGCGGCAGCAGCGAACGGTGCCGTATCCGTAAACGGAGCGAGCCGGTGATAGCAGGAAGGATCAGAAAGAAGCTGCATCACGCAGGCAGCATCGAGGCTCGACAGGCCGACCACGCCGTCAGCCCTGCGGATCGCTGCTTCTGCCGCCTGGTACCCTGTGTTCCACGGCCCGCCCGCCCGTTTCGGTGCGTGTGACACCTCGGCCATAATGTAAGGAATGCCGAGCGCATCACTAACAGCGGGCCCAATCACATCGGGTGCCTTGTGATAAACGTGATAGGTGAACCACGCATCCGGACGGCTGGCGGCAGGACCTGCCCGCCAGCGGCGGACCAGCCGCTTACTCAGCCGCGCACCGAGAGAGACGATTCTTTGCTGACGGACGGGGTCGCCCGTGCCGTCGCGGCTGCAGAACCGGCTCGCAACCTCCACCCTGTGATGCCGCGACAATGCCCGAATGAGATTACGCGCCATTTCGCGATCGCCGGACGGTACCGGTGATTCAGGGTGTTTCATCGGGGCATAAAAGGCGATCTGCATATTCAGCCGCGCGCTTCAGGCCGCATCACGGCCGGCCGACGCATCGGTCGCGCCGAACTTTTCGATCAGCCGGTCGACGCCTGCGGTGAATGAAAACATCCCGCGCACGCGAGTCTCGCCGCTCCGCCCGAGAAACAGACGGCGTTCCGGGTTCTGCGCCAGATCGGCAATCGCCGCTGACAGGGCGTCTGCATCTTCAGACGGCACCAGCACCCCGGTCTCGCCATCGACGATCAGTTCGGGAATGGCTGAGACACCGGTCGCGACGCAGGCAAGTGCCTGACTTTGCGCTTCCATTAACACATTGGGCAGACCGTCACGGTCGCCATCGTCTCCGACGCGGCTCGCCAGGGCAAACAGATCAGCCTTGCGATAGCGCTCGATCACCTCGCCCTGGGGTAACGCGCCGAACCACTCAACGCGGTCGGCAATGCCAAGGCGTTCGGCCTGGACGCGCAGCGCATCGCGCAATTCGCCGCCGCCTATATGCCAGAGCCGCCAGTTCAGATTTTCGGGCAAACGGCCTAGCGCCTCGAGCAGGATATCATGCCCCTTTTTCTCGACCGCGCGTCCGACGCATAAAATCCGCAATGGATCGTTAGGATCCTGTCCATCACGCATCGGCCGCGCTTCGGGTGCTGCCGGAAAGCGGGAACTATCGAGCCCGTGATACACCAGTTCGACCCGCGACCCGCTTGAATCCAGCCCCGCCAAATGGTTG
>CAJIYX010000082.1 GCA_905181725.1 Alphaproteobacteria bacterium UBA830
CGCTGGCAACCCGACCATCGTGCCGCAGTTCAATCCGCGCGGCGGTGGACGACAGGTTGCTGCCTTCGTGTCGAACGCGGCGCCGAAGGATGGCACGGTGATGAGTATGGTTCAGCAAAATGTGCCAGTCTATTTCGTGCTCAACCCGAAAGGCATCAAGTTCGACGTCTCCAAATGGCAGTGGGTCGGCCGGATCGCGACTGCCGGCAGCGCGTTGGGTGTGTGGAACAAGGCGCCCGCGAATACGTGGGAAGGCATGAAGGGCAAGGAAATCGTCGTCGGCGCGACCGGCACCAGTTCCGAAACCTTTATGACGCCGACCATGGCCAACAAGATGCTTGGCACGAAATTCAAGATCGTGAAGGGCTATCGCGGTTCGCGGCCGTTGTTCAAGGCGATTGAATCCGGCGAAATCCATGCCTTCGCGCTGAGCTACAAGTCCTGGAATTCGATGCGTCCCGATTGGGGCAAGAATGGCCAGGTCAAATACATCATGCAGACGGGGCTTGAACCCGATCCCGCGCTCAAAGGTGTGCCGATGATGTGGAAACAGGGCAAGACAGAGCTGGACCGCCAGGCCATGAAGCTTGCAGCGTCGTCTGAACTCATAGGGCGCGCCATCTGGTTCCCGGCGGGTGTACCGCAGGAACGGGTCGATGAAATGCGGGTGGCCTTCGCCAAGGCGACCTCCGATCCGGGATTTGCCGCGGCCATGGCGAAAAGTGATCTTCCGATCCATCTGGCATCGGGCGACTCGCTTCAGAAAAGCGCGAAGTCGATCTTCGACACCGACCCTAAGGTCGTCGACCACGCCAAGAAGGCGCTAGGTTACAAGTAACGCCCGTTCCCGTTTAGGGATTGGCAACACCCCGTCCGCGGCAACGCGGGCGGGGTTCTTTTTGTTTGGGACGTCGGCTGGAAGGCCTATTCCGCCTGCAGCACATATTCAAAAATGGAGGCCTGATCCTGGCCGGTATGCCCTGCATTCACGGCGGCCTGGTACCACGCGTGGGTGACGTCGAGCAGCGGTGTGGCGCCGCCGGGGCTGACATCGCCATAGACCCGTGAGAGTCCCCGCAGATATCCATCGAGCGATCCGCCACCGGAGGCATATTCGCGTTTCGCCATTAGGGCGCCCCGCATCTCGAACATCGCGGACCCGGCAGGGCTGCCGGCGATAGCTTCATGGACGGCGGCAATATCACCGCCTTCGCGTGCCGCAATGGCGAGCCCTTCAGCAGCCGCAAGATTGTGGATCGCGACCAGGGCCGTCGCCACAGATTTCGTTGCGGCACCTGCGCCGACATCGCCGACCCACGTGGTGCGGGGACAAATCGCTTCCAGTACTTCGCCAATGCTTTCTACGACAACGCGATCACCGGAAGCGAAAAACGCGCCCCGACCGGCTTCCAGCATGCCCGGCGTGCCGCTGACGGGACAGTCGAGCATCACGCCACCGGCCGCAACGATACGGGCGGCGTGCGCGCGCTTGTCCGCTGGGGGCAAGGATGTAGTTTCAACGATGATCTGGCCCGGTTTCAGCGCCCCCAGCACGCCGTCTGGTCGCACCAGCGCATCCAGAAGAGCACTGTTATCTGGTAGGCAGGTGAAGACGATGGCGGATGCCGCCGCGACCTCGGCGGGAGAGGCGGCGGGCATGCCGCCGGCGGCGATGAAATCATCCATCGCGCTGCGGCGATACCCGATGACCGAGTATTCTTGCGCAATCAGATTGCGCGCCATCGCAAGCCCCATGCGCCCGACGCCGATGATCCCGATTTTCTGTTTCATGGGGTGCCTCGTGTTTTTCTTTTCAGGGGTGCATCATGCCCTGGATTGACGCGGTCTGCGAGTAGACCGATGTGGACAGCTGTCTAGGCTGGGTCTGTGCCGAAAATGTCGGTGAGCCGTGTCCCTTCATAGTACGTCTTGTCGAAGGCGCTGCGCGCTGCGTAGCGTTCGTACCAGGCTTTGAGCGCGGGACGGTCGAAGATCATGTCGCCGAGGCCAAGATCGATCATGCGGTCGACCGTCGGCAGGTAGGCGGCGTCGGCGATGGTCAGCATGTCGCCCATGATCCAGTCTTTGCTGTGGGCGTCGAGCCCTTCGGCAAACCGCTGGGCGGCGGAATCAAGCCGGTCGAGCGATTCCGCGGTCTCACCGGCGCTGAAGCCGGTCTTGTTCATGCGCTTGTAGAAATGCTTCCGGATCGGATGCTTGTCGGCCATCGCGTTATAGGCGTCGTCTTCCATGGTCTCATAGCGCTTCGCCAGATGCTGATTGAAAGACGGCACGCGGATTGCCGGGGTCGGCACTTCTTCGAGATAGCGCATCCATTTCCGCATATGCGCCTTCTGGACCGGGTCGCTCGGTGACATCGGGTGATCGGTGTAAACGTCTTCGATGTATTCCAAGATGACCGATGAATCGTTTACGACATCATCGCCGTCGGTGATTGTCGGCACCACCCCGTTGGGATTGAGTTTCAGGTACCAGTCGCTGAGATGCTCGCGCTCCTTGTGCATCACGATGTGGTCGGTATACGGAATGCCCTTTTCCCACATGGCGAGCCGCACCTTCTGGCTGCAGGTCGATTGCGGAAAATTATAAAGCGTGATCTCGGCCATGGTTCGTTCTCCCTGTTTGGACGGATTTTTTGCGCTGTCGGGCGAGGGAGTCAACGGACATCGGTAAATCAGTGGTGTCATTCCCGCGCAGGCGGAAATCTTTGATTAGGAGATTCCCGGCTACGCCGGAATGACGTTCCAAATTGCCTCGTCTAGCCCGCCATAAACGCTTTAAACCGCCGGGCGACTTGCGGCGGCCTCACCGTCGGGCGGCCGAGCTCTTTGAGCGAGCCCGCCTGGATACGCATGTGGATCAAATGCGGGCCGCCTGATGCCAGGGCGGCCGTGTAGGCTTTCCTAAGCCCGGCGACGGAATCGCATTTGGCCGCGGTCGCATAGCCCGACGACACCGCGATTTCGGCAAACTCGACCGAGGCGGAGACCGTCGACTGGCCGCCGGTGGAATCATGGACGCCGTTATCGAGCACGACGTGGATCAGGTTTTTCGGCTGATACGCACCGACGGTGGCCAGCGCACCCATTTTCATCAGCACGGCGCCGTCGCCGTCCAGCGCGAACACCTTGCGGTCGGAATTGAGCGCCAGTCCAAGGGCCATGCCGCTGGCGCAGCCCATCGAGCCGACCTGATAGAGATGCTGGTCGCGGTCATCGAGGGTGAACAGCTCACGCCCCGATTTACCGGTGGACGCAATCACGCCGGCGCTGTCCGGCACCTGGGCAAGGTGGCATTCAAGCGCCTCGTAGCGTGTCGGGCGCGCGCCGCCCTCGGAATAATCGGTCAGGGTGCCGCGCGGCGGGAGTGCGCGGGGAGATTCGTCCAGTTTTTCCGGTGCGACCGAGCCCTTGGACATCACAAAGGCAAAGGGCAGGTCTGTTTCGTCCATGATTTTCTGCGCATGGCTAAGAGCGCCGGCTATCTCGGTTTCCGTTTGGGGGAATACGGCATGCGGAATACGCATGGTATCCAGCAAATCCGGGGTGATCGGGCCCATCAATTCGTGCTGCGGCTCGTCCGTAATACCGGGCTGGCCGCGCCATGTGACGATCATCATGGTCGGGATCTTGAACGGATGGTTCAGCGATGTCAGTGGGTTGACCGTGTTGCCGAGGCCTGAATTCTGGCACATCACCACAGTTTTCCGCCCCGCAAGCCAGGCGCCGGAAGCGATCGCGACCGCTTCGACCTCGCTGGCAGCACCCACGTAATCGAGCGATGTGTCCGAGATCACCC
>CAJIYX010000083.1 GCA_905181725.1 Alphaproteobacteria bacterium UBA830
GATCACGTCAACCCGGAAGCGCCCTGGCCCAAGGTGATGCGGCTGCGTGACGGCACAGCCGGGCAGGAGAAAGCGCTGGCGGCGCGGTTGCCGGTCTATCCCGGATATATCTTTAAAGCCGGCTGGCTCGACGCTACCGTGCGACCCGCTGTGGTCCGGGCGATGGATGGCGACGGTCTGGCGCGGGATGATTTCTGGTCGCCCGGTGCATCGGGCGTATCACCGGTTGCCCCTGCGTCTATCGGCGGGGACGGCCGACGCATCCGGAAGATACTGGACCGGGCAGCTTCAGGCGAACGGCTGGAAGAAGCAGAGATCACTTCGCTTCTGACGGCGCGGGGGGCAGCCTATCGCGAGGTTGTCTCTGCGGCCGATGCGGTACGCCAGTCGGTCAGCGGCGACACGGTGACCTACGCCGTAAACCGCAACATCAATTATACGAATGTCTGTGGGTATCGCTGCGGGTTCTGTGCGTTCTCAAAGGGGCGTCTGAGCGCGAACCTGCGCGGCGCGCCCTACGATCTCGCGCTGGTTGAAATTTCGCGGCGGGCGACCGAAGCTTGGGCGCGGGGCGCGACGGAAGTGTGTCTTCAGGGCGGCATACATCCCGATTACACGGGGGACACCTATCTGTCGATTGTCCGTGCCGTGAAGGCGGTGACACCCGGTATCCACATCCATGCGTTTTCGCCGCTGGAGATATCTCAGGGCGCAGCCACGCTCGGCTTGTCTGTTGCCGACTATCTCATATCACTCAAAGAAGCCGGATTGGGTTCTCTGCCCGGCACGGCCGCCGAAATTCTGGACGACGAGGTCCGGGCAATTCTGTGCGCCGACAAGCTGTCGACCAACGAGTGGCTGGCGGTCATCAGTACGGCGCATGAGGTGGGGCTGCGGACGACAGCGACGATTATGCATGGTCACCTGGAACGCCCGGTCCACCACGCCCGGCATCTGCTGCGTATTCGCGATCAGCAGGAGAAAACCGGCGGGTTTACCGAGTTCGTGCCGCTGCCATTCGTCCATATGGAAGCGCCGATCTATTTGAAAGGCATTGCGCGGAAGGGACCGACATTCCGCGAGACGGTGCTGATCCACGCAGCCGCGCGGCTTGCGCTCAACCCGGTCATTCCGAATATCCAGACCAGCTGGGTGAAGCTTGGTACCGCCGGGGCAGAGACATGCCTGAAAGCCGGTGTGAATGACCTGGGTGGCACGTTGATGAACGAATCTATTTCCCGCGCAGCCGGTGCCGCGCATGGCCAGGAACTTGCACCTGCCGATATTCGGGCCCTGGCGCGCAAGCTTGGCCGTACGCCACGGCAGCGCGGCACGCTCTACGAAGATGTGTCATCCGAGCGGCAGAAGGCGGCCGATGCGCCAGAGCCGCTGACGGAACCTGTTCAGACGCCGGCTGCCAAATTCGCCCACGGAGTTGCAGCAGAATGACAGAGAATTTGCCGGTTGTTGCGGTCATCGGGGGGACCGGTGCCGAAGGGGCCGGGCTTGCGGCCCGCTGGGTACGTGCCGGATACCGGGTGATCGTGGGCTCGCGGAATACCGATAACGCCGTCGAAGCAGCAGCGGCCATCGGCGCTGAAGGGATGGATAACGCAGCGGCGGTTGCCGCCTGTGATATCGCTGTTCTCACGGTGCCATATTCGGCGCAGCGCGCAACGCTGACCGGTCTGCGGGAAGGATTGCAGGGCAAGATCCTTGTCGACGTTACCGTGCCGTTGGTGCCACCCAAGGTGATGCGTGTGCAATTGCCCGAAGAAGGTTGTGCCGCCCTGATCGCGCAGGCGGTGCTTGGCAATGATGTGCGGGTGGTATCTGCCTTTCAGAACGTGTCCGCAGGTCACCTGAAGGACCCGGATTACGTTATCGACTGTGATGTGCTGATTACCGGCGACCATCCCGAAGCGCGGGCGGAGGTCGTGAAACTGGCGACTGCCGCCGGGCTGAACGGGGTGGAAGCCGGACCGCTCGACAATGCGGTTGCGGCCGAGGCCATGACTTCGTTGCTGATTTGGATGAACCGGAAGTACAAATCGCCCGGCGCGGGGATTAGAATTACGGCGCTGCCGCCGGAAAACGAAGATTAAAAAAAGTGGGCTCAATGGCCCGCTTTTTCGAAGTGTCTGGAGCCTGGCTTACCGCCGGCGGCGTTGACGCCGCTGTGCGCTGAAGCCGGCAATGAACAACAGGCCGCTAAGTGTGGTCAGCGAGATCAGTGTAGGTTCAGAGATTTCAACCGTCGCATTGAAGCTGGAATTGATTGAACTCGCACCGTGTGTGACTGTGACGATTGTCGTCAGCGAATAATCCCGCTGCATTGAGATTGTCGCGTAGTCTGACAATAAGAATCCTCCAGGACCCATAACCCCAGAGTCCGAGATCAGAATGTCCGTCGAGAACAATGAATTGCTCAACGAAGCGAATGTCTGATGCCGGATCGACCCTGTCGTCGTCCTACCGATTAACGATGGCAGCGTGATGGTGGGGCCAGGGGAACTGAAGTCTGTGTCGCTGAATGCGATCTTGATGACGGCATTGGAAAAAGGGCTGGAGACCCGAGCCGACAGCACCTCAATTGACGGGTGCGCGGCGGATCCGAGGATCGGCTTGGTAAGACCGGTGCTGGTTGTGACAGGGAAATTACCGACCGGCCCTGCAAAAGAGACCACGCCAGGCAAAGTGCTGCTGTCGTTGAGGCTGTTGTCCGCCACGGTAACTATATTCGCGCGCTGGGTGAGGCGGAGTGTCGGAACAGCGTTCGCGGGCATCGAAATTGCAGCGCCTGTGAGGGTCAGCATCGCTGCAACTGCGTATTTACTGAACATATTTATACTACTCTGATACCCTACTCAAAAATAACTGCCGACTTGAACGCACCTCCTGTAAACGGATTTGGCACATCGGCACCGGCTAGCTCGACTATCGTCCAACGGTTAGTGCAAAAAGTGTGGCGAATATTAAATTCGTTTAAATTCAATGGCTTGAGGCGCCGTGTCTTTCGCCAGGTATCAGAATCGTAAAATTTTCCGACACCTGTATGTGTCCTGCTGCTTCATGCTCTACTCGGCTTCCAGCGGGATAACAGGGCTGGTGCCAGGTACGTAAATTCCTGCGGGACGACCCGAGGGGCCGACAACGCCATAGCGCTCAATCAGGCCTTCCGGCAGGGTCCGCCCACTGGGTGTTGCCAGCCAAAGGCGCAGCAAATGCCGGATTTGGTCGGGGGCGGGCCCGTCTTCGTAGTCGGACCGGCGGTGCAGCGCGACGTGGTTGTGAAGCACCTGAATATCACCCGGTTCGAAAACCATCGAGAATGAGAGTTCTTCGGCGAGTGATGTGATCATTTCCAGCGCTTCGGTCTGCGCCGAAGTAAACCGGGGAAGTTCCTCGAAACGCTGGGCGCCGCGGATGTACTTACCCTGCCAACTCGTGACCAGTTTGCCGTCGACATAGTTGAAAACCGGTAGGGACCACCACGGATCCTTGCCTTCGGGTATTTCGCCACGGCGGTCTCTGAACCAGGGCTTGGCCATTTCGGCGGCGAGGTCGGGGCGGCGCGCGATCATCTCGTTGTGGATCGCGATGGAACTGACGAAATAGCTCTCGCCGCCTGAACGGGATGTCTGCAGGCAGAGCAGGGCGACGACATCGCATGAATCCGCATGCCACGGCAGGTCGGCGCTGGTGTGATACCCGCGGTGGGTGGTGTCGTTGAAATTGCCGCCGGTCAGGTTTTTCACATGACCCAGCACGTGCCCCTTGCCGTTCTGCGAGACCGGCACGCCGAGCCGCAGCCCGATCCCCCAATAGGCAATGGCAGCTTCGCGCCGGGAATAACGCTCTACCGGCACGCCCCTGATCAGCGCGACGCCGCGCCCGTTCAGAATCTGATCACTGATATCTTTGAGCCGGTCGTGCAGGCCGGGCAGCGGAAAGTCTGCTTCTTCGATCGTGGCGATATCGATCTCCGCCGCCTCGACCTCCGCTGTTTCGATCATTCCGACCGCGGCATCCAGCTCTGCGATATCGCTATCCGTCAGTCTGTAAATCCACTTTTCAGATGCGGCGAGGTCTTCCGCGCGCCAGTCTGCGGGGTCGGATACGGCCTGCATGCGCTCTATAGGCGCAGTTTCGGAAGCTGCCATCGATTGGTCACCGTCATTCGGTATAATGCGGCCAACTATAGCTGCGGAGATCGATCTCTCCAACGCCGACAGCAAAGGAAAACCATGACCAATACACAGGTGCTGATCGCCGGGGGCGGGCCGGCGGGGCTTGTGCTGGCGCTGGAGCTGGGCGCCCGCGGTGTAGCTTGTGTCCTGCTGAACGATGCGGCGCATACCGCACTTCATCCAAAGGCGAACGCGGTCAGCAGCCGCACCATGGAGCATATGCGGCGTCATGGTATTTCGAACCGATTGCGCGTCCGCGGACTGGCGCCGGACCATCCGACCGATCTGACCTATTTTACCAGCCTGACGGGCCATGAGATTGGCCGGTTCCGCCAGCCGTCACGGGCGGAGGCCCTGGCCGAGGCAAAAGCCGGAACAGGGGCCTGGGCATCTCCGGAGCCGCCGCTGCGCTGCTCGCAGATATTTCTGGAGGAAGAGCTCAAAGCAAAGGCCGATACGCTCCCTTCAGTCGACATGCGTTTCGGCTGGAAACTGACGGGCTTTGACGATTTGGAAGATCATGTGTCCGCAACGATCGAGAATACGGAGACCTCTGAGACGGTTGAGATCACCGCGCGATATCTTGTCGGGTGCGACGGCGGCAACAGCCTCGTCCGGAAATCGCTGGGTATAGAACTTGAAGGGGAATCCGGCATTGTCCGCCCGATGATGGGCGGCCCGATGTATGCCGCTTATTTCCGCGTTGCCGAGGAACCGGACTGGCTGCCGGCGCGGCGCGCCTGGCAATACTGGATGCATACCGGTGATATGCGCGCCCTGCTGGTGCATGTCGATAGTGACAGGCTGTTCCTGTTCCACTTTGCGATGCCGGATGGTGGGGACGGTGCCGACCCGACGGCGTTGATCCACAAGGCTGTCGGGCGCGAATTTCCGCTTGAGGTGATTTCGTCCGTGAACTGGAATGCGGGACACAGTCTCGTGGCGCAGAAATACCGGTCGGGAAATGTCTTTATTGCCGGCGATGCGGTGCACCTTTTTACGCCGACCGGTGGGATGGGGATGAATACCGGCGTAGATGATGCGGTCAATCTTGGCTGGAAGCTCGCGGCGGTGCTGCGCGGCGAAGGCGGCGAGGGGCTGCTCGCCTCATATGAGGCGGAACGCCGGCCTATAGGTGTTCGCAATGTTAACCTTGCACGGGGATTCGCGGACTCTGTCGGAAACGTCGAAATTTCGGAAAGCGTCTCGGCGGAGACGCCGGAAGGCGCCGCCGAGCGTGCGCGTCTCAAGACGCATTTCGAGCACCATGCCGAGTTTGAGTTTGTCATTCCGGGTGCATTTCTGGGCCTGCGGTATGAGGCCTCACCGGTGATCGCTTATGACGATGCCGTACCGCCACCGGATCATCCAAACGACTACACGCCGAATGCCATTCCCGGATCGCGGGCGCCGCATGTCTGGCTGGGGGACGACGCGCTGTTTGACCGTCTGGGCCCCGGATATACGCTTGTGAGATTCGGCGGTGCGCAAGCCGATCTTGGCCCGGACATCCAGGTTGTTGATATTGCTGATATAGCCGTGCGTGACCTGTACGGCGCGGATTATGTTCTTATCCGCCCCGATCAGCATGTCGCCTGGCGCGGAGACGACATCGGCGATGCCGTTGCGCTTGCCGATACCGTTTGGGGCAACAATCCCTATAATGGAACGATGATTTCATGCGCCGGGCTTTCAAACGCCAGACTTTAAGACGGACTTTAAGACGGAGGACACCCCACTTGGGCGAATACGGTATTTCCCAATCCATACCCCGATTCGAAGATGCTAAACTGCTGACCGGTCGCGGCGATTTTATCGATGATGAAAACGCGCATGGCCAGCTTCACGGCTTCATGGTGCGCTCGCCCTATGCCCACGCAGACGTTGGCGCCATCGACATATCTGCAGCGCTGGATGCCCCCGGTGTGGTCGCCGTCTATACCGGCAATGACTATAGGGACGCCGGATGGGGGACGATTCCGCATATCGGCCCGCCGGTAAAACGCCGGGGCGGGGCGGATTTCATCCTGCCGGATTTCTGGCCGTTGGCTGTCGATCGTGTCCGCATGGTGGGCGAGGGCGTCGCCTTCGTGCTGGCGGAAACGGCGGCGCAGGCGCGCGATGCCGCGGAGCTTGTCATGGTCGATTTCGCTGCGCTGCCGGCATCGGCGGTTACCGCGTCGGCGCTGGACGATGATGCTTTCGTACTTTGGGATCAAATTGGCAACAACGAGGCGCTGGTACACGAGATCGGCGACAAGGCGACTGCAGATGCCGCCTTCGAGCGGGCCGATCACGTCATTGAGCAGCGGTTTAATATTTCGCGGGTGCTCGGCAACGCCATGGAAATGCGTGGCTGTCTCGCGATCCACGATGCGCGAGCCGACCACTACACGTTGCGCGCGCCGATCCAGCACCCCTGGCTCGCCCGCAGAATTCTGGCGGGCAATATTATTGGCGTCGAGGAACTGCAGGTCCGCGTAATCACGCCCGATGTCGGCGGCAGTTTCGGTATCAAGGCGAATGTATACCCGGAATACCTGATCGCTTTGTTCGCGGCGAAAATGACGGGCCGGCCAGTCAAATGGATGAGCGACCGCAGCGAGGGCTTTCTCAGCGATTTTCACGCGCGCGACAACGCCGCCGATGCCGCGCTGGCGCTGGATGCAGAGGGCAATTTTCTCGGTTTCCGGCTGCGTAATCTGGTCAATATCGGCGCCTATTTCTCGCCCATCGGATCGGGTCCGGCGACCAATAATCTGGGCTCTCTGTCCGGCGTCTACACCACGCCGGCGGCCTA
Organism: Alphaproteobacteria bacterium UBA830; assembly: GCA_905181725.1. Lineage (GTDB taxonomy): Bacteria > Pseudomonadota > Alphaproteobacteria > MPNO01 > UBA830 > CAXBCP01. The sequence continues at coordinate 6,991 of CAJIYX010000083.1, forward strand.
TGTCGAAGTCGTCGGTGTGTTTACCAACAGTCACCCGACAGCGCCGTATCGCGGGGCGGGACGGCCGGAAGCGGCCTTTATCATAGAGCGGCTGATCGATATCGCGGCGCGGGAGCTGTCGTTCGACCCGGTTGAGCTGCGCCGCCGAAATATAATCCCGGTCGATGCGCTGCCATTCAAAACGTCGCTGACCTTTACCTATGATTCCGGTGAGTTCGAAAAGAACATGGACGACGCCATCGGCCTCGCCGACCGTGACGGGTTCGCTGCAAGACGCGCGGCCTCCGACGCAAACGGAAAACTGCGGGGCCTCGGCATCGCCAACGCAATTGAACGCGCCGCCCCTCCGGGCATGGAGACGGCGGAGCTTCGGTTCGATCCCAGCGGTACGGTGACTATCCTGTCGGGCACGACGGCGCAGGGGCAGGGGCACGTTACGATGTATACGCAGCTTCTGTGCGACAAGCTGGGGATGGAGCCTGAACAGGTACGGGTTATCGAGGGCGATACCGACCGGCTGGCCTTCGGGTTCGGCTCGGGCGGGTCCCGATCGTCGGCGATGGGAACGGCCGCGCTAATGATGGCGGCCGACAAGGTCATCGCCAAGGGGCGCGAGATCGCGGCACATATATTGGAAGCTTCCGTCGACGATATTGAATTTGCCGAAGGCAGGTTCACCGTTGCGGGCACCGACCGGTACATTCCGCTGAGCAAGGTCGTCAGTGCAGCATTCGCGCCGCTCACCCTGCCGCCGGGTGTCGAGCCCGGTCTGGCGGAGCAGGCGGCTTATCGCGGCGATCTGGCGAGCTATCCGAATGGCTGTCATGTCTGCGAGATCGAAATCGATCCTGAGACCGGCACCACGGAAGTGCTGAACTATGTCGTCGTCGACGATTTCGGCACCGTGCTGAACCCGATGCTGGTCAAAGGCCAGGTGCATGGCGGTGTCGCGCAGGGACTGGGCCAGATCCTGCTGGAAAACACCGTCTATGATTCCGATGGTCAGCTTCTGACGGCATCTTTTATGGATTATGGCATGCCGCGTGCGGATAATTTTTCCAATTTCGTCATCCAGACCAACAGCGTGCCGACCAAAACCAATCCGCTCGGCGTCAAAGGCGTCGGTGAGGCCGGGGCCGTCGGCGGCATGCCTGCCGTGATGAATGCCGTGATGGATGCGATAGCCCCGCTGGGCATCCGCGATTTCGATATGCCGGCAAGCCCGGCGCGTATCTGGGCGGCGATCCGTGATGCGCGGAGCCAAGGACAACAGGCATGACAACCGAGCTGAATAGTCTCTCTGCAACCGCAATTGCCACCGGCGTTGCCGATGGCACCTTCACTGCGGAGGCGGTCACGGCAGCCTGTCTCGATCACATTGCCGTCCGCGAAGAGGCCGTCGGTGCGTGGGAATTCCTCGATCCGGAGCTTGCGCTGACGCAGGCACGTGGCGTCGATGCGGCGGAGGTCAAAGGCCCGCTGGCGGGTGTGCCGGTCGGCGTGAAGGATATTATCGATACGCATGACATGCCGACGGGGATGGGCTCGCCGATTTATGATGGACACCGACCGTCGGCAGATGCTTCCTGCGTCGCGCAGATGCGGGCGGCGGGTGCGGTGATCCTCGGTAAGACGGTGACCTGCGAATTTGCCGGGCTCACGCCGCGCAAGACGACGAACCCGCATGACCCGACGCGCACGCCCGGGGGATCGTCCAGTGGTTCGGCAGCGGCGGTGGCGGACGAGATGATCCCGCTTGCGTTCGGCACGCAGACCGGCGGCTCGGTGCTGCGGCCTTCATCCTATTGCGGCATTATCGGCTACAAGCCGAGCTTCGATACGTTCAGCCTGACCGGTATCTACCCGGCGGCGGAGAGCCTCGATACGCTGGGGCTACATACCAGGAGCCTCGATGATATAGAGCTGGCGAGCGCGGCACTGCTCCGGCGGCCGTTCACGCCGATTGGCGAACTTAAAAAGCCTCCGGTGGTCGGTCTCTGTAAAACGCCGATGTGGGACCAGGCGCAGCCCGAGACGCGCGAAGTCGTCGAAGCTGCCGCCGCAGCGATGCAGGCGGCCGGCGCGATGGTACGCGATTTCGAACTGCCGGAAGAATTCGAGTGGCTGGGCGAATTGCGCGGCATGATCAACGGCTGGGAACGGGCCGACGTCATGGCGGATGAATGGGCGCGCAACCGCGATGCGCTCAGTGAACAGATGCAGGCGACGATCCAGGGCGGTCTCGACACGCCGTACCGGGACTATGTCGATGCGATGCACCTGATGGAAACCTGCCGGGTGCGCACGACGCAGACCTTCGAAGGCTGTGATGTGCTGCTGACACCGGCGGTCGATGGCGAGGCGCCTGTGGGGCTGGCCGAAACCGGCAGCCCGCGATTCCAGGCATTGTGGACCATGCTGCACACGCCCTCGATCACGCTGCCGACCCACAAAGGCTCGAACGGGTTGCCGGTCGGCATTCAGCTGGTGGCGCCGTATCGTGCCGACCGGTCGTTGCTGGGAATCGCCCGCTGGGTGCAAGAGGCCTGCAAGTGAGCGCAGAAGGTCACGATAGCCTGAAGCGCGGACAGATCGGTGAGCGTGTTCTGCGGCTGGAAGACGGCCCGCTTCTTGCCGGAACCGGCACTTTTGCCGCCGACTGGTCGTTTCCCGGCACGCTGCATATGCGGGTCGTCCGGGCGAACGTCGCGCATGGTTTCATCAGCGGCATCGACACGTCCGCCGCAGAGGTAATGGACGGGGTCGTTGCGGTCTGGACGCCGGCGGATGTCGCCGAAATTCCCCTGATCGATTTCCGTGCGACCAAATACACCGACCTCGAGACGTACAAGCAGCCGGTTCTCGCACGGGAGCGCGTGCGATATGTCGGAGAGCCGGTTGCCGTCGTCTTTGCCGAGGATCCTCACACGGCGGAGGATGCGGCTAATCTGGTGTTCGTCGATATCGATGAGCTGCCGGCGATCACGGACGCCACCGCCGAGCCGGTGGAATTTTTGCCGGGTCACGACACCGAAGCGACGATCATTGAGAAGGGCTACGGCGATGTCGATGCGGCGTTTGGCGACGCGTATGGGGTGGTCGAGCTTGATTTGCGGATTGGCCGGCATAGCGGTGTGCCGCTCGAATGCCGGGGCGGGCTTGCGCGAGTCGATCCGGAGACCGGCATTCTCGAGTTCTACGGGGCGACCAAACGGCCGCACCCGAACCGCGATCTGATCGCGAAGACGCTCGGGCTCGACCCCGAGAACGTGAATCTGTTCGGCGGCGATGTCGGCGGCGGTTTCGGCATTCGCGGCGAGCTCTATCCCGATGATTTTCTGCTCTGCGCGGCGGCACTGCGTCTCGGGCGCCCTGTCCGGTGGATTGAAGACCGGCGCGAGCACCTGCTGGCCGCCAATCATTCGCGTCAGCAGCGTCATTTAGTGCGCGCGGCAATCGATGCGGATGGGCGCATTCTTGCCATCGACAATCGTTTCTTTCACGATCAGGGTGGTTATCTGCGGACCCACGGTGTGCGGGTGCCTGACATGACCGCAGGGCTGATGCTCGGCCCTTATCAGGTGCCGGCATACCGGGTCGCCGGGCATGTACGTCTCACCAACAAGACCCCGGCGGCAACCTATCGCGCCCCGGGCCGCTATGAAGGCACGTTCGTGCGCGAGCGCCTGCTCGATGCGATCGCAGCAAAAACTGGGATCGATCCGATTGAGGCGCGGCGCCGAAACCTGATCCCCGTGAGTGATATCCCCTTTGCCCGGCCGCTGGATGCGCTGGAGGTCGATGTCGTGCTCGACTCGGGTGACTATGCGGGACTGCTCGACAAGGCTCTGGCTGATTTTGGCTGGAATGAATTGCAGGAATCGCTGGTGGCTCGCCGTGCAGCGGGTGAAGCCGTTGGTGCGGGGCTCGGATTCTTCGTCGAGAAATCTGGCCTCGGTCCGACCGATAAAGTGCGGGTCGAGGCCGATGCGCAGGGCCGGATCAGCGTGGTATGCGGTGCGTCGAACCTGGGGCAGGGGGTGGTGACGGTTCTCGCCCAGATCTGCGCAGGTACACTGGGCGCCGACTATACCGATATCGATGTCGTACATGGCCGCACAGATGTGATCGATGAAGGCTATGGCAGCCACGCATCGCGCACCACGGTGATGACCGGTGAGGCGACGCGGGTCGCGACGGTGGCCCTGCGGGAAAAACTCGTCGGCCTGGCCGCGTCGCAGCTGCAGGCGGACGCGGCCCAGATCGAGATCGTCGACAAGGCGGCGCGGCACATTGATACCGGCGCGTCGATGACGCTGGCCGAGGTGGTCGGCGCGGCGGGCGAGAATATTGTCTCCGCCGAAGGGCGCTACGACACCACGCATATGAACTATCCCTATGGTGTCCACGCGGCGGTGGTTGCGGTCGACGTTGAGACCGGCACCGCCAAAATCGAAAAATTCATGATCGCCTACGACATCGGCTGTGCAATCAACCCGATGACGGTGGACGGCCAGCTTCAGGGCGGCCTGGCCCAGGGTATCGGCGGCGCACTGTTCGAGGAGTTCACCTATGACGAGGCGGGTCAGCCGCTGTCGTCTACCTTCGCCGATTATATGATGCCGGGGGCCACCGAAGTACCGGGAGCGGATATCCTGCTGACGGAAGACGCCCCAAGTCCGCTCAACCCGCTGGGTATCAAGGGCGCGGGCGAGGGCGGGATTAATGCAGTTGGTGCAGCGATTGCGTCGGCGATTGACGATGCCATCGGCAGGCGCGGTGCAGTGACGGAACTGCCGGTGACGCCGCGGCGGCTGATGGGATTGTTGAATCACGAACGATAAGGAAGTCGTCATCCCCGCGAAGGCAGGGATCTCGTAGCTTCAGTTATACTCTCGGGGAGATCTCCGCCTTCGCGGGGGTGACATGGTCGAGCACATACCTGCCCTAAGCTGCTTCGGGTCCGCTCTTGGCGAAGGCATCGGCGTTGGTTCGAAGACCATCTGAGCCCGCACCCCGGACGACGTCGATAATCGCGCCCGCATTGGCCGGGTCGGCATCGCCGCGCCACGCTACATGACCGTCAGGCCGCACCAGGCACAACGCGCAGGCATATGTTGCGCAGGCGTCGTCGCTATCGACTTGCTCGACCGCGAGGAGCATGCCGCATGCCGCCGCTGCCGCAATCAGGGCAGGAGCGTCCGGCGCATCTTTGCCGAGCCGAAGAAGGGTGAAATCTTTTCCGAACAGATCGAGTGTCGAGCGGCCTTCCGCCAGCCAAACATGCGGGGCACGTGCGCCGGGGCGGGCGGATTGTTCGTATTCAGTAATGGTCAGCGCCGGGAAACCGGTCCCGTCATCGATGCAGATCGGCGACGTATCGTAGCGGTAGCCGACGGTTATGCCTTCCTGTTCGTATTCCTCGTTAAACCCGCCATTCTCCACGACTTCTTGGGCGCGGGCGCGTAACGCATCTCCTGCCGGGGTGTCCTGATCGATGGCGGCGCCCGAAGGCAGCTCCGCGATTTTTTTGAAATTGGCGGTCGCTTCTTCATTATTGCGGATAGCGACTGGCCGGCGTTCGGTGAAATAGCTGTCGAGCAGCGCATCGCCACCCCAGCCATTCAGCACCGCAGACAGTTTCCAGGCGATGTCGACGGCTTCCTGAATGCCGGTGTTCATGCCGAGCCCGCCGGTCGGTGAAAACTGATGGGCGGCATCGCCCGCAATAAAGACACGCCCGACGTGATACCGGTCCGCTACTCTGCGGTGTCGCTCCCACGGCAGTATCGATTTCAGGTCGTACTCGATATCATCTGAGCCGAGCGCCTTGCGGATCCAGATATGGGCATCGAAGCCGTCGGTGTCGGTGATCAGTTCCGGGGTAATCATGGACAGCCGCCACAGGCCGCGCCCGTCGACGGCGATGAACTGGCCCCAGAACCCTTCGGCTCCGTACAGCCAGTACATCATTGCCTGATGCTGGCGGTGAAAACGCATCACGTCCTGGCTCTCGAAGAACATATTGATGTCGAATGACAGCGATTCCTTACCCGTCATGTTAATCTCGAGCGTCTCGCGTACCGGGCTGTCGGCGCCATCGCAGGCGACCATGTACTGAGCCCGCACACTTTCCTGTTTGCCTGTGACGCGATCTTCAAGCACGGCAGTGACGCCGTTATCGTCCTGTTCGAACGATCTGAACAGCGTCCGGTACCTCGATGTAACGCAATCAAATGATTCCGCGCGTTTCTGGATAACCGGATCAAAAAACAGCTGCGAACAGCGTTGGTGTCCTTCGGGTGTGTGCTGCCACGGGGGACGGTGGTCATATGACGGGTATTCGAAGCCTGAAATCCGGTAGCCCGACAGGCTGGTCACATAAGCGATATTCATCGGGTGTTCCGGTGGCCAGCCAGCGCCGCGGATTTCTTCGGCCACGCCCCAGCGTCGACAGAATTCCATCGTCCGCGTTGAAATCATGTTCATTTTAGGGTGGGAGACGGTGCCATCTCTCCGCTCGACTACAAGAGTATTGATCCCCTGATAGCCAAGCTCAGTGGCGAGTGCCATTCCGACAGGACCGCCACCAATAATCAGCACCGGTATGTCGTATGCACCTGCCATAGCGCCGTCTCCCAGCCGTGGAGCCTCGCTCCGCCACCCTGACATTGGACCTGAAGGCCATTTTTACGGTGCCAGAGTCTTTCCGAAGCAGCGCGAAGATGCCGGGAATTATATGTTAAATCTAATATCGTTTTATGATAAATTCATAACCATTATGCATGATTTATCAAACGTCAGAAATCTCAATGTCCGCCAGATTCTCGACCTTCTTGCGGTCGTGGATCATGGGGGTGTCACAGCCGCCGCGCGGGTGCTGAATGTGTCGCAACCGGCGCTGACCCGGTCGGTGCGCCAGCTCGAGGAAACCCTCGATGTTAAGCTGCTGGCCCGGGCTGGCCGTGGTGTTCTGCCGACACGTTTCGGCCGGTCACTAGCCCAGCATGCCCGCACCATAGAGGCCGAGCTTCGTCATGCGATCCGCGATATAGCTGATCTGCGTCTCGCTGAAGGCGGGCATCTTGCGGTGGGCGCGTCCCCGATCGGCATGGCGACCCTCGTCGGGCCGTCGATTGCGCGTTTGCGCATGGCGCGGCCGGGGCTGACGGTTGATGTCCGAAACGACGCCTCCGAAGCCCAGCTCAATGCGCTGGAGCGTGGTGAACTCGACATCGTCATCGGCGCGTTGTTCGGGGCTACCAGCGACCACGAACACCTGGTCGAAGAAGTGCTGTTCCAGAACAGCCTGTCGGTCATCGTTCGCGGCGACCATCCGTTGACCCAGCAAGAGAATCTGTCTTTCGCGGATCTTGCGTTGGAGACTTGGGTGATCGCACGGGGCTCCGCCACCATCCGACAGCTTGTTGCGAATGAATTCAGGTTCGAAGGCGCGGAGCCGCCAAAATTCGCGGTGGAAACCGATTCAATGCTCTGTGTGAAGGGTCTGCTGCTCTCCGGCGATTTTATGTGCGCAAACCCGCCAGAATTATTTGCGACCGAGATTGAACTCGGCGTGCTCAGCGAGCTTAAGCTGCGCTGGCATTCCGGTTCGCGCGCAATCGGTTTTACCCTGCGTGAGAACGGCACCATCACGCCTGCGATGGCCTCGCTGATCGAGGTGTTGCGCGATCTCGGGCGGGAGCGTTTGTCGGCTTAATCTTCGACGACAGCGATTCCCTGGATTTCCACCATCATCTCGGGCTGTGCGAACCCGGCGGCTGTAATCATCGCGCTGCCCGGAAAATTACCGTCGGGGAAGAATTCTTTTCGCAGGTCGGTAAACTGATTGCCATAGCGGGAATCGATGATGAAGACCGTCATCTGGACGATGTCCGCGAGCCTGGCACCCGATTTATTCAGAAATGTTTCGATATTGGCGAAAGACTGCCGCGTTTGGGCTTCGAAATCGCCTGCCAGCGATACACCGTCCGGCGTTTGCGGTGCGCCGTAACCGGCGAGCCAGATAATCCGCTGGTCGGTGCCCCGCGTTATCACTGCAGGTGAGAACGACCGGTTTTTCTGCCAGGTGCCGTGGATGAATTCGCGCTTCATGATCTGTCTCCATGTCGTTCTGGGTAATTCGGGGTAGCTCAGGGTAGCGCAGGGTAGCTCAGGGTAGCTCAGGGTAGCTCAGGGTAGCTCAGGGTAGCTTCCGGGTAGCTCCGGGTAGTTCAGGCAGAGCAAAGCACGGTCGTTGCAGGATGTCATCCTGCCGGACGGAACATTGAAAAAATCCGTATCGATTTGGCTCGTGATTTGTCGATTGGTGATGAACATAGAATCCCATACCTTTGAAGCCTGTTGCGACAGTCGGTATAACGACGCGCTGTGATGGGCAGGAGGGGTTACATGTTGAACTGGAATACTATTGCGCTGGCCGGCGTCGGGCTCATTGCGGCTGGCGCGTTGATCTTTCTGGCACATAGTCAGGTATCAGACAGCCGGCCGCGGGACGGGGGCACCACGCGCGCCGATACCGTCGCCGAGGTCATCGATCTGTTCAAGGATGAAGGCTTTAACCCCGAGGTTGCTTTAAAGTCCCGTGGACCGAAGGTCCCCGCTGTATTCCTGGCCTCCCTGCCGGACGATCTAGTATCCATCCCGGATATCGACCGCCGGAAGGCCGTCTTCGTGACTGTCGTGCTCGCGCATGTTCTGTGGGCGAATGAGCGGCTCCACGCGGACCGAGCCCGGATAAAGCGCCTTCAGCAGATGAACCTCGCGGAAAAAACAATGCGAACCCGCGACCGGAAGTGGCTATCGCGGATGGCGAAGATCTACCGGACCAAGCCGATGGCGTTTGATGAATTACTTCGGCGCGTCGATGTGGTGCCGCCGCGGCTTGCGGTCGCCCAGGCTGCCCAGGAATCGGGCTGGGGGACATCTCGCTTTGCCCGTGCCGGCAATGCTTTGTTCGGTCAGCATGCGCCCGTCGGCGAGGGTGCGATCACGGCAAAAGGCGATGCAGCTGTTGGCATGAAGGCGTTCAAGACGATCCAGCGGAGTGTACTAGGTTACATGCAGAACCTTAACAGTCATCGCGCTTATCGCCAGTTTTGGGATATGCGCGCGGAGATGCGACGGGCCGGACAGCCGATGGACGCATCGGCGCTGGCCGGATCGCTAAGGAGGTATTCGGAGGAGGGCGCGCTTTACGTCGACCGATTACGCACGCTCATGCGCATGCCTGAAGTCGCAGCGGCTCAGGGCGCCAAACTTGTCGGGGAAGAATAGCCGCTATCCCGCAGAATGCCGTCAGCCAATCAGCTTCTTTGCGACGGCAAAGCCGGCGCCGGCTGTCGTCGCGGTCAGGGCAGTCCCCCAGATAATATCGACTACCACCATTCTCAGCGGCCAGTCCCGCAGGGTCGCATAATTGGTCATGTCATAGGTCGCGTAGCAGAAGAACCCGAAAAGCGCGCCGTTTACGGCTGCGGCTTTCCAATCGACGGCTCCCGAGACACAGAAATAAACAATCCCGACGACGTAAAAGACGTAAAAAAGAAAGGCGGCGCCCATGCGGAAATTGTCG
>CAJIYX010000084.1 GCA_905181725.1 Alphaproteobacteria bacterium UBA830
CGTCGGCAAAAGCCGCAGCCATATCGCCAACATGACGCGCCTGCTCGATCTGCCTGAAGATGTGCGCGCGCTGCTGGCTGACGGTGCGCTCAGCGCCGGTCATGCCCGCGCTATCCTGCGCGCCGCAGACCCCGCAGCGCGTGCCCGCCAGATCATCGACGAAGGCCTGACCGTGCGCGATGCCGAACGCCTCGGCAAGGAACGCCGCGCCCGGCGCGGCCGCCCTGCCGGCGGTGCAAAAAGCACGGGTAAAGCGAAAGCAAAGGATACCGATACCCTGGCGCTGGAACGCGCCCTCGGCAACGCGCTCGGCCTCCACGTAGATATCGCGTTTGACGGTAATGGTGGCCAGCTTCGGCTAGATTACAGCTCGCTTGAACAGCTCGACGACCTGATCGACCGGCTGATGGGCCGGGGTGCTGTGGGGGGTGGCGGCGAACATCTTGAATTCAGCCGGCTGAATGCCGATGAAGGCGCCCTGGCTGGACCCCCGTCTCCCTCGGGGCCGCGCGACGGTCCGCCGTGGGAAACCGCTCAGCTTCATGCACCCGACGACAGCGAGCCCGATGAGAATGCGGTCAATTTGGATCGGGCTCTGAGCGAACGGCCACCAGAGGACTAACGTTCTTCGGGAGGGGCGCGCACCTTTGTTCGCTTCGCTGGCCCAGCCTCAGGATGCGTTTTCACCGGCGCTCTAAAGTACGATGCCAATCTGGGCGGCCAGCGTCTCTGCCATGGTTCCCGCGTCCCCCGGTGCGTAGGCGGCGGCGACATACCGGTCGGGCCGGACCAGCAGGATTTTACCCTTATAGGGTCCGAGCTTACGGGAGATGGCGTCTGCCGCGATGCCAACCGTGTGCAGTATCTCGGTGTCGTTGCTTACGACCTGTTCCATGTCGCCGGTGATACCGGGAATGAGGGCGACCCGCCTTGCAGCGAGATGGGCCCAGACCGGATGATCGAGCCTGGCCAGCCCGGCGGCCGCATCGGTCCCGATCGCGAGCAGGCAAAAGCCCGCACCCATGACGTCGTCCAGTTTTGTGGTCTTGCCATCCGCCCCGCCGCCCATCGTTATGCCGTTTACCAGTGTCACGTCCGGCTGTGGCAGCATACGGCCGACCAGGGTGCGCTTCGGTGTTTCATCGTCTGCGATGAGGAAGCCGTCCCGGAACCTTGGCTCGGGCTTGAATTTCATGCCGAGGAAATAGTCGCGTAGTTTCGGAATCAGCCCGGCAAAGCGAAAGAACGCAATCTGGCCATAGGTATGAAACCAGTTGCGCGGGACCATCACCCAGCCGATCTGGATCGCCATCTGGATCAGCGACCACGCATGGGGCTTTCGTTCGCTTTCATAAGTGTCCATCAGGGCCGGGCCGAACTGTCCCTTGACGACGGCAGCTGCCTTCCAGGCGAAGTTATTGGCGTCCCGCTGTCCGCTGTTCAGACCCTGCCCGGCATAGGGCGGGGTCAGATGGGCTGCGTCGCCCAGCAGAAATACGCGCCCGTTGCGCCAGCGGTCGGCGACCCGTGCCTGAAAGATGTATACCACCTTGCGGATCACTTCGACCGGCCGGTCGCCGATATAGGGCCGCAACAGCTCGCGGATCTTTTCATCCTTTACGAATTCATCCGCATCTTCGCCCGCATGAACGACGAATTCCCAGCGTCGGGTCCCACCGAATCCGGGCAGGCTGATTGCCGGGCGGCGATGATCGCAATGGGCGACCGAATCCGGTGTGTCATCAAAATCGTTTATCGTGTCGAAGACGAGCCAGCGTTCCTCGAAGCTGGAGCCTTTGAGCTCCGCGCCGATTGCGCGCCGGATCGACGAGCGCCCGCCATCGCACCCGGCAAGATACGCAGCCCGAACGGATTTCGCGGAGCCGTCGGGGCCGCGCGTGAAGACCGTCACGCCCTCCGCGTCCTGTTCGAAGCGTTCGAAATCATGTTCGAACCAGACGTCTATGGTTGGAAAGCGCTTGAGCCCGTCGAGTAGTGTTGTCTCTAGTTCCGGCTGGTGGAACGCGGATCGCCGCGGATGGCCGAATTCGACGGTGGTTGGTTTGACGCGGGCGAATTCGCGCTGTTCCGGCGAATAGTAGCGCGACCCATAGCCCGGCATGGTGCGCGCAACGATACGGTCGACCAGCCCGAGGGTCTGCATAGAGCGCAGCGATTCATCGTCGATCGATACCGCGCGCGGCTCATCCACGGTACCCGGATTGCGTTCAATCACGACGGCCCGAATACCGGCAAGACCCAGATAGTTTGCCGTGGCGAGCCCGGCGGGGCCCGCGCCGACGATAACGATGTCGGTTGTTGTCAGCCCCGTATCCATGTTTTCTCTCTATGCACTTTCCGGTTTTCGCCCCGGTTTTCGCCCTGAATTCCCCTGCGGCGCGGCAATACGTGTGGCAGGTTTCGCGGTGCGATGAGGGGAGTTAGTTGTATGTCGCAGGGAGGTATAAATGGCGGGGCCATCGAGAAATTCCGGATCGTTACCGTGGACGAATTCGCAGAGAAGAGAAACAGGTCGGCATGCAGTCGCTGCCGATCTTCGGGAGTGGTGGGCGTGTTTGCAAGAAAGCGCTGTACCGGAACGACGCGCTTACGTGAACCCCGGTTAATAATTATTACAAGCTTTCTACCTTTTGGTTGCAGACCCAATTTTGGGAGTTACCAATTATGCGCGGAAAATGATCGACTACGAACTGCATACGCTCAGAAAGCACGTGAGCACCAAGGAATGGGCAATTGATGCCGTGTTCGAGGATCGTGCGCTCGCGCTTCATGAAGCGGCGATCATGGATAACAGCAATCGCTATGCGGGTATCCGCGTCATTGCCGAGGATCACAATACGGCTAGCGGAA
>CAJIYX010000085.1 GCA_905181725.1 Alphaproteobacteria bacterium UBA830
CCTCACCCGGGGCATAGGGCGCAAGCCGGTCGAGATAGAGACCGGCATAGGCTGCGTCCTGAAAATCAATCAACCGCCGGATGGCGTGGTCGAGCGTCGGCTGCACATCCGCCGGGAACGCAGTGGCCCGTTGCAGAAGATCAGCGCCAACGACGACATGTGCGAACCGGTCTTCCGGCAGAAATGCCTGAACCGCGACATCGCCCTTCGCCGCCTTGAGCCCCGCCTCGAACCCGGCAAGGTTGGCGTCGACCGCTTTGCCTTCGGCGCGGATACCGGCCCGGAACGTCTCATCGGTGATCGGCAGCGCGCCGCACCCGGCAATGGCCCCCAGCAGCACGGCGCTGATATGCGCACCGGCGTCGCGTGAGGCATCTTCCATATCGAACAGGATCTGCGATTTCGACCTGTCGCCCGCCACCTGGACGAGCTGTTTCGCATCGGCACGCCCGTCGCCCATCTTCATTTTCTCAGAGGTCGAAAAAACGCGGTGGGTCGACGCGATCAGCAGGGTGCGGTCCGGCGTCACATAGCCGGATTGAATCTGCCGCCCGGTTTCAAGCAACTCGGTAGAGGCAAATACGTCGATCTCGCCCGGTGACGGGCTGAGCGCGAAAACCGGTTCGGCGCCACCGATTTCGTTCCCCCCGATCTCATCCCAGGTCTGCGGCCAGATTTCGACGTAATAGGTCGTCGCCCCGGTCCGCTGTGCAACACCGGGAATGGACGTCGCCTGCACCGGCAGGTTGCTGTCCTGCGCGGCGTTGACGATCCAGCTTGTCAGCACCCCGCCGCCTTCGCCACCGAGAGCAGCGACCAGAAGTGTCAGCGGCGCGGTCATGCGCTGCGCCCTGCGAGCAGACCGATGACGGATTTACGCATGCCTTCGACGGCGCGTTCCAGCTTGCCGGGATTGCGCACCCGTTCGGCCCGATAGAAGGACGGACACAGCACAGCCGCATGGCTGACCTCGCCGCACAGCCCGCAGCCGACGCAGCTGTTGTTCACGCTGGCGACCGGGTCGTCGCGCAGCGGATCGGGGTTCGGCTTGATCGTCAGGCTGGGACAGCCGGACAGGCGGATACAGGAATGATCGCCGGTGCAGACCTCGTCATCAATGCCGAAGCGCGGCAGTTCGACCCGTTTGCCGCTTTTGAGTTTTTCGGCATTCTCGCCACGCAGGCGGCGCTGGCGCGCAAGCTGGCATTCGCCGTCGGCGATGATGATCTTCAGGCCTTTTTCAGGCGTGGTCAGCGCTTCGCGCAACGCATTCACCATCTCGGCAACCGAATAGGTGCGTACCGTGCGCATCCACGGCACGCCCAGGCTTTTTAGCGTCTTTTCAATCGACATGCCGGGATTGCGACCGCCCCGGCCCTTGGCGCTGGACGGGATGAACTGCTGACCTGTCGCCGACGTAAAGCCGTTCTGCATGATCACCAGAACAGCATCGCCCTCATTCAGCATGTTGGCAATCACGCCCGTGGTCAGACCGTTATGCCAGAACCCGCCATCACCCATGATCGAGATCGAGCGCTTGTCCTGAAACGGAGAGACGGCGGCAGCACTGGCAAGCGACATGCCATACCCCAGAATGGAATTCCCCATCGAGAACGGCTCGAAGGTCGCGAAGGCATGGCAGCCGATATCGGCGGCGATATGCACCTTGCCGATCTCTTCCTGCAGCAGCTTGAGCGCGGAAAACACCGGGCGTTCGGGACACCCTGTGCAGAACTGCGGCGGGCGCGGCGGCAACGCCGTCGGGAACGCCGCCTCGGCACCGGCCATGGCCGCACCGATGCGCTCGGCCTCGGCACGGATATGCGCTGGATCGCCAATGCCGAGCCCCTCGGCCTCGATAAAGCCCATCAGCCCCTGATGCATGACGGCGCCGTTATATTCGCCCGCCATCGGGAACACGTCCTTGCCGTGAAGGCGGGTCTGGATGTCGGCCTTGCGCAGGATGGTATTGATCTGATGTTCGATATATTCGGGATTGCCCTCTTCGATGATGAGGACGGCGCCTTTTCCGGCAGTAAAATCGGTCACCTGATCCGGCAGCAGCGGGAAGACCACGTTAAGGACCATCAGCGGTATTTTGCTGTTGCCGAAATCATCGGCCAGGCCAAGCCGGGCAAGACGGCGGATCAGCGTATTATAGAGCCCACCAGGCACGATGATGCCGAGCCGGTCGATATCGCCGTCGAAAAATTCGTTGAGCTTGTTGTCACGGATGAATTTCTGCGCTGCCGGCAGGCGTTGCTCGACCTTCAGTTTTTCCTGCACGAATGTGACCGGCGGGTGAGCAAGCTTGCCGTAGTTAAACGGTGCCGGTTCTTTCTGGCGGTTCCGCGTATTGATCGGCGGCTTTTTGTTGTCCTTGGCGATAAACCGCCCCTGCACATGACAGGACCGGATACGCAGCTGCATGATGACCGGCGTGTTTGACGCCTCCGACAGCTCGAACGATTTTTCGACCGCATCGACGATGGACGTCAGGTTCGGGCGCGGATCGACCAGCCACAGGCTCGATTTCATGGCCATCGACAGGGTGCGTTCCTGAATGATGCTCGCACCTTCGCCGTAATCCTCACCACTGACGATCAGCGCGCCGCCGATCACCCCGGGAGAGGCAAGGTTGCTGAGTGCGTCGGCGGCCACGTTAGTGCCGACGATGGATTTCCAGCCCACCGCGCCGCGCAGCGGATAATTGATTGACGCACCGAGCATGGCGGCTGCCGCGGCCTCGTTCGTGCCGGTTTCGACATGGATGCCCATTTCATCCATCAGTTCCTCGGCGTCGAGCAGCACATCGAGCAGGTGAGAAACCGGCGCGCCCTGATAACCGCCGACATAGGCGACGCCGGACTGCAATAATCCCTTGGTGACCGCGAGAATACCCTCGCCATGAAAGACCTCGCCATCGCCGAGGCGCAGCGATTCCACTTCCTTGCTGAATGATCTTTCGGCGCTCATATCCATCTCCCCTGATGCCTGTCTCGGCACGTGTATAGGTAATTTATACGCGGGTTTCGCAATATTGGCACGAGTCCATCGCGCCGATTGCCTATCCCGCCACAGACAGTATTCTCCGGTCGACATGACAGAAAAATCATCTTCTCCCATGGCCCGCCTGCCATCCGTCGACCGGCTGCTCAAAGCGGATGCGACCGCGCCGCTAATCGACGCGTTCGGCAGGGCGGAAACGACGGCATCGATCCGCAATTCGCTGGCTGAGATCCGCAAAGATCTGGCTATTTCGGGAGGCGAACCGCCCGAAGACACCGCCATCCTTCACGTTGTATCAGAAGTACTCGCGCGAAATGCAGCCCCGTCGCTGCGCCCGGTCTTCAACCTGACGGGCACGGTTCTGCACACCAATCTGGGGCGTGCATCCCTGCCGGAAGAGGCAATCGACGCAGTCGCAGCAGCCGCGCGCGGCGCGAGCAACCTGGAATACCGCATATCTGAGGGCAAACGCGGCGACCGCGACGAGCATATCGAAGACCAGCTTTGCGCGATAACCGGCGCGGAAGCGGCGACCATCGTCAATAACAACGCTGCCGCCGTGATGCTCGTGCTCAACACCTTCGCGCTGGGCAAGGAAGTGCCGACATCGCGCGGCGAGCTGATCGAGATTGGCGGCTCGTTCCGGATGCCCGACATCATGGCCCAATCCGGCTGCACGCTGGTCGAGGTCGGCACCACCAACCGCACCCATCTGAAAGATTTCGCCGGCGCCATCGGGCCCGAGACCGGCATGATCATGAAGGTCCATACCAGCAACTACGTGGTCGAAGGCTTCACCGCCGAGGTTCCGGAACCGGAGCTCGCGAAGCTGTGCCACGACAATGACATCCCCTTCGCCATCGATCTCGGCAGCGGCACCCTGACCGATCTTGCGCAGTTCGGCCTGCCGCATGAGCCGACGCCGATGGAAGCGATGAAACACGGGGCCGATGTCATAACGTTCTCCGGCGACAAGCTGCTGGGCGGCCCGCAGGCCGGCATCATCGTCGGCACGAAGGATTACATCGCGCAGATCAAGAAAAACCCGATGAAGCGCGCGCTGCGCTGCGACAAGATGACGATTGCCGCCCTGTCCGCCGTGCTGCGGCTGTATGCCGACCCGGACCGCCTTGTCGAACGCGTGCCGACGCTGCGCCTGCTGGCCCGCCCGGTCGACGTTATCCGGGGCGTTGCCGAGCGGATGGGTCCTGCATTGGCCGCCGCGGTCGACGGGTTCGGGTCGGTCACGGATACCGCCTGCGAAAGTCAGATCGGTTCCGGCGCCCTGCCGACACGGCGGATCCCGAGCGCAGGTCTGGCGATCATGCCCAATGCCAAAAGCGGCACGGCGCTGAAGGCGCTGGCGGAAGCGTTTCGCGCCCTGCCCGTGCCGGTCATCGGGCGCATTCAGGACGACGCGTTTATCCTCGATCTCCGCTGCCTTGAAGACGAGGATGGTTTTACGGCACAGCTTGCGAAGCTCGATCTGGGGCTTGATCTTCCGCGATGATTATCGCGACCGCAGGCCATGTCGATCATGGCAAGACCCTGCTGATCAGAACCCTGACCGGGATCGATACCGACCGGCTGCCGGAAGAAAAACGGCGTAATCTCACCATCGATCTGGGCTTTGCCTATCTGCCGCTTGACGGTGCGGAGACCATCGGTTTTATCGACGTACCCGGCCATGAACGGTTTATCCGCAACATGCTCTGCGGTGTCGCCGGGATCGATTTCGTGCTGTTCATCGTCGCCGCCGATGACGGCCCCATGCCGCAGACCCGCGAACATCTGGCAATCCTCGACCTGCTGGGCGTCAGCCGCGGTGCCGTGGCGCTGACCAAAATCGACCGGGTCAGCGAGGAACGTGCTGCCGAAGTCGCCGAAGACATCGAGCTGCTATTCACCGACACCTCGCTTGACGGGCTGCCGATCTTCCCGGTCTCCGCGATGACCGGGGACGGCATTGACGGGCTCAAGGACCACCTGCTGGCCATCGCCGCTGATCTGCCGCCGCGCCCCGTGACGGGCAATTTCCGCCTCGCCATCGACCGCAGTTTTGATGTTGTTGGCGCCGGTCTTGTCGTGACGGGCACGGCTTTTTCAGGGCGGATAGCGGCGGACGACGCGGCCTGCGTACTGGGCGCGGACATGGATGTGCGCATACGCGGTATTCACGCGCAGAACGCCAAGGCCGAAAGTGGTCGCGCCGGTCAGCGCTGCGCGCTTAATCTGGCGGGCACCGCTCTCGACAAGGATCTGATCGAGCGCGGCGACTGGGTCGTGACCGGTAATCTGTCGGCGCCGGCGCACAAGCTGGATATCCGGCTGAATGTGCTCAAATCCGAAGGCCGGGCCCTGGCGCACTGGACACCGGTGCATGTGCATCTGGGCGCCGCCGAAACCACCGGCCGTGTTGCCATTCTGGGTGCCACGAGCATCGCGCCCGGCGAAAGCGGTCTGGCACAGATCGTTCTCGACCGGCCAATCGGTGCGGTGCATGGCGACCGGCTGATCCTGCGCGATCAGTCGGCGCAGCGCACCCTCGGCGGTGGCCGGGTGATCGACCTGTTTCCACCGGCCCGGGGCCGCGCCAAGCCCGACCGGCTCGCCTTCCTGCACGCGATGGAAGATGCCGATGACGGCACGGCGCTATCGGCATTGCTGGAAACAATGCCCAACGGGCTGCATCTCGACCGCTTCGCATCTACCCGCAACCTGACAGAGGGCGATATGGAGGCGCTGGCCGAACTGGTGCCGATGAAATCTGTCCGTACCGAGACCGGCACACTGGGGTTTTCGGACGAACGCTGGGCGGCCGTGCGCAGCGCCGTGCTCGAAGGTCTTGCGGCCTGGCACAAAAAATCACCCGATACAGTGGGCCCCGGCGAAAACCGTATTCTGGCCGGCACGGGTATCCGTCTACCGCCGGAAGCCGCGGTGGCCATTGCCGCGGAACTGGTGCGCGAAAAGGTCATCGTCAAAGAAGGCATGGGCGTGCGCCTGCCGTCGCACCAACCGAGCCTGCAGGGCGCGGATGCCACCAACTGGAAGAAGATCAAACCGCTGCTGCTGGAGGGTGGCCTGCGCCCACCCGTGGTCACCGATATCGCCCAGGAAATCGGCAGCGAACCGCGCAAAGTGGAATCCCTGCTAGTCCGCGCCGGGCGTCATGGGCTGGTGGTGCGGATCGCGAAGAACCGGTTCTACCCGCCCGAAACCCTGCGCAAGCTGGCGGATATCGCCGAGACGGTGTCAGCCGATGTCGAAGACGGCATGGTGACGGCGGCGAACTTCCGCGATGCCACCGATGTTGGCCGCAACCTCGCCATCGAAGTGCTGGAATTCTTCGACAAGGTAAAATTTACCCGCCGCGTCGGCGACGGCCACGAGGTTATCCGCCCCGCGGCGGAAGCCTTTAGCGGCGACTGAAAGTCGGGTATTGTCCGGTCGCGATGGAAGAGAATCGTTCCCCGGTGGGGCGCCCGGTCTTCAAAACCGGTGAGGGGCGTTAGACGTCCCTGGTGGGTTCGACTCCCACTCTTTTCCGCCAATTCCCTTTGATTTCCTCATCTCCGGTGCCGGGCGCGGCGAAGCCGGCTGACCCGTATGAAGCATCAGACGCCCGCCACGATCCGCGTGTTTTTTCGCGCATACCACTTGTATACAAGTTAATTGACAGGCATGGTTATCGTCCACGGACGAAGCGGAGCACCCAGACTTGCCACAACTTTCGAGCACTGACGGCACATCGCTCTATTACGAAGAGACCGGCGCGGGCGATCCCGTTCTGTTCATTCATGAATTCGCCGGCAATCATCGGACCTGGGCGGCGCAGATGGCGGCACTCGGCAAAACACATCGCTGTATCGCCTATTCGGCGCGTGGCTACCCGCCGTCCGACGTGCCGGCCAGTGACGAATCTTACGGCCAGGATATCGCCGTCGGCGACGCTATCGCGCTGCTGGACGCACTCGGTATTGAGCGCGCCCATATCGTCGGGCATTCGATGGGCGCCTATACCGCGCTGCATGTCGGACTGAAACACCCAGATCGCTGCCTGTCCGTTGCGGCACTCGGCTGCGGCTGGGGCTCTCACCCGGACGAGCGCGAAACCGCACGTGGTCTGTGCCAGGACATCGCCGCCATGTTCCGCGAAAAGCCGATCGCCGAGTCCGCCGCAACATACGCACGGTTTCCCATGCGTCATACGTTCGAGGCCAAGGACCCGGCCGGCTTCGCCGCGTTCGAGGAAATCCTCGGCGGCCTGTCGCCCGAAGGGGCCGCCCTGACCATGCTGAACCTGCAGCGCGATCGTCCCACCCTTTGGGACATGGAAGAAAAACTGAAAAATTTCACTCCGCCTTTGCTTGTGCTGGTCGGCGATGAAGATCACCCCTGCCTCGACGGCAGCCTGTTTCTCAAACGCGCCGTGCCGACGGCGGCGCTGCAGATCGTGCCGCGCGCAGGGCACACCATCACGATGGAAGAACCGGCGATCGTAAACGCGGCGCTGGAAGACCTGTTTGCGGCCGCATCGGCCGGCACCTGGATGAATCACCAAAAAGACCACAACACATAGACAGAGGAGTCGACAATGGACCTGCAACTCAAAGGCAAGACCGCTCTTATCACGGGCGGCAGCGAAGGTATCGGCAAGGGCATCGCCATGGGACTGGCACAGGAAGGCGTCAATATCGCCATCTGTTCGCGCCGTCCGGAACCGCTTGAAGCGACCGCTCAGGAAATTCGCGACGCGACCGGCGTGAAGGTCTTCGCGATCCCGACCGACCTGACCGATGACGACCAGACACGCGCCTTTGTCGAACAGGGCGCGAAGGAACTCGGCCGGGTCGATATCATGGTCAATAATGCGGGCTCGTCACCCGGCGGCGTGATCGAGACGCTGACGGAAGACGACTGGGCACAATCACTGCAGCTCAAATTCATGGGTTACGTGCGCTGCCTGCGCTACGTGCTGCCTATCATGGTCGAGCAGGGCGGCGGGCGCGTCGTCAACCTGATCGGCAATGACGGCGTGAAGCCGTCCTACTGGGAAATCGCGCCGGGTGCTGCCAACGCCGCCGGCCAGAATCTGACAATCTCGCTCGCCGGACAATACGGCAAAAACAATATCAGCTTCGTCGCCGTCAATCCGGGCCCGGTCCGCACCGAACGCTGGACCGGGCTGGTCAATGCGATGTCGCGGGACATGGATATTTCCTTCGAGGAGGCCGACAAGCTGGCACCGGCCTCGATCCCTCTGGGGCGGATCGCCGAGACCAAGGAAGTCGCCGATCTCTGCGTCATGCTGTCTTCGCCGCTAACGCATTTCGTCAACGGCACCCAGATCGAAATCGACGGCGGTCAGGAAAAATCGCTGATGGACCGGGCGCGCGACCGGTAGCAAAAAATGCCCCGGAAACCCGATCCGCATCCCGATCTGCATAACGCTTTTGTCGAACAGGCGGAGATCGCAGGCGCGCCTTACGGACCGCTCAACGGTCTGACGTTTGCGGTGAAGGACAACATCGCGGTCAAGGACCATATGTTTACGGCGGGGCATCCGCTGTTTGCAGACCGTCGTGCGTCGGAATCGGCACCGGCGGTTGCAGCGCTGCTGGCCGCCGGGGCGAAATTCATCGGTATGGCGCAAACCGATGCGGGCGGGTTTGGCGCGTCAACGCCGCAGACCGTAAACCCGGTCACCCCCGACCGTATCGTGGGCGGCTCGTCCGGTGGATCCGCCGCCGCGGTCGCCGCCGGTTATTGCGACTTTGCGCTGGGTACGGATACCGGCGGCAGCGTGCGTATTCCGGCAGCCTGCACCGGTCTGTATGGGTACAAACCCACCTATGGACGGGTATCGAATGACGGCGTGTTTCCGCTGACGCCGCAGCTCGACCATGTCGGCATCATTGCCGCCGACCTGGAAGTGTTGGAACGCTCCGGCACCGTCCTGATCGGTGATGGAAAACAGGCGGAAAGCGCACCCGCGACGCTGCGGATCGCCGTTGAGATTGACCGGGCGGGCCTGTTCGATCCGGCGATATCGGATGAACTCAACGGTATAGCTGACGCGCTTTCAGCCGCAGGACACGATGTCGACCGCCTGCCCGTGCCGGGCCGTGAGAATATTGCCGACGCGCATGGTGTCATCGTGCTGTCGGAAGCCGCCGCGATCTACGCGGAACTGACGGAAGATGAGCGCAACAACCTCGGCAAGGCTGCTGCAAGCGCGCTGCGGCATGCAAAGAACCTTCATGCGGAGGAAATCACCGCGGCATGGGAATGGGCGCGCGCCGCGGATGGACGCCTCCAGAAGGTTTTCGAAAACCATGACATCCTGATCTCGCCGACCCTGCCGATTGCACCGCCGCCGGTCGATGCCCGGCGTATCCAGCTCGGGGGCGACCAGTGCCCGGTCGTGGTCGCGATGACCCTGCTGACCTGCCTCGCCAACCTGACCGGCAACCCGGTTGTCGGCCTGCCCAACCCCCTGTCATCGGCGTTGCCAAAAACCGGGCTTCAACTGCTCGGCGCGATGCAGAGTGACGAGACCCTGTTCGGGATTGCTGCGCGTATCGAAGCGGACCTGACCGCAGGAGCAACCGCATGACGGCTGACATCTCCGATACGGTCCCTCGCGAAGACTATGCGCTGGACGAACAGATCGGGTTTCGGTTGCGTCTTGCACTGCAACGGCACACCGCAATCTTCTTTGCCCACATGGATGTCGGGCTGACACAGACGCAATACGCCGTCCTCGCCCGGCTCTGGGAATTGGGCGAAAGCTCGCAGAATGAACTGGGACGATCCGCGGCGATTGATTCTGCGACCATCTGGGGCGTGGTGCAGCGGCTTCAGACCGCCGGACTGGTGGCGACCAAGGCACATCCATCCGACAAGCGCCGCCGCATGGTCAGCCTGACCCGGCTTGGGCGTGATACCGTGGATGCGGCCATTGCCAAAGGCCAGCGTTCCAATGAAGAGACGCTGGCGCCGCTGACTGCGACAGAACGCAAATCGTTGATCGCCCTGTTGGGCAAGCTGAGCGATTAAGGAAAAGGACGGGACCGGAATATGAAGCCGCCCAAATTCGATTATTTCGCGCCGGACAGTATCGAAAGCGCGCTGGCGCTGCTCACCGAACACGGTGAAGACGCCCGCTATCTGGGCGGCGGGCAAAGCCTGGTGCCGATGATGAACCTCCGCGTCGCCGCCCCGTCGGCGCTGATCGATCTGAACGGGATCGCCGCTCTGCGGGGCATCCGGATTGATGAAGAGGATCGGCTGCACATCGGCGCGATGACCCGCACGCGGCAAATCGAGCTGGACGCAACCATCGCCCGCGCCAACCCGCTTCTTCACGAGGCCGCCCCGCACATTGCCCATATCCAGATCCGCAACCGGGGGACCATCGGCGGCAGTCTCGCCCATGCCGATCCCGCAGCAGAACTGCCCGGGGTCGTTCTCGTCTGCGACGCGGAGATAAAACTTTTCGGTCCTGATGGTGCGCGGTCCGTTGCCACCGGCGACTTTTTCAAAAACATATTTTCGACCGCCCTGCAGGACGGCGACATGATCACCGAGATCGTTTTCCCGGCCTGGCCATCCACGCGGCGCTGGGCGTTCCAGGAGATATCCCGGCGCGAAGGCGATTTCGCCATGATCGGGATCGCCGCCTGGTTCGATCTGGATGATGCCGGCAGGATTTCAGCCGCAGGCCTTGCCGCCATCGGTGCCGGCGACACGCCCCTGCGTTTATCTTCCGGTGAAACCGTCCTTATTGGACAGGCGCCGGGCGAGAAAATTTTTGCAGAAGCCGCGCGCGCCTCTTTGAGCGACCTTCAACCCGGCAGCGACATTCATGCATCTGCTGAATACCGGCGCGAAGTCGGCGGCGTACTGGTCGAACGAACCCTGAAAGCCGCGTGGGAGAGGTCATCATGACCGCGCAACATTCCGTCACTCTGAACGTCAATGGCACGGCCCATGACTGCGAGGTCGAAGCGCGCATGACGCTGGCCGATTGCCTGCGCGAAAAACTCGACCTGACCGGCACCCATCTCGGCTGCGAGCACGGCGTCTGCGGCGCCTGCACGGTGATCGTGGATGGCGCTGCGGTGCGGTCCTGCCTGATGTTTGCGGTACAGGCGCAAGGAGTCCAGATCACGACCGTCGAAGGGCTGGCCGACGGCGATACGCTATCGGACCTGCAACAGGCGTTTCACGATAACTTCGCGCTGCAATGCGGGTTCTGCACGCCGGGCTTCCTGACAACGGCGGAATCGGTGCTGGCCGAAAACCCGTCACCCACCCGGGCCGAGGTACAAAGCGCGATATCGGGCAACATATGCCGCTGCACGGGTTATGTGCCGATTATCGACGCCATCCTGGATACGGCGAAACGGCGGCGGGAGGGCGGACAATGAGTGCCTCCACCCCCTATATCGGCAGATCCGTCAAACGTCTTGAAGACCGGCGGTTCCTGACCGGGACCGGCCGCTATATCGATGACATCAAACTACCGGACATGGCGGTGATGGCGATCTATCGCAGCCCCCATGCCCATGCGCGGATCAACGCCATCGATCTGACGGCGGCCAAGGCGGTACCCGGCGTGATCGATGCATTCTGTGCAGCGGATATCGACATGGATCTCCCGGAAATCCCGCTGCGGCTCGCGCCGTTCGACGGGTTTGAGCGTTTTCTTCAGCGACCGATCGCGGATGACAAAGTGCGTTATGTCGGCGAGCCGGTTGCCGTTGTGATCGCCTCGGACCGCTATATCGCCGAAGACGCGCTGGACCTGATCGAGGTCGATTTTGCCCCCCTGCCTGCGGTCACGCAGGTCGATCAGGCGGCGGCGGGCGACACGCTTGTTCACGAAGACGCCGGCGAAAATATGGCGACCCGCTATACCGTTGGGCGCGGCGATGCCGACGACGCGTTCAGGCGCGCCGCTTATACCCGCCGCGAACGGTTCACGACCAACCGGCACGGCGCGGTACCGATGGAAACGCGCGGGCTGATCGCGGAATTCAATCCCGACACGCCGTTGCTGCGCCTGCACGGCGCAACCAAGGTCAATTTCTTTAACCGCCGTCACCTTGCCGCAGCATTCGATCTGCCAGAGGCCGCGGTCGAGCTGATCGAGACCGATGTCGGCGGTGGCTTCGGCGCCCGGGGCGAGCTGTATCCCGAAGACTATCTGGTGCCCATCGCCAGCCGGAGGATCGGGCGCCCGGTCAAATGGATCGAGGATCGCCGCGAAAACCTGACGGCCACCAATCATTCGCGCGACATCGTCTGCGATCTGGAAATCGCAACCACCGATGAAGGCCGGATCCTCGGTATGCGCGCCACGGTGCAGGGCGATATGGGGGCGTATATCCGCACCAATGGCGGCGTCGTGGCATCGAAAGCGGCGCAGTTTCTGCCGGGACCGTACCGCGTGCCGGCATTTTCCTGCGACGTACAGTTTCTGGTCACCAATAAAACACCGGTCGGCACGTTTCGCGGACCGGGCCGGTTTGAAGCGAATTTCTGCCGCGAGCGGATGCTCGACATGGTGGCCGCCGATCTCAACATCGACCCTGCCGAACTCCGTCTCCGCAACCTGATGGAACCGGCGGACCTGCCGTACCGTATCGGCGAACTAGTGCCGGGTGACGTGAATGCCACGTTCGACCGGGGTAATTATCCGTCCGCCCTGAACCAGCTTCTGGACGAAGTCGGATATGCCGACTGGAAAGACCGGCAGGGAACAATCATCGACGGCCGCGCCTACGGGCTGGGCATCGCGTGCTTTATCGAAAGCAGTGCGGCGGGCCCGCCCGAAACCGCCCGCATCACGGTGGCAGCAGACGGGGCCATCGAAATACGCACCGGCGCATCGTCGGTCGGTCAGGGCACGGAGACCGGCATGGCGCAGATCTGTGCCGATTATCTCAGCGTCGATATCGACCGCATCGGGGTCCTTCATGGCAGCACGACACTGGTGCCGACCGGCGGCGGGACATTCCACAGCCGCAATACAGTGATGGCCGGCAATGCTGTCCGGATGGCCGCCGAAACGCTTCAGGCACGCAGCATCGAGCTTGCTGCCCTGCGCTGGAATACCGATGCCAGCGGCCTCGAATACCGGGACGGCGCGGTTCATCAAAACGACGCGGCGGCATCAGTGCTGTCACTGGTAGAACTTGCGGCTTTCGCGCAGTCGCGCGGCACGGACGAAGCACTTGCAGCCGATGCCGCGTTCGATAACGAAGGCAAGCTGTCCTATTCCTACGGAGCGCATGCAGCCCTTGTCGCAATCGATGTCGCGACCGGTGTCGTCGAGGTTGAAAAATACGTCCTGACGGAGGAAATCGGCCGCGCCCTGAACCCGGCAATGGTGCAAGGCCAGGCAATCGGCGGGCTGGTGCAGGGTCTCGGCGGCACGTTTCTCGACCATATGGTCTATGACGAGGACGGCCAGTTGCTGACCGGCAGCTTTGCCGATTACCTGTTGCCGACCAGCACGGACCTGCCCGACATCACGGCCATCGCGCTGGAAGAATCGCCGTCCGAGTTTAACCCGATGGGCTTCAAGGGTGCCGGTGAAGGTGGCATCGTCGCCGTCGCCGCAGCGGTTGGCAACGCGGTTACACATGCGCTGAACGCCCATAATATCCAGATCAACGACCTGCCCATCACGCCGGACCGGCTGCGAGCCGCATTGCGCGCTGTCGGCGCCTGAAACGAAGGAAAATTCCTATGACCGTTATCGATGTTCATGCTCATTTCGTCCCGCCAGACGTCGTCGGGACACTGGCCGACCGTGGCCGCGATTTTGGCATCGACCTGGTGGAAACCCAGCCCGGCTGCCATTGCTGCCGGTTCGAAAGCGGCATGCAGATCAGGCCGTTTTTCGACACGTTGATGAATACCGATCACCGGCTGGGACAGATGGACGATCAGGGCGTCGACCGCGAAGTGCTGAGCATCTGGACGGATATTTTCGGATACGACCTGCCGGCTGCCAAAGGCGCTCTGTGGCATAGCGCGCTGAACGACAGCCTGATGCGCCTGTGCGACACCCATTCGGAACGGTTTTCCTGGCTCGCCTCCGGCGCGTTGCAGGACGCATCCCTGGCCGTCCGCGAACTGGAACGCGGCATGAAGGCCGGCGCGGTCGGCGCCATCGTCGCATCGCATATTGACGGCAAAAATCTCGGCGAGTGTGCGCTCGACGAATACTGGGGGGCCTGTGTCGAACTTGGCGCGCCGGTGTTTATTCATCCGGCACAGCCAATTGCCCCGGCCCGGGCCGAACGTTTCGCGCTCAACCAGATCGTTGCCTATACCAACGACACCACCCTGACGGTCGGCTCTCTGATTTCAGCCGGTGTAATGGACCGGTTCCCGGGGCTTGAATTTATTCTGTCCCATGGCGGCGGATCGGTGCCGTTTCTGATCGGCAGGTTCGACCGGATGCATCATGCCGCAGACCCGAAAGCGACCGGCAATGTCGCGGCCGAGGCACCGTCCAGTTATCTCACACGGTTCTATTACGACACCATCCTGCACCATGGCCCGGCACTGAACTACCTGCGCGATCTTGTCGGGATCGACCGGATGCTGCTCGGCACCGACCTGCCCTTCCCGCCGGGAGACCCGGACCCGCTGATGTCATTACGTGACGCAGGATTTGATGCGGCGGATATCGAACGGATCGTTGATGCGAACCCGAACGCGCTGTTCAGTTTCTAAGCAATTGGTCCGGCTTAAGAATATCTGACCCTGATTGACGTTCCGCACACGCAAAAATACAGTCAGGGTTCAATCATCTAAGGAACGCCCATGTCGACGATACAATATGACGATTCTGCCTACGCCGTTCGCGATGATCTTGTCAGTGCCCATCAACGCGCCTGGGAACGCCTGTCGACGGCCGGAAGCTGGCTGACCGGAGACGAACGGGTAAAGGTCATGCGCGAGACCCGCCATGCGCGCAGCTGTGCCACCTGCGCCAAAGTAAAAGACGCATTGTCGCCCTTTGCGGTAACCGATGCCCACGATGCCGGTACCGACCTGCCGGAGAACTGGGTCAACATGATCCACCAGATCGTCGCAGATCCGGGCCGTCTCACACATGGTTGGTACAAAAAGACAGTGGGCGACGGTGGCGACCGCGGCATTGCCGAAACACATTTCGTCGAAATCGTCAGCGTCGTCGCCCACACGACGGCGATCGACACCTTTGCCAAGGGCATTGGCGTGCCGGTCCGCGCACTTCCCGAACCGCAGGACGACGCACCATCCCAGTACCGCCCAAAAGAAGCCCGCCAGCACCAGGCATGGGCGCCCAATATCGCCTGGGACGAATTCGGCCCCAATGAAGCGGATTACTTCGTCGGCCCGGAATCCAGTATCCGCCGCGCGCTGACCCTGGTGCCGGGTGAGGCCCGCAGCTTCTTCGACGTCACATCCGCCCAGTATCTGGCAGGCCCGCAAATGCGGGACTTCTCTCAGGAGTTCCGGGCAATCACGCATCTGCAAATCGAGCTTCTGGCAGCCCGGGTATCGGCCCTGAACCAGTGTACGTATTGAACGACCAGCCATTCGGCACTGCTCCGTGCGAGCAGCGAACATACTGGAGACGACCTGGACTATAACGCCATCACCGGTGGCGCAGATGCCGGCGATACCGGCATTCAGAACGGCGAATTGATGATTGAATTTGCCGAAGCCGTGCTGGGCAGAGACGATGCCAGACTGCAAGCGGCCCGTCAGGCCATCCATGACGCGCTGGGTGCTGACGCGGTAGTCGATTCGGCCGGTGTTGCCGGCCTTTTCAATGCAATCGACCGGATTGCCGATTCAACCGGTGCCCCGCTCGAAGCGGATAAAGCCGAAATGACCGCGGGACTGCGCGAAGAAATCGGGATCGATGCCTTCGCGGCGCAGAAAGAAGCGCTCGATGCCGATGCGGCCAAAACAGCCGCGGAAAAAAAATCGTAACCCCCTTTGGAACAATAGTTTTCGGGGCGGCGCAAAGCCGCCACGTTGCATTAGACATACCGCCGCGGCATAGTTCGCGCATCGCAGTGACACTTCGCTGTGGTTTACTTACGCAAAGGAGGACATATGTCCGAGAAACTTGGGATAGGCGATTCCTTCCCCGATCTGACGATCAATCTCGTCGGCGGCGGAACGCTGGACCTGCCAGGTGGCCTTGATACGAAATACAAGGTTATCCTGTTCTACAGAGGTCATTGGTGACCTTTCTGTCGCCGGCAGTTAGTCGGCTTTGAAGAACAGAAGGCAGAATTAGAAAAGCTTGGTGTATCGGTCGTTGCAGCGAGCATCGATCCGGTAGACAAAGCGCAGGAAGTGGCCGACGAGGTCTCCTTCCCGGTTGGCATGGAAGTCAGCCGCGAAATCGCCGATGCGTTAGGATCCTGGTGGGAAGACCGCCGTAGCATTATTCAGCCGTCAGAATTTATCCTCGGACCCGATAACAAGGTTATGGCGTCCAGCTATGCAGATGGCCCGCTCGGCCGGATACAGGCGGATGATGTTGTTAAGCTAATCACTTTTTACGAATCCCGATAAGCAGCGATTTCGTATAATCCATGCTTACGATGCCGGGCGCGGTCATGCGGCGCCCGGCATTTTTTATGGAACGATCCGGCAGAGGAAACGCGCCATCAACGCGAAGAATATGATCTGGGGAGTCGTCATAGGAACCGGTTCCGTCGTGAAAGAAGACCATTCTAGAATAAGTGGCCGGATGAATGTAGCTGTAAAAGCGGGAGTGAATTAGGGTCTGTCCCAGCGTCGGATTGCGTCATCCGCCAAATAGCAGTAATGCCCTAACGACTGAAAAACGTGCGTGCACGATCTACAGGAGGACTGACATGACAACTGACACCGAGACGCTGCGCGATATCGTTATTGCCAACCGCATTCTCGCCCATGAAGAAGTCGTCGATGCCTATGGTCATATCAGCATCCGCGATCCCGCCAATCCGGAACAATACCTGCTGTCGCGCGCCCGCGCACCGGAGCTGATCGAAGCGGACGACATCGTGACATTTGCGCAAACCGGCGAAGGGATCGATATGGGCGACAAACGGCCCTATAGCGAGCGTATGATCCACGGCGCGATATTTGAGGCGCGGCCCGACGTGAACGTGGTCATCCACAATCATTCATACGACGTCATCCCGTTTGCCGTCACCGATGTCGCTATGCGCCCCGTTACCCATACCTGCGCGCCCATCGGCGCCGATATTCCGGTCTGGGACATGCGCCATAAATTCGGTGAGACCAATCACCTGGTGGTAACGATGGAACAGGGACGCGACTTGGCGGCCACTTTGGGTGACCGACCAATCGCCCTGATGAAGCGTCATGGCTGTGTCGTGGCGGGCGCCACCGTGCAGGAAGCCGTGATGAAAGCGATATACCTGCAGATAAACGCCCGGCTGCAGCTGCAAGCAATGCAGATCGGTACCCCGGATTATCTGACGGATACCGAGATCGCGGCCTGCACCGAGATGCAGGAAGCGCCGATCAGCCTCGACCGCGCGTGGGAGGCATGGTGCCGGCGCGCAGAAAAAGCTAGATAGAGAAAACGCAACCAAAGGAAATTGAATATGTCGAGCATGGGTCCTGAATCCGTAAAACCCAGGCGGGGTGCAAGCAGCGGCGGGCTATCATTGAGCGTCGGCCTCACGCCGAACCTGCGCACACGGCCGATCCTGGACGGGATGTTCCATGCCGACGGGATCGATATGACCTGTCTGGAACTTCATCCGTCGGAACTGTTCTGGCGCCAGCTCAAATTCGCGGAGTTCGATGTCGCCGAAATGTCGATGTCATCGATGCTGATGGCGATCGCCGGGGGCGACGACCGCTTTATCGGCCTGCCGATCTTTACCACGCATTATTTCTTCCAGAACTGGATTCTGGTCCGCAAGGATTCAGGGATCGAGAAGCCCGAAGATCTCGCCGGCCGCCGCATCGGCGTGCCGGAGTACCAGCAGACGGCGGCGCTGTGGTCGCGCGGCGTGCTGGAGCACGAATTCGGCGTCGCGCCGAAGGATATGGAATTCTGGATGGAACGGACGCCGGATATCAGCCATGGCGGGTCCACCGGGTTCACGGCGCCCGAAGGTGTCACCGTCAACCGCATCCCGGCGGAAACCAATATGGGCGAGATGCTGCTGGCGGGCGAGCTGGATGCCACATTGCTGTATCTGCCGGGCGGAAACCTGGTCGACCGCAGCACGGCCGATCTGTTTAATCATCCTAATTTCGGCCCGCTGTTCCCGGATCCGCATGCCGAAGGCAAACGCTATTACGCCAAAACCGGCATGTACCCGATGAACCACGGCATGGTCATCAAGCGCGAACTTGCCGAAAAGCACCCCTGGGCCGTCCTCAATATCTTCAAGGCGTTCGAGGATGCCGCGAACTTTGGCGATCAGCAGCGCAAGGCGATGATGATCAACCACATTGAAACCGGCCTGCTTCCGCCTGAAGCCGAAGCCGCGATTGCGACACCGCTGATCAAGCACGGCGTCGTCGCCAACCGCAAAGAGCTGGAGGCGATTGCGCTTTATTCGTTCGAGCAAGGCCTAACGCCACGGCAACTCAAGCTCGAAGAAATGTTCGCAGCCAGCACGCTGGACAAATAAAAGAACATCTGCGGGACGGGGCCTAGTACAGACCCATCCCGCGGGCTTTCTGTTCCACGAGCGTCAGCACCAATTCCGATACCGGCATGGGCGTTCCGGTTGCCCGGCCGATTTCCACCACCGCGCCAACGATAGCGTCGATTTCCGGCGGGCGGGATTTATCGAAATCCTGCAGCATCGACGTTCTGAAGTTGCCGAGCGACGCGCCCATCATTGTGCGTTCATCCGCCGTCATACCGGGCTCCAAGCCGATGCGCCGCCCCGCCTCGGCCGCCTCTTCAAATAGATCGGCGCAGAGTTTGCGTAGTCCCGGATCCGCCCCGATCTCACCGTTGGTCGCACCGGTCAAAGATGATATCGGGGCAAAATTGAAATTGCCCAGCAGTTTGAGCCAGATTTCTTGGCGCAAACTATCCGTGACTGTCGCGGACAGGTTCGTTCCGGCGAATGCCGCCGCGAATTCGGTCAGACGGTCGGTCATACCGCCTACTACTTCACCCAGGATCAGCCGGTTACCGGCTATATGCCGGATAACGCCCGGTTCAGGCACCATCGAGCCCATATGAACCACACAGCCCATGACACGCTCTGTGGCGATCGCCGCGGAGAGCGCACCGCCAGGATCGAGCTTCGGGAAAGATATGTCCGGGCCATTTTGCGGAAAACCGTCGAAGAACCACCACGGGATACCGTTCATAGCCGGAACGACCGCGGTCTCCGGTCCGAGCAAGGGCGCGATGCCCGCTGCAACCGAAGGCATGGCGGGCGCCTTTACGGCGACGATGATAATATCCTGCGGACCGAAATCGGTCGGATTGTCGCTCGCTTGCGCATTAACCATAATTACCTGGCCTCCGGTTTCCACCCGGCAGCCATTGGCCCGCAATGCTTCCAGATGTGCGCCTCGGGCAATCAGGCTTACGTCATGCCCCGCCTTAGCAAGGACACCACCCATAACCCCGCCAATCGAGCCAGCGCCAAAAATACATATTTTCATTTTTCGTCGGCGTAAGGACTTACTGTCCGTTCCCTGATCTCGCCATCGCCGACCGCCGGCGTGGGGACGTAATGGGCAGGCGTCGCACCGCCAGCTGCCACGCGGGCGCGCGCTTCATCCGGCGTCTCGAGCACCGCCTTGGCGGCCAGAGCTTCCTTACGCTTCACCGGGAACCTGCCCGGCTGATCGGGTGCCGGCATCATGTTGGCATGGTAATAGGCAACCTTCTGGCCTTCGATATCGACCGGCTTGCCGGGTTCGATATCGCGCTCATTCGTTGCTTTGGCATCGGTCGTCACCCCGTCGATGATCTCGTGATCGAACCACCATTTCTTGAGCGGGTTGCGCATGCCGTTGCCGAGCTTGTCATCCATCCAGGCGGCGATCGGCACCATCAGGGGTTTGAGGAACATGGCATTTACGCCGAGCCAGCTTGCCGCCCGGGTTACCAGCGCACCGTCGAGATCGATGACCTTGTTCAGCGGGCAGGTCTTCATGCAACGCCCGCAGGCCGAGCCCTTGGAATTCGTCAGGCGGTAACGGGTGCAGCGTTCAACATCGGGTTTCCAGATCTCGTAGCCGTTGAACATCACCTTGTCGCCATGCGGGATCGCATCGCACGGGCATTCGCGGTCGCATTTGTGGCAGGAACTGCAGAATTTCTGCAGGCCGAAATCGATTGGCTTGTCGATCTCGAGCGGCATGTCGGTGGTCAGAACCACCGACTTGAACCGTGGCCCGACAAACGGATTGAGCACCAGTTCGCCAATACGGCTCATCTCGCCCAGACCCGCCCACAGGGTGAGCGGGATATGCAGCACATCGCTCGCCGCGTTGGTCTGAGACCGCGCCGGAAAGCCGTAACCGCGCAGCATCTCACCCATGATCCCGGCTATTTCCGCGCCGCGCAAATAGCCGCGCATGGACTGCACGCCGGACATCCAGTCATCACCGCTGGCACCTTCCATAGTCTCGTAGCCCTGATCGACCAGCATCACGATGGCGTATTTGTGATACATCTTGATCGGCGTGCCGTCTTCCTTGTGTGAATTCCACGCGTAGCGCGGAATCTCGCAAATACCCGTGAGGTCAGAGCCCAGAAAATAGGACAGTGCCTTGATGGCTTTAGCATTTGCCGCGGGATCGCTGTAATCGCTCTGGTCCGCGGCTTCGGCGACGTCGCCACCTTGATGCGGCACCATGGAGCGGATAACTTTGAGCAGGCTCATCCCCAGCGGATGCTTGAACGAGAACCGCGCCCGTTCGCGCTGGGATTTCTCACCGAGATCACCCTGAAGAGAGCGTTCGAAAAACGCGGCGCGTTTCGGCACACGCGGCACTTCGTCATCCAGGATCAGCGTTGTCGGCCGGTCGATCCGTTTGACCTGCTCCATCGGATAACGACTGTCATGGGATTTCCGATGCGCCCGGCGGTTGCGTTCGCGACCCGATGTCGCCCCGCTAATGCCTTTCCAATATGCCTTGTCGCGCGCATTCGCCGCCGATGCGGCAAGCGGCGTATCGCAGGCTAGATTATAACTGGTCGACACGATCACCACCGTGAAGCCACCTTCGATAAACGGGTTTGCGAGGCTATCTTCGGTGCGGACACACAGACCGGCCATCACCGCCAGCCGGTCGCTGTCGAGTAACTCTTCGCCCGCAATATGAATACGGGTACCAAACCCCATCTGGCGGATATGACCCGAAACACAGGCCGCGATTTCTAGTGCGCGCATCTCGTAGGACGATTCAACCGCCCCCTCGACCCAGCCCCGCGCCAGATTGCCTTTGTCGGGCAGACGCGGGTGTTCGCACAGCATCACAACGGCATGGGTATGCCCGTCGACAGGATCGACGCCCGCGAGCCAGGCATTATCGGCGATACGGCAGATACCGACCTGGCTTGCATCCATGAAATACGCGCAGCCCTTCACATCAACCGACCGGCGTTCGAGGTCAGCCGGTACCGGCGCCTCTTTTTCTACCGCCTCACCTTCGACAAAACGGGTGAAGAGATCACGGTATTTGACCGCAGCCTTACCAAGCTCACCTTTTGCGGACGCTGCCGCTTTCGGCGCGATTCTGGGCCGAGCGCTCTCGGCGGTGAAAGCGGCTTCATCCCGATCCAGACCCTCCAGAGGAAAAGTACCGAAATGAAACGGACGGTTCCTGGAATCAGGATAGAACAGCATGGGTGCAGTCTCCGTTTAGGCGGTTACTCAGCGGCCTGATCGGCGCCGGCGCGGCGATCGAGCCAGTCTTGCGTATTATTATTTTTCCAGGTCAGGACAGGGTGAATGTCCTCAATTTCCATCGAAATATTCAGCACCCGTGTCTCAGCCAACGGCGCAAGATGGTCGCAGATCACCGCATGGATTCTATCACCCGCGGCTTTGAGCCTGGCTTCTTCGCGGCCATGGCCGACGCGCAGGATTGTATGGACAAAGGCGTTGTCCGGATAGCCGTCGGAAATGTGATAGCCGGGCCGCGCCTCGCCCCGCACGCGGATACCGCTGCGTGCAAAAACGCCGGTTTCAACGCCCATATCGCACAGTTTGGGGAACAGAATATCGGTGCTGATCTCGTCTTCGACGTTGGTCGAATATTCGACGACCATGTGCGGCATCGTTTCCTCCTGCAGGCTTTGCGCCCGACGTCTCCACCGTTATTGTGGCAGATGATGCCAAATCAACGGGCAAACCTCCAGATTTAGTTGGGGAGACAACAATATGAATATAGTATCATTCGAGACTGATGGAAACACTTCTTTCGGCATCGAAAAAGACGGTGCCATTATCGATCTCGCCGGCCGGATCGACGGGGCGACCGTGGCCGAAGACCTGCTGATCCCAGAACTTCAGGCGAAGGCCGCCGCCATTGCCGCAACCGCCGACGGCGATGTCGCGACAACAGATGTAACGCTGCAGATTCCGGTCACAAATCCGGAAAAAATTCTCTGCATCGGCATCAACTACGCCAACCGCAACGAGGAATACGGCGATCTGACACCGATGCAGGAATATCCGAGCATGTTCTTCCGCGTGCCGGGATCGTTCGTCGGCCATAACGTGTCTATTATGCGCCCACCGGAATCCGAACAGCTGGATTACGAAGGAGAGATCGCCATCGTCATCGGCGAAGCGGGCCGCCGTATTCCGCGGGAAACCGCAGAGAGCCACATCGCGGCGCTGACCTGCTTGAACGAAGGGACCATTCGCGACTGGTTGCGCCACGGCAAACACAATGTCACCCAGGGCAAGAACTTCGACCGGTCGGGATCCATCGGGCCATGGATGGTGACCGCGGATGAATTCACCGGCTATGGCGACATGGCGATCGAGACCCGCGTTAACGGCGATGTCCGTCAGACAGACACCACCGCAAGCCTGATATTCGATTTCGCCTACCTGGTGAGCTACGTCTCAACAATCATGACGCTGAAGCGAGGCGACATCATTTCCACCGGCACGCCCATCGGCGCCGGTGCGCGGTTCGATCCGCCTATCTGGCTCAAACCCGGCGACGTGCTGGAGGTCGAAGCCGCAGGCATCGGTGTGCTGCGCAACGAAATCGTCGACGAAATTGTCTAGAAACTGTCTGGAAAAAATCGTCAGACGACATTCATCATCGCGACCGTACAGCCGACCGCGAAGATCGGGATAGGCGCGTAGAACCAGACCTCTCCGGTGGCGCCTTCGGTCGCACCGGCAACGGTAATAAAAGTGCGGATTTCGAACCCGCCCTGCCCGGCCTCACGATAGATTTCTTCATCGGTATAGGACAGTAATTCACGGCGCCGGTTATTGACGAACCGGTCGAGAAAATTCCTGTCCCATTCCTCGTTGATCTTTCCGGAATCGGGCGTTGCCGGCCAGTGCGAAATACCACCCGTGCCGACGATGGCGATTTTTTCCGGCGCCGCATCGCACGCCACGCGCAGTGCTTTGCCAAATTTCCAGGCACGGTGCAGCGGTGTCAGCGGCGGGCCCTGACAGTTTATGTTCACCGGGATGACCGGCATGTCGTAGCGCGGGGTCAGAAAATGCAGTGGCACCATGATGCCGTGATCGAACTGCCATTCCTCGGCATAGGCGACGTCAATCTCATTCATGACATTGGTGATCAGGCGCTTCGACAGGTCAGGTGATCCCAGAATATCGGTGCGTTTGATGCCGAGCCAGGCATCATCCTCTATCGGCCCGGTATAGGTCTCGCCCATCCCGATACAAAAGGCGGGCATGTTGTTCATGAAGAAATTGGCGAAATGCTCGGCGCCGATTACGACCAGCGCCTCGGCGCCCGAATCCTCAATCGCCTGGCGCATCCGCTCAAAGCCCTTGCACAGGCCGTCGCGCAGGACGGGATCGCCACGTTCGGCCCGGCCCGTGATACCCGGTGCGTGGCTGCAAACACCTGCGAATACCATTGGCATAATTATTCTCCTGTCATCGCATAAATGCCGGCCCGGACCGGTCCGTGCTCGGCAACGCCATCGCGCATCGCCTGCAGATAATCTTCCCATTCGAACTGCTTCAGCGCCGCATAATGCATCAACAGCTGGCCATTCACGCCAAGCACGTAAAGAAGCCCTATATCCGGCATGCGGATGGCGGTCAGTTCCTCCTCCGTCAGCGCGTACCCGGCGAGCACGCTGTCCATGTCTTCAGTGAACTGCGCCCGCGTCGCCGCGTCGCGGTTGAGCTGATAGAGCAGTTTCTGGACGTAATAAAGGCTCATCTCATCTCTCCAGCAGCTGTTTGGCATTACCGTGCAGGATCGCCTGCCGGTCGGCGTCGTCAATCCGGGCGCCGCGGATGGCCGCCAGTGTCCAGTCGGTGCTGAAGATCGGACAATCGGTGCCCATAACAATCCGGTCCGCGCCACCTGACATCGCTTCGATCCACGGCGCCTCACGGCGCTGGCGCAGGGCCTCCGCCATTTGCGCGGGCACGAAATGGGTGTGCATATCGATCGTCATCGAAAATTCTTCTCCCCGGATTTCGCGTCAACCTAGCACCGCTGCGCCCGGCTTGCATTCCCCGGTTCGTGAGTCATAGTCGCCCGGGAAACAGCCTGTCAGGGAGAGAAATAATGGCCGTCACCAACACACCCAATACCAAGGATATGCTGCAGAAAGACCTGTATGTGATTTTCACCCGCCCGGTCGCACCGCGCGAGGAAATCATGAAGCTTCTGCCGAAACATCTGGAACGCCAGGTCGAACTGGAAAAGCACGGCATCCTGTTTGCAGCCGGCCCGATGGAACCGGAAGACGATTCCAAACCACGCACCGGCATGATCATCGTTCGCGCGGATTCGTTCGAACACGCCAACGAGATCGCCATGGCTGACCCCTTCCATGCCGCGGGCCTGCGTGAATTCGAGGTCTGGAACTGGTCGATGAACGAAGGCAGCTTCACCGTCACTATCAACTATTCGGACAAGAGCGCAAACGTCGTCTGATTTACGGCAACTGACCTACAGCCACCTCCCTCGTGTCATCCCGGCCCCCGGATCAAGTCCGGGACAAGCCCGTGCCGGGATCCAGAGCGCAGACGGACTGCATAGCAACCAGACTGGATCCCGGCACAAGGCCGGGATGACAATCTATAGTGAATAAATCTCAGTCCCCCTGAACCACCGGGTTGACGAGCTTGCCAATCCCTTCGATCTCGATCGTCACTTTGTCGCCCGGTTTCAGCCGTCCGCCATAGGGCGCACCGACGCCGGACGGCGTGCCGGTCGCGATCACGTCACCCGGGCGCAGGGTCATGCGGGCGCTGATATATTCGACCTGCTCGTTGATGTTGAAAAACAGGTGTTTCGAATTCGAATCCTGTTTCAGCTCATCGTTCACCCAGAGCTTGATATCGACATTATGCGGATCGGGAATATCGGAGGCCGGCACCATCCAGGGCCCCAGCGGGCCGGAACCGTCGAAGTTTTTATGGGCAAACCAGTGAACGTTGAACTTTCTGCCGACCGGCTTCATGTCGCGGGCCGACAGATCGTTGAAGATCGTATACCCGGCCACGTAATCCAGCGCGTCTTTGGCCTTCACGTTGCGTGCAGGCTTACCGATCACAACGGCCAGTTCGGCTTCCCAGTCTATAAAGTCCGACACCGCCGGCAGGCGGATATCCGCGCCGGGACCGATGATGCAATGGGGGCCTGCCTTTAGGAAGAAATACGGGTGCGTGTCTTCTTTTACCAACTGCGTGCCGCCGGACATCTCCTTTTGATGGTCGACGTAATTGGCAGCCGCATTGTAAACGACAGGCGGCACAACAGGCGCCATCAGCTGCACATCGGCCAGGGGGCGCGATTCGTGCGATGCCGCGTTCTCGGCGATCTCGCTCAACGTCGCCTGATTGGCATCCCAGTCCTGGAGCATCTCGTAGGTGGAGCCCCGGAGGCCCATGGCTTCAAGATCGATTACATCGTCGTCGACAAGAATGCCGGGGCGTGCTTCACCTGCGACCCCGGCGTAATTCAGAAGTCTGAAACTGGCCATCGTGAATTCTCCCTCACCTGTTGATTATTATCTCTATTTTCGGCCCAAATGGGGGCCATTGCAATATCCGACGCAGGCGATGCATATGCGCCGCTTGACCCCCGGACGTGAAGATTCAATTGTCTCATCTTACTCATAAGGAGATAGCACGTGGCAAACAAAGACCTTCGGAATTTCCTCGAAGAAGTCAAGAAAATCGGAGAGCTGAAAAATATTAGCGGCGCCGAAACCGAAGAGGATATCGGTGGCATTGTCGATATGTACATGCGGGATCTGGACAACCCGGCCGTGCTGTTCGACGACATTCCCGGGTTCCCCAAGGGTCACCGCGTTCTCGCAAACATCATCATGTCGCGGCCACGCTGCGCCATTGCGCTTGGCCTGCCGCCGGAATCCACCGAAGAAGACCTGATCAAGTGGTGGCGCCATTATCTCGGCGATGCACCCAACCACGAGCCGGTCGAAGTGAATGGCGGACCGCTGGTCGAAAACGTGACCGAGGGCGAAGCCGTCAACATCCAGAACCTGCCATCGCCCAAATGGCACGAACATGACGGCGGCAATTTTATCGGCACCGGCTGCCTCGTTGCGATGCGCGACCCCGACACGGGCTGGGTCAATTACGGCACGTACCGCGTCCAGGCCCATGAGCCGCGCGTCGCCACCGTAATGATGTCACCCGGCAAGCATGCCCGGCTGATCATGAAAAAATATCACGACCGAGGCGAAAAATGCCCCGTCGCCGTGGTCGCCGGTGTTCATCCGGTGATGTTCATGATCGGCGGATTCGAAGTACCGTACGAGAAAAACGAGCTCGACGTGGTCGGTGGAATCTTCGGTGAGTCGGTCGAAGTCATCAACATGCCGGCGACCGGCCTGCCCGTGCCCGCCAGCGCGGAAATCGCGTTCGAAGGCTTTATCGATGTCGATGACGAACGTATGGAAGGCCCTCTCGGCGAGTGGACCGGCTATTACGCGGGCGGCGCCCGGCCTGAACCTGTCATCCGAATCGAAACCCTGATGCACCGGGATGACCCCGTCATCACCGGCGCTATCCCCGCTGTACCACCAAACGACAACACCTATTACATGGGCGCCTATCGCGCCGCCGCGGTCTGGAACCAGCTCGAAGCGGCGGGCATTCCGGGCGTACAGGGCGTTCATGCGCATGAAGCCGGCGGTAGCCGCATGTGGCTGACGGTATCGATCAAGGCGATGTATGGCGGCCATTCCAAGCAGGCAGGCCTGATCGCCTCGCAATGCCACGCCGGCGCCTATGCCAACCGCTGGGTGATCGTGGTCGATGACGATATCGATCCGTCAAACATGAACGATGTGGTCTGGGCAATGTGCACACGCCACGATCCGCGCGAAGGCCTCGACATCATCAATGGCTGCTGGAGCACGCATCTCGATCCGATGTGCTACGACGACGATAACGACCGGCGGAATTCCCGCGTCGTGGTCGATGCCTGCCGGCCGTTCAACCGGCGGGATTCCTTCCCCGCTGTCGCCCGGTCGTCCCAGGAACTGGATGACCGCATCCGTGCGAAATACAGTGCCGACCTGCCCGAAAAGTACCGATGACATCCTGGATACGGTTCGATAAGGGTGGCAACGCAGGCTTCGGGACATTAATCGGCGACGCCATTGCGGTGTTCGACGGCGATATGTTCGGCATCGCAACGCCCACCGGCGAGACGCTGACCCTGGCGGACACCAGCCTGCTGACGCCCTGCGTGCCGTCAAAAATCGTCGCGTTGTGGAATAATTCGAAATCCGCGGCGGAAAAACAGGGGCTTGAGCAACCGGCCGACCCACTATTTTTTCTGAAAGGCGCGAATACGTACCTGGCGCCGGGTGGCACCATCCGCAAACCGAAATCCTATGACGGCCGGGTGATCTATGAAGCCGAGCTTGGCATCGTGATCGGCAAGACCTGCAAGGATGCCGATGAAGCCACCGCGGCCAAGTGCATCTTCGGCTACACCTGCGTGAACGATGTAACGGCGCTGCAGGTGCTGGATGCCGACCCGACGTTTCCGCAATGGGCGCGGGCGAAGAGCTATGACACGTTCGGCCCGTTCGGCCCGGTGATTGCCACCGAAATCGATCTAGCATCGGCGACGATCCGCGCGGAACTGAACGGGCGCGAACGCCAGAACTACTCGGTCAGCGATCTTTTCCTGCAACCCGCCGATCTGGTCAGCCGCCTGTCACAGTTCATGACCCTGGAGCCGGGCGATATTGTTTCCTGCGGCACCGGTACCGGCGCATTGCCGATGAAACCGGGGGTGACAATCGACGTGATCATCGACGGCATCGGCACGCTCTCCAACGCATACGAAGACTAGACCTTGGCCCGGAACCGATTGATCGGCATCCTTGGTAACCCCTACGTCCTGCTGAGCTTCGCCATTCTGTGCTGGGGCGGCAATTTCGTCGCCGCGCGGCTGGCCAATGCCGATATCCCGCCGGTAGCACTGTCATTCTGGCGGCACACCTTCGCCGCCCTGCTGGTCCTGCCGTTCATTCTGCCATTGTTCCGCACCGACTGGCCGAACATCCGCGCCAATCTCGGCAATTTCGCGGTGATGGGCTTTACGCTCGCCGTCGGGAACACCCTGGTCTATTTCGCCGTCATGCACACCACGGTCATTAACGCCGCCCTGATCAATTCGGGCGTGCCGGTGGCCGCAGTCGCGTTTTCCTGGCTGATCCTGCGTGATGTCATCAACCGGTGGCAAGCGATCGGCATTCTGATCGCGACCGCGGGCATTGTGATGGTGGTGACCAAGGCGCGTCTCGGCGTGCTGATGGACCTGCAATTCGGCTGGGGCGATCTTTATATGCTGCTCGCGATTATCAGCTGGGCGCTCTACATGGTGCTGCTGAAACGGGCTGCGATCAAAGTATCGCCCTGGACCCTGCTGACCGTGCTGTCGGCTGCAGGCGCGCTGTGGCTGGTGCCGGCCTATGCCGTTGAAATCAGTCTCGGCTACACGATGAAATGGACCGGGCTCACCCTTGTCAGTCTCGGCTATGTCACTCTGTTCAGCACGATCATTGCCTGGGCCTGCTGGAACAGCGGCACATTAAAGATCGGGCCGAACCGGGCGTCAGCGTTTATGTGCCTGCACCCGATTTTCGGCCCGGCCCTCGGCATGATCTTTTTCGGCGAAATTCTGCGCCCCTATCATGGGGTCGGCACGATCCTCGTGCTGGCAGGGGTGATCATGGTGTCCCGCGCCTACGCCGCCCGGACACTGCCAAAAGCGGCCTGACCGTCAGGGCTGACTGGATACGTGCGCCGAAACGATCCGCCAGCCATCGGGCATGCGTGCCCAGGTCTGGCTCTGGCGGCTGGTACCGTCTGCCGTCGGGCGTGTGGATTCCGTGTTGGCGACCGCAAAGTCCCGACCGAACGTGACGATATGGGTGTCTTTCAGAGTGCGGATCCAGGGGGCAATCTCGCGGCTGCGGCGGAAGGTAGACAGCGCCGTATGACTGACGACGGTACCGTTGGGGCCATAGCGCAACGTTTTCTCGTCATTCCAGAACAGCTCGTCGATCATATCGACATCGTTGGCCAGCAGCGCTTTCTCATAGGCCATAAAGGCCTCCATCACTTCGGCGACGATCTCGGGAATATTGATTTCCATCGGCGGTCCTTTCAGGAATGTCGTGTTGGTGTTTGACAGCACCCTAGCGGATGATGGACACAGGGTTCACCACAATTGATTACGGAATAAAAGACTTTGACGCCCCCGCTTCTTATCCTGCGCGATATTCACCTCACATTCGGCGGCACACCCCTGCTGGAGGGCGCCGAACTGTCGGTTTCCGAGGGAGAACGGCTGTGTCTGATCGGCCGCAACGGGTCGGGCAAATCGACCCTGATGAAGATTGCGACCGGCGAGATCGGTTTTGATGACGGCGAACGGTTCGTGCAGCCCGGCGCGACGCTGCGCTACCTGCCGCAGGAGCCCGATCTTTCAGGATATAAGACAACACTGGACTACGTCCGTGCCGGGCTCGAAGCGGGCGACGATCCGCAGCGGGGCAACTGGCTGATCGGCCAGCTCGGCCTGACCGGGGAAGAGAACCCGGCCCATCTTTCGGGCGGCGAGGCCCGGCGTTGCGCCCTTGCCCGCGCATTGGCGCCCCAGCCCGATATCCTGCTGCTGGACGAGCCGACCAACCATCTCGACCTGCCGGTGATCGAATGGCTCGAAAGCGAGCTAAAATCCATCCGCTCGGCGCTAGTGCTGATCAGCCATGACCGGCGGTTTCTG
Source organism: Alphaproteobacteria bacterium UBA830 (assembly GCA_905181725.1). Classification (GTDB taxonomy): domain Bacteria; phylum Pseudomonadota; class Alphaproteobacteria; order MPNO01; family UBA830; genus CAXBCP01. The sequence continues at coordinate 30,511 of CAJIYX010000085.1, forward strand.
GAAAACCTGTCCCGTGCCACCCTGTGGCTCAACCAGGGCAGAACCCACAGGCTGGAGCGTGGATTTGCCGAGTTTGAGCCCTGGCGCGAGACGTTTCTCGAGAACGAAGCACTCGAGCGGCACAAGCTGAAGCGTAAAATCAGCGCCGAAACGGACTGGCTGCACAAAGGCGTTACCGCCCGGCGCAAACGCAATCAGGGCCGCCTGCGCGCGCTCTACGATCTCCGCGCTAAGCGCCGCGGCGACCGCGGACCGTCGGGTACCGTCAATATGATGGCGAGCGAAGCACAATCATCTGGCAAGCGCGTCTGCGTCGCCAATAATATCTCGAAGGCCTATGGCGAAAACATCATTGTCGAAGATTTCTCGACCCTGATTGCCCGTGGCGACCGGATCGGCATCGTCGGCCCCAATGGTGCAGGAAAGACAACCCTGCTCAACATGCTGACCGGTGTGCTGGAGCCCGATGAGGGCAACATCCGCCTTGGTAAAAACCTAGAGCTCGAAACCCTCGACCAGCGCCGTGACAGTCTCGACCCGAAAGAAACGCTATCCGACGCGCTGACCGGCGGCGGCGACAAGGTGACGATCAACGGCGAGACCCGACACGTCATCGGGTACATGAAAGACTTCCTGTTCACACCGGACCAGGCGCGCACACCAGTACACGTGCTGTCGGGCGGCGAACGCGGGCGCATCATGCTCGCCCGTGCGCTGGCCAAACCGTCCAACCTGCTGGTGCTAGATGAGCCGACCAATGATCTTGATATAGAGACACTCGATCTGTTGCAGGAACTGCTCGCCGACTATTCCGGCACCGTCATCCTGGTCAGCCATGACCGCGACTTTCTGGACCGTGTCGTAACCTCGGTGATTGCCACCGAAGGCGGCGGCAAGTGGGTTGAATATGCCGGCGGCTACAGCGACATGATCACCCAACGCGGCGGGGATCTGGGGGCGAAGAAAGCCGCGGCCAGGCTGGCGAAAAAAGACCAGGCGGGTGAGGCGAAAGAGCGTAAGGCAAAGCAGACGCCAGCCGCCAAGATGACATTCAAGGACAAGCATGCGCTGGAAACCCTGCCCGCCCGGATGGAAAAACTGCAAAAAGACATCGACACCCATCAGGCCACGCTGACCGACCAGAACCTGTTCATATCCAACCCCGTGCAATTCGATGCGACGGCAAATGCCATGCAGGTGGCGGAAACCGCCCTTGCCGCCGCCGAAGAGCAATGGCTCGAACTCGAAATGAAGCGCGAAGAGATGAAATCCGGCTGATTTCTGCCGAATTGCCGCACAGCCGCCATCGCCCGAATCACGGTAACCGCGTAGACTGGGCCGATGACTGAATCGGCCACCCAGATCGCTCCCGATAGCGGCGACAAGCATAGCGTCCTGAAAGATGTCTTCGGCTTCGACGCGTTCCGGCCGGGACAGGAAGAAGTCGTCGATACGCTGCTGGCAGGGCGCAATATTCTGACCGTCATGCCGACGGGGTCGGGCAAGTCGCTCTGTTTCCAGATTCCGTCACTGGTCACCGGCGGGCTGACCATCGTGGTCTCTCCGCTGGTCGCCCTGATGGAGGACCAGGTTGCCGCGCTCAAACTGGCAGGGGTCTCCGCCGATACCATCAATTCGACACGCAGCCGCGAAGAAAACATCGCATCGTGGCGGCGGGCGGCGGCGGGCGAGACGCGTCTGCTCTACATGGCGCCCGAACGGCTGATGACCGAACGTATGCTGACGGCGCTGGCGAAGCTCGATATCCGGCTGTTTGCAGTCGATGAAGCGCATTGCATTTCACAGTGGGGACCTGCATTCCGGCCTGAATACGAAAAGCTCTCGCAACTTCGGACTATTTTTCCGGGCATTCCGATCGCCGCCCTCACTGCCACCGCGGACGCCGTCACCCGCGCTGATATCGTCGCCCGCCTGTTCGACGGCGATGCAACATCGCTGGTTCTCGGGTTCGACCGGCCCAACATCAAGCTATCGGTTGAAATGAAGCAGGAATGGAAGCGCCAGATGGTCGATGTCCTCGCCCGGCACAAGGGTGAAAGCGGCATCGTCTATTGCCTGTCCCGCAAAAAAACCGAAGAAGCAGCGCAGCATTTACGCGACCACGGCGTCGACGCGCTCGCCTATCACGCAGGCATGGAAGCAGGTATCCGCCAGTCGCATCAGAATGCGTTCATGACCGATCCCGGCATCGTCATTGTCGCCACCATTGCCTTTGGTATGGGGATTGATAAATCCGACGTCCGGTTTGTACTCCATGTCGACCTGCCCGGCAGTGTCGAAGCCTATTATCAGGAGATCGGCCGCGCGGGCCGTGACGGGACGGCCGCCGAGGCACATATGATTTACGGGCTGCAGGATATCCGCATGCGGCGCATGTTCATCGAAGACGAGGATTCTGGATCGGATCGCAAGCGCCGCGAACACAAACGCCTCGACGCGCTGGTCGGCTATTGCGAAGCGCCGGAATGCCGCCGCCGGGCCCTGCTTGCCTATTTCGGTGAAGAAACCGGGGCCTGTGGCAATTGCGATGTCTGCATCGACCCGGTGGAAATGGCGGATGGCACTGAGCTTGGCCGAAAAGTGCTCGCCGCCGTTGACGGATCAGGCCAGCTTTACGGCGGCGCCCATATCGTCGATATCCTGCGCGGCATGCAGAGCGAAAAACTGCTCAAGGCCGGCCACGACAAACTGGCTGCCTATGGCACCGGTGCGGAGCTGCGCAAGCCGGAATGGCAGTCGATCATTCGCCAGCTCGTTGCCGCCGGGTTCCTGCGGCTCGACGTGCAGGGCTATGGCGGGCTTGCGATCACGCTAAAGGGCCAGGACCTGGCGCGCGGCGAGGAAAGCTTCCGCTACCGCCAAGACACATTGAAGAAATCGCGCGCCGCAAAACGTCGGGTAAGCGACCTTGCGGCCGATGCGGACCTGCCGGAAGCCGACACCGAATTACTGACGGCCCTGCGCGCACTACGGCTGTCTTTTGCCAAGGAACGCGGTGTGCCCGCCTATGTCGTCTTCACCGATCGTTCGCTGGTCGATATGGCGCGGCGCAAACCGGCCACAATCGACGCATTCGCCGAGGTTCACGGGGTTGGTGCTGCCAAACTGCGCGATTTTGCCGAGCCGTTTCTCGCGGCGATCAACGGCAAAACGTGATTAGGGTCGCCTGTACGCAGCATCTATTCGGGTGCTAACTATTTCATACGATAAAAACACGAAACAGGAAGAAGCGATGAAAGTCAGCGTCCGGAATTTTAAGCTCAATTGCGAAGTCGAAGGTGTAGAGGGCGCACCATGGATCACGTTCAGCCATGCGCTCGGCAATAACCTGAGCCTGTGGGACGACCAGGTCGCCCTGCTCGAAGACCGCTTCCGCATCCTGCGTTTCGACCATCGCGGCCATGGCGGATCCGATTCACCCGCCGGCCCCTATTCCTTCGACGACCTGATGGGCGATGCCATCGCCCTGTTCGATCATTTCGGCATTGAGAAAACCCACTGGATCGGCCTGTCGATCGGCGGGATGCTGGGCTATGGCATGGCGCAGAACCACGGCGACCGCCTGCTGTCGCTGACCGCCTGCGATTCGCGCCCAGACGCCCCGCCGGAATACGCCGCCTATTTCCAGTACCGCATCGATACCGTGCGCGAAAAAGGCATGGAAGGCGTGGTTGAGCCGACCGTTACCCGCTGGTTTACCCCGGCGACGGTCGCGGCCAACCCGCCATCGCTCGACAAGGTGCGCAACATGCTGCGGGCAACCGATCCGGCCGGTCATGAAGGCTGCTGCGAAGCGCTGAAACGGCTCGCCTTCGGGTCAGATCTCGGCAAAATCACCGTACCAACACTGATTATCGGTGGCGACGAGGACAAAGGCGCACCGCCCGAAATCCTCGCCGAAGCCGCCGCCGCGATCGCCAATTGCCGCCATGTGGTGATCGAAAAAGCAGGCCATATTGCCAATATCGAAAACCCGGCCGCCGTTAACGCCGCCCTTCTGGCGTTTATGGACGAACTCACGGTCACGGCGTAAAGCGATGGCAGCGCTGGAGGGACCGCGCGGTGCTGACATCATCGTCGCCCTGAAAGAGGCGGGCGTGTTTCACGTCGCCGCCCTGCCCGATATCACCACCAGCGCCGGACTGCTCTGGCCGCTTTCCAAGGATACCGACTTCACCTTCATCCGCCTGAGCAAGGAGGATGAAGGTGTATCAATCTGTGCCGCGCTCGGTTACTGCGAAAAACGGGCGGTACTACTGATGCAGCAGACCGGCCTGATGGATTCGCTGAACAATATCCGCGCCGTCGGCTGCGAATACGGGCAACCGGTCTGTATGATCGTCGGCCTGCTCGGCAAGGAACCCGACAAGGCCCCGACAGAATCCGCGAGCATCGGCGTACGGATCATCGAGCCGATCCTGGATGCGATGGGGATAGACCGTATCCTGATCGAGGGGCCGGAAGATGTCGCGAAACTCCCACCGGCCATCGACCGCGCGTATGCGACATCCCGCCCGATGGTGGCGCTGATCGGACGGAGGGTCGAAGCATGATGCAGCGTATGGCCTGTTTCGAAAAAATCGCCGCGGCGCGCGACGGCGCGATTGTGGTGGCCACCTATACGTCTGCGTTCGAATGGCACCGGGTGGATCCGAACCCGCTCAACTTCGTTAGTGTCGGGGCTATGGGGCAGGCTTCATCCCACGCGCTCGGCCTCGCTATCGGCTTGTCGGACCAGAAAATCATAGTGCTCGACGGTGACGGCAGCTTGCTTATGAACTTGTCGACCCTGACCACCATCGCCAATACGGCGCCGAAGAACCTGGTTCATTTCGTCGTCGAGAACGGCACGTATGAGGCCAATGGCGGCCACCCGACACCGGCACAGGGCAAGACGGACCTGGCCGGCATGGCGCGCGCGGCCGGCTACGCCGAAGCACACAGCTATGAAGGACTGAACCAGTTTGCCGTCGATCTGCCGGGCCTGTTGGCGGCCCCCGGCCCGACCTTTGCCGCGCTAAAGGTCGAAGCGGGCGATGCCCCGCCGCTCAACTACGATTACGACTGGCTGCACAGCGCAGACCGGCGGCAGGAATTTCGCGACGCGGTGCAACCGCTGCTCAAAGATTAATAGGGGATATTGCTGGCAACCACAGCGGAAATATCGGACCTTCTTGCTGTCAAACCGTTGACGACATCTGCAACACCAAGACTTAAGACCAGTAGATAAAATCGCCTTCGGGCATCCGACCTATATAGGTGCTAACGCCCAACCGGCGCTGCCCCTCATCCACCGCCGTCCATTCATGGGGGTTGTGGGAATTGAACATCACAACGTCACCCTTGGCCGGGGAATAAACATAGGTTTCTGCGCCGTCGACATAGGAGCGGCTGAAGCCTTCGATTTCGACCTTGCCCCCCGGCGCTGTCTCCACCCGGTAGGGACGGTTATGCAGCGTTGTCCTCCCGCCCAGGCCCTCAACATGGCTGGCAAAGAAGTTCCACGTAATCTGGCTGGCGACCCGGCTGATCATATATTCCCGCGCGCTATACATCGTAACGTCCGCATGCAGGGTGCCGCCGCCGCTGGTCTCACGGATAATACCGGCATAGTAACGCCCAAAATTGGGCTCCTTGGCGAGGGTCAGACTATGTTCGGGATAGAGATCGCGCATCAGCGCCCACATGCGCTCAAACGGGTTCCACGTCATATGTGACAGCACGGCTTCGTGTTCGCACCAGGCCTGTTCGACCTCGGCGAAATACGCGTCTTTCGATTCCTTGCGCTTTTCGAACTGGGTCAAGCCGACATAGCGCGGCGGTTGAACAAGACCCGGTACCTTGTATGTCTTGTTGAGCCCGACATGGTCCATCGCAGCGACCAGCTCATCGCACTCCGCATCGGTCGCAAAACTCCTGATACGCAGACAGGGAATATCGAACGCACAGAGAGATTCGAACGTCTCGCGCGTCAGCGGCGGCTCGTCATGACTTTCCCACCGGGGAAGGTCGGTCGCCGCGCCGGTTTGCGCTGTATCTGGCTGCATAGGATTCCTCCGGAAGTTTGTTACGTCAGAGATCTGCCAGCTTCGGCATGACTTCTTCGCCGAACAGCGTGATCGACCGCAATGCGTCTTCGTGCGCCATGTCGCCAATATTAAACGCCATGACGAGATAGTTCACCCCTAATGCATCGATCTGTTTGGCAAGCTGCTCACGCACGGTTTCAGGCGATCCCGCAATATGCACGCCGCCGGCAATCGCCTTTTCAACGGTATCGACGGTATTACGCGCGAAATGCGGCCCTTCTACATTATTCTCACGCCAAAGCTTGGTCAGGCTGTCATGCCAGACCTTGTAGGCGGGTCCGGCGATTTTCAGTGCTTCCTCGTCGGTCTCGCCGACGGTCACCTGGCGGCTGATACCGATGGCCGCGCCACCCGGGAAAGGTCGCTGCGCCCCCACCGCGCCACCGCGTTTTGCATATGCTTCGCTGAACGCCGCGATATTTACCTTCGCCATCTCGACAGCGCCCAGCGTGCAGTAGTGAAAACCGTTTTCGCCGGCATATTTGCTGCCCTCGGGGTTCGATGACGGGTACCAGAGCGGCGGATGCGGGTCCTGCAACGGCCGCAGTTCCATGGGCACGTCCGTATAGTTGAAGTGTTTTCCCTCGTAGGAAAGTTTCTCGTGCGTCATCCCCTCGATAAGAACTTCAAGCGCTTCGCCGTAAACCGCGCGCGCGGTATCGCGGTCGAAATTGTGATAGTTGAGCTCGAACGGCGATACGCCGCGACCTACGCCGATCTCCATCCGGCCGTTCGAGAGATGATCGAACATGCCGACTTCCTCGATCAGACGAAGTGGCGAATAGAGCGGTAGCAGATAGGTCAGCGGGCCAAGGCGGATATTGATCGTCGCCTGGGCCACCGCGCCAAGAAATACGCCGGGAACCGGTACCATATTGAGCGGCGTCGCATGATGTTCCGCCACGTGATACGCGTAAAAACCGAGCCGGTCTGCCGCTGCAACGTATTCTACCCGCTGCGCAAACTGCTCTGCGAGCGGACGGCCGGACTTGTCGACATGATCGAAGACACCGAATTTCATTTTTTGTCCCATCTTGCACCTACGGGTTGTTTTAGCGGATTCCGGGGCGGCGTGGAATGCAGTGGCTAATCTTCAAGGAACGCCCGCTTGAAGCTCTCAGCAAGCGGCTTCATCAAATAGCCGAGCGCTGTGTTGGCACCCGTGACAATCATGACCGCTGCCTGCATGCCGAGTCGCAGGGAAACACTGCCCAAGCTTGCCTGAATTCCAGCCGGAAGCCCAATACTTACGGGGTAGTACCCCTCGAGCGTAAACTGATCGCTGAGCCGGTCGGCAGACACCGATGCAACCTCGCCGTCCACCGATACGGTATTGCGCTGGCTTAGGGTAATGCTCTCTCGAAAATTGGCGACATCATCACCGATTTCGAAACCGGGGCAAACGGGGATGCGCTCGATCTGAGCGGAATTCTTACCGCTGTCGGCTATGTCGGCTGAGACGCTCTGGGTGATGGACGCGTTCGCGCCACCCAGAACGCGGCAGACACACTTGTCCAGATCGATATGACCGGCAGCGGCGATTATTCGACAATTGTTACCCTGTAAAGCATCGATGCGGTTGGCGTTGCCGTCGACAGCTGGATATTCAGCTAGCCACGCAGCGCCGCTGTCAGGTTCGCGACCATTTCGGCTGTATCGGCCATATTGTGCGAACGTTGGGCCACCGCAACATGCGGGCTCAGTACAACATTCCGATAATTTTTTAAAGGCTCGTCAGGGTCACCCGGCTCGGCATAGTGCACATCCAGCCCGGCGCCGCCCAGCCGGCCGCTGTCGAGGGCGGCAATCAGGGCATCACGGTCGATAATCTGTGCCCGGGAAATATTGGCGATGATCGCGCCCGGTTTCATCCGGGCAAACGATGCCGCATCGATCATGCCTTCGGTCGACGCATTCAACGGCAGGTGCACACTGATAAAGTCAGATGCTTCGAGCAATTCTTCATACGATACATATCGCGCGCCTGATTCCGCCTCGATCTCCGCCGGCAGACGCGTCCGCTGGTAGTACAGAATTTCCATCCCCATCGCTTTTGCGCGCGTCGCCACTTCGCGGCCGACCTCGCCGAGGCCTAGCGCACCGAGCGTTGCCCCCTGCAGGCTTTTAAGACCTTTTACCCGGGCCCAGTTGGCACCGGCCACATGCTCGGGGTGGAATTTCGCCGGCTTATATCCGAGCGCCTGAAGCGATGCGAAATCCAGTGCGCCGTCGGTCTCAACCAGCTTTCGCCCGACCGCCATCATCAACAGAATGGCATGTTCCGCGACCGTCCCGTTGACACGGCGGCGCAGCGTCCGCACCGACACCCCGGCCGCCAAACAGGCATTAAGATCAACATTCCGTGCATCGATACCGAACTTCTGCACCAGCTTCAGATTTCGTGCGATCGCCAAGTCATCAGTGCCAATTGTGAGACTCTCACTGACAACGGCATCCGCCTCCGGCAGAGCCGCGCGCAGGCCGGTCTCGTCTTCGACCAATATCACCGTTGACGGATAGATCGCCGCAGCGAGCCGGCGTTGTTCTTCGAACCAGACATCGGGATCGGGGGCATCGAAGGACAGATAGTCCCGAAACGCCTCTACCCGCGCCGCCGCGACACCAGGATCGAGAATAACCTCCAGAAACCGGAGGATTTTGTCATCCTGAACGACGATAGTGGCCATGGTGGGTTGCTCCGGTTGATGCTGTGGTATTTATTCCACGCCTGCCCGCACATAACAGCAAGAGGGTCAGAAATCTATGGCGCGCGTTCCCTTACTCAATCCTGAAGACGTCCCCGAACAGGCGACATTTGTCGACCGCGTCCTGAGCGGACGCCGGGGCAGGCTGATAAATGTATACCGCACGCTGCTGCACAGCCCGCCACTGGCAGAAAGCTGGTTCGAGCACATCAACAAAATCCGCTGGGGCACCGAGATCGACGGCCGCTTGCGGGAAATCGTCATCATCCGGTTAGGTCACCTGGTATCGTCCGCCTACGTGCTGCGCCAGCACGTGCCCAAACTTGCCATCGCAGAAGGCATGACCGAGGCAGAATGCGATGCGCTGGCGGATTGGACGGCTTCGGATATGTTCAGCGTCGCTGAACGGGCTACACTTGGTTATGTCGACGCGATGACACGCAATATCGTCGTCCCGGATGACGCGTTCGAGCCGCTGCGCACCCATTTTACTCACCGCCAGATTGTCGAGCTGACATTGATGGTCGGCGCCTATATTTCACATTCACGGGTGTTGCAGGCGCTGGAAGTCGATCTGGAGCCGGATGGTCTCGGGGGCTAAAAGATTACGAGGCTGATAGATGGCCGGGCTAACGGGGCGGCAAACCGGGCGGCGTTCCCTCCGGTAGCTGTGCGTCGAACGCGATCAGGGACGCCGCAGTCATCGCATACATGCCCATCAGATTGACCAGATCAACCAGCATGCGCCGGTCGAACAGCACCGCCACCCGGGCATAGGTTTCGGGCGTTACCCGGTGATCACCGAACAGTTCACGGCCGAAGGTTATCAATGCTGCATCGGGTTCGAGCAAGCCGGTGGTCAGGCTGCGATGGCGGACGATATTCACCACTTTATCGGATACACCTGCGCTTTTCGCTTCGGCTTCATGCGCCGCCCATTCGAACTGGCAGTCATGTTCCCGCGCGGTGATCAGAATGGCGAGTTCGCGCGTCCGGGCGTCGATGACATCGGGATCGCGCAGGCGAATATTGGCCGGCCGCAGGCCCCGCGAAAGGGCCGGGCTGTGCAAACGGATACCGCCGGGACCACGCAGACCCGCAAGGGAGCCACCTGCCGGATTGGCGAG
>CAJIYX010000086.1 GCA_905181725.1 Alphaproteobacteria bacterium UBA830
TTGCGGACCGTGCGTCTGCACGAATAATGGCCCATGCCAGCCCGGTGGCAGCGGATCGCCGGCCCTGGATGCGGGCGGGTCAATACCGAACGTCGCCGCGAGTTGCGCCACACCGGACGCCGTTACGACATCCGATGTCGTTACGGACTTTCCGACATATTCACCGAGACCGGCCATTCCCTCAGTCAAAGAACATACCCCCGGAAAGTAATTTCGCTGAACACCGAAATATCACGCAGCCTCAAGAATTTTCTCGACCTCAGGCCACCTTATCCGTCCCTGTTCGGCCATCTGGGCGGCATAGTCGACATAAGGATAATTACCAAAAGCGGTTTTGAAATTTTGCCGCGCCCGAATGCGATCGAACCAGTCCGTCACACGCGGGCGGCTCCGTTCCCACATCGGCTGGAACTGCAATTCCGACACCCGGTTGAGGTAAGAGGTCAGCGACACGTCAGCGAGCGTGTAGGAATCTCCCGCCAGCCAGTCGCGGTCCTGTAACGCCGTTTCCATATCGCCCAGCAGCGACTCGTAGGCCCAGACAGCATTCACGAATAGCTGCGATTCCGTGCCTTTCTCGATCATCGCACGGCGCCATGTCCGCCGCGCAGGGTCAGGCGTCGCTGCCAGCATTTCCGCGATCTCATCGGCCGGTTTTTCAAGCCATTGAAGCCGGAACGCGATAGCATTGGTCACCGTGGCACAGGCGCGGTGCAGCCCGTCATCCGGACGGCGTGTCCAGGTCCGCATATACGCCCTGTCGACCGGGTCGGACGGGCTAAGCGACGGGTCCGGAAAAACCTCTTCCAGATATTCACAGATCAGCGCGGATTCGATGACCGGCCGTCCGTCATGCACGAGCGTCGGCACATAGCCCTTCGGGTTCAGCTTCAGATATTCCGGCGTCTGCTGCTCGCGGGCGCGCAGATCAACGTGGTGCTCGACCACGTCCAGCCCCTTTTCGGCGATAACCAGCCGCACCTTCTGGGCGCAGATCGACCAGTTCGAATGATACAGCTCAAGCGTCATCCCTGACTTGCCATCCGTTTGGCGAAGGTCTCAAAATCCGCAGGTGGGCGGCCGATGATCCATTCGAGCACGCGGGCGCTGCCGACCAGGCCATGTATGTCGTAATGGGCGAACATCTTGCGCATACAGTCCTGACCGAATTCACCGACGCCCAGATGCGCCGCATGGGCCACTGCATCATCCGCCGGCAGTTTTTTAGCCTGGATCGACTGGCCCAGAATATCCGACAGGATTTTCGCCTTTTCCGTCAATGTGATCACCGGACCGCAGATCTCGAATATACCGTTCGCACAGCCGGGATCGTTCAGCACGGTCAACGCGGCATCCGCTACATCGCCGAGATCGACAAGGCTCATCGGCGCATCGACCTCATACGCCATGGCGTGAATGCCGGTCTCTTTCATCTTCGCCCAGCCCGGCAGCATGTTCTGATAGTACGAACCGACCTGCAGAATGCTGTACGGCACACCCGATTCAACAATCGCCTCTTCGACGAATAACCGGTTCCAGTGATGCTGCAGCGCCTGCACCTGGGTGTGCAGGACAGAGTGAAACACCAGTCTTTCGACGTCTGCGGCCTTTGCGGCGGCAATGATGTTCTCGCCCAACGTCTGTTCCTGCTCGGTCATATTGGGGCAGATATAATAGATCGCGCGACAGCCTTTGGCGGCGTCGGTGATAGCGGCCGCATCCATCAGATCGGCGTGAACGACTTCCGTCGCGCCAAGCGCCATCAGCTCCGCATCCGCATCGTCGCGCCGCATAACGGCCCGCACCTTTTCTCCGGCCTCCGCGAAAGTTGAAATCATCGCGCGGCCCGTCTTGCCGCCGGCGCTCGTGAGCAAAATCATGTCGTTCCCTGTCCTTCGTCTATTGCTGTCCAAAGTCGATTTAGGGTGACAATACCGAACCGCGGCGTTGACGGCCATCGTGCGCACCGCCAAAACACTCATCCACCCTCACACGGAGACATCCATGTCCGATATCCAGAGACTCGACCCCGGCCCGCGCATGAGCAAGGCCGTCCGTCACGGCGACACGATCTACACGATGGGCCATGTCGCCCGGAACCGCGACGGCGACATCAAGGCGCAAACCGCCGATGTACTGGAACGGCTGGATGCCACGCTGGCCGAAATGGGTACGGACAAGTCCAAAATTCTCTCGATTACCATCTATATGGCGGATATGGGTGAGTTTTCGGGCATGAACGAAGTCTGGGATGCCTGGGCCGACGGCCCGAACGCTCCTGCGCGCACGACGCTGGGCGCACCGCTCGCAGCCCCCGAAATCCGGGTCGAAATGACGGCGATCGCCGCCGCCTGACGCAAGGCTTTGTAAAGGTTTCCACTTTATCCTCGGATCACCGAAGTATTGTTGATCCGAGGACGCGATGTCCCTTGCGCCTGCCCTTAACCGTGAAGAAAGCCGCGGGCTATACGCCGACGAGCAGCTTGCGTCGGCGCTTGCCTATTTTCGCGGTGGGCGGTTCGATAAGGCAGAAACGATCTACAAAAAGATTCTGAAGAAAGAGCCCCAGAACACCGGCGCGATGCACATGCTGGGACTGATTGCCCAGAAAAACGGCCGCTCCGAACGCGCGGTCCAGCTTCTGATCAAAGCCGCCAAGCTGGACCCGCACCGCCCCGAGATTCTGTGCGACCTTGGCAATGCCTTCAAATCGTTGGGCCGTCACAAGGACGCGATCAAGGCGCACCGCATGGTGCTGACCATGTTACCCAATTCGCCGGAAGCCCATTCAAACCTCGGCGCCGCGTATAACGCCGCCGGCAAGGCCGGAAAAGCAGTGATCTGCTTCGAAAGTGCACTGAAGATGCGGCCAAAGGACGTCGAGCTGAAATTCAACCTCGGCAACGGGCTCGTCGCATCGGAACGCTACGAAGAGGCCGAAGAGGTCCTTCGCCAGGTGGTCTATGAAAAACCGGGCCATATCAGCGCCCAGATCAACCTTTGCGCCGCGCTGAAGGAACAGGGCCGCTATGAGAAGGCAATCCACCGCTATGAGAAGGCTATCGCCGCTGTGCCTGACAGCGCGGAGGCACACTGGAACTACGCCCTGACTCTGCTGGCGACCGGAAATTACGCCGATGGCTGGAATGAATACGAGTGGCGGTCCCTGCTGCCCGGTTTCGCCATGGAGAAAATGGACCGCCCGCAATGGCAGGGCGAGGCGCTGGAAGGCCGTACCCTGCTTGTTCATGCCGAGCAGGGCCTGGGCGACACGCTGCAATTCGTGCGTTACCTGCCCCAGATACAAAGCGTCGACGGTGATGTTGTCTTTGCCTGTCCTGACCGCCTGATGAAGCTTCTTCAGCCGGTTGCTAAAAACATCCAGCTCGTTCCCTTGGGCAAGCGGCCTGACCATGACGTCCAGAGTCCCCTGATGTCTCTGCCGCGCCTTTTTCATGATGGGTTGCCCTTCGAGCCGACCGATGGCGCCTATATCTTTCCGGACGCGGCACGCGTCGCCGCGTGGGGTGAAAAACTGGGCGCACCGTCCGGGCGGCGTATCGGGATCGCCTGGCAAGGCAGCATGGGGTATCAGCACGACGGACGGCGATCGATCCCGCTCCTCAATTTCGAGCCGCTGGCACGCCTCGACAACATACAGCTCGTCAGCCTTCAGCAGGGCGGCGGTGCCGATCAGATCGCCGAAATGCCGTGGCGGGACCGTATCCTGGATATGACCGTAGAGATGGATACTGATCACGCCTTTGTCGACACACTGGCTGTGATGGCATCACTTGATCTCGTCGTGACGTCAGATACCGCCATTGCCCATCTCGCCGGCGCCGCAGGTATTCCTGTCTGGGTTGCGCTATGTCACCTCCCGGACTGGCGTTGGGGTCTGGAGGGCGAATCCTCGCCCTGGTATGACAGCATGCGTCTTGTCCGCCAGGAACATGCGGGCGATTGGACCGACATATTCCGCCGGATATCGGCCACGATCGCGGGGGACGCGTAATGGGTCACATTCCGTCCATCAAGATCGATGCAGCGCCCGGCGAACTGATCGACAAGATCACCATTCTGGAGATTAAGGCCGAACGCATCGACGACACGATGAAGCGTGCAAACGTCACCTATGAACTGGCAACGCTGACGAACGCTCTCAACCTCGCGGTGGAGACATCTGAGCAAATATCGGATTTATCGACCCGGCTGAAAGCCGTGAACGAGCGGCTCTGGGAAACCGAAGACTCTATCCGGGAATGCGAAACCCGGCAGGATTTCGGGCCGGTCTTTATCGATCTGGCGCGCTCGGTCTACCGCCTGAATGACGTCCGCGCGGACATCAAACGATCAATCAATATGCTGCTGGGCGCCCGGATTATCGAAGAAAAATCCTACACGAATTACTGATCCGCAGCACTGATCCGCGACGGCGTGATCAGGCGTTCAGCCTTCCTTGGGCTCCAGCTTCAAAGACGCCGAATTCATGCAGTAACGTTGACCAGTCGGCCGCGGCCCATCCGGGAACACATGCCCGAGATGAGCATCGCACCGCGCACAATGCACCTCGTTACGGCTCATCATCAGCGAGCGATCAGTCTCGGTCTCTACCGCATCACCATCCATCGGCTGGAAAAAACTTGGCCAGCCCGTGCCTGAATCGAATTTGTGCTCGGAATCGAATAACGGGTGGCCACAACAGATGCACTTGTATGTGCCATCATCCTTGCAGCCGTCATATTCGCCGGTAAATGGCCGCTCGGTTCCATGGCGACGCGTGACGTGGAACTGTTCTTCCGTCAGCTGCGCGCGCCACTCTTCCTCGGTTTTCGTAATCTTATCGACCATCGTCTATTCCTGTTCAATCGGCCCACCATTGAGGCGTTCCAGTACTTCACCAAAATCGCGCAGGGCCTGCCCGCCATCACCCGAAAAACTCGACCCGTGCATGCAGGCAAGCGTTTTCGGATTGAGGTCAGCAAGTCTGTTCAGAATAGGACGGGTGTCCTTCGTGAACGGCACCGCGCCGGACATCGGCCCGTCTGCCTGACGGGAATTGTAATCCGCTGACCGCCCCACGATATCGCCATCGTATAGCGCCTCGACGTTACCGCTCTGCCCCAGCAGATCAGAACAGAAAAGAGTCGATCCGGTCTCTTCCCAGAGCAGGCTGGCATCCCAGCCATGCGGCACATGCTTGGTTTCCAGCACTCTAAAGGTATGGTTCCCGGTTTCAATTTTCTCATCTTCCTCAAGCACGCGCGGTGCTCGGTCCGAGAAATCGCCGATGCTTGTGCGGGCGCCAACAAAACTGCAGACGGGTTCCGCATGTGGCGCAAGGCCAAGCCAGTCGTTCAACGCGCCGCATTCATCGGCTTCAAAATGACTGAACCCGACCCAGCGCAGCGTCGCGGGATCCAGCACCGTGGCCACACCCGTACGGATATCGTCAAAGCATCCGCGCAGGTTGGTGTGATAGAGCATCGGTTCGTCATCCCGTATCAGGAACGACGAGAACTGGAAATTCGCCTGCGGATTGAATGTCGTGATCCGAAAGATATCCGGGGCGATTTCGTCAATTGTAGCGGTCATGTATCAGTACCTGTATTCAGTTGTAACATCGTCAAGCTGGCGGATCAGGGACGGCCATTCCCGTGCGCCGCAACCGGAATCGTCATACTGCTTCGCCGTGTGTTCGCACACTTCTTTCGACGGATAGCGGATCGATTGACCGGAAGCCGCGGCAGCGGACAGAAGCTTCAGCTGCGCCGAACAGACTTTTTCCAGGAAATACATCTGCACCCAGGCATCTGCGACGCTCATCCCGGTGGTCAGCAAACCGTGGTTCCGCAGGATCATGACCTTGTTGCCGCCGAGATCTTCAACCAGGCGATCACGTTCCCCGAGATCGAGCGCAATACCTTCAAAGTCATGATAGGCCGTATGGCCGTAAAACATCATCGCATCCTGATTTGTATAGATCAGGCCGTCATCCAGCGCCGACAGCGTCATGCCGGCTTCGGTATGGGTATGGATGACGCACATTGCATCGTCGCGCGCGGCATGGATCGCACTGTGGATCGTGTAGCCGGCATTATTGATCTTATGGGGCGTGTCATCGAGGATATTTCCCTCAAGATCGATCTTGACCAGGTTGGACGCGGTCACCTCGTCCCAGCGCAGGCCGAACGGATTGAGCAGAAAGTGGTGATCCGGCCCAGGCACGCGGGCCGAGATATGGTTGTAAATCAACGTACTCGTCCAGCCATATAAATGCGCCAGCCGGTAGGCGGCGGCAAGATCTACCCGGACTTTCCATTCCTCTTCACTGACCTGGTCGCGCAGCGACGGCCCCGTGATATCGCGGACGGCAGTGGCATTCATGATCGGTCTCCTCTAGTCTGAAAGACAGTCTAGCACAGGGACAGGAAGTGTTCTCAACGCAAGATTTGGCATGGAACAGGACGACCGCCGGACGGAATATGCTATAGGCTAAGTCCGACTTTCACCAATCAGGATCGGCGCGCACCATGAATGGAACGGCAATAACAAAAGCAATCCGCGTTCACGAATATGGAGGACCCGACACCCTTCAGTTCGACGAAATTCCGCTCGAGGGCCCCGGACACGGCGAGGTTCTGATCCGTCACCGTGCGATTGGCGTAAACTATGCCGATATTCACACCCGAAACGGGCGTTATCCGCTTCCCTCTCTCCCCCATGTAATCGGCGGTGAGGGTGTCGGCATCGTTGAGGAACTGGGAGTTGGCGTCGATCATCTACGCATCGGAGACCGGGTTGCCTATTCGAGCGGCGGACATGCCTTGCCCCGCGGCTCCTATGCCGAAGCGCGTGTGTTGTCCGCAGACAGATTGATCGTGATGCCGGACGAGATCGAAGACGAGACTGCGGCTGCGATGATCACCAAGGGGCTCACGGCCCACTACCTGCTGCACGACGTCTTCAGGGTTCAACCCGGGCAGACAATTCTGATGCATGCCGCCGCTGGCGGTGTCGGCGTCATCATGTGCCAGTGGGCGCGTTATCTCGGCGCCCGTGTCATCGGCATCGTCAGTTCGGAAGCAAAAGCGGAGATTGCACTCGCCCACGGGTGCCATCATGCCCTTGTCGGGGACATCGACAGTATTCCCGCCCGTGTCCGCGCCCTGACCGCCGGCGAGGGCGTTCCCGTCGTGTTCGATTCCGTGGGGCAGGACACTTTCGAGGCGTCGCTGCATTCGCTGCGCCCTAGGGGAACACTCGTTTCGTTCGGAACCGCATCCGGCCCGATCCCACCGCTTGATATATTCCGTCTGAACGAAATGGGCTCGCTTTATGTGACCAGCGCGGCATTCCACTGGCATTTGAGAAACCGTGAAGAAGTGCTGGCGCGCGCCGCAGACCTGATCGATGTAGTCCTGCGGGGCGCGGTTCGCATCCCGGTCAATCAGCGCTATCCGCTTGCAGACGCAGCGCAGGCACACCGTGACATGGAATCTCGGGCGACGACCGGGATGAGCGTGCTAATTCCCTGAAGCGGGCTTCGCGCCACCGAGCACCGTCTTCCGCGCGAAGGATTTCCGCACGACGTCGAGCCGCATCGGCACCTGGATATAGTTTCCAGACTGCCAGTACGGCACCTGGTCGAGAAAGTTGGCACTTTTGAACCAGCCGTCCTGTCCGCCAAGCAGGACAAAATAGTTCCTGTCCATATCGGACATATCCGAGATATGCCGGGCGTTCGATCCGAAACGCGTATTGTGCTGCTCGTCCGTCGTCGCATGCGCGGTTTTCATGATGCTGTGCGAACTGCCCCCTGCAGGATAATCGGCGAACCGGTAGCGCCCGCCGATCACCGGCAAAAACCCCATCGGATGCGAGATCGCAAGCCGGTGCATATCACCCCAGTTGTAGAACGATCCAAGACGCGCGGCGGCACTCGCCAAAGCGGGCCGCAATGCCGCGGCCACCGTCTCGCCGTCGACCCGTTCCAGATCGGCGATCAACAGGGTCTTGATGCGTCCGACCCCGGCATAGGTATCCGCGTCGCGCTCGCCCATCAGGCTGACGGCGAAGCGTTTTTTGAACGCGGCATAAAACAGCTCAAACGCCAGCGCACCGCGCGATTCAGGCCGGTAGTGACCGTCCCAGCCGGTCATAAGCGTAACAACCTCCTGCTCGGCCGGCTCGGTCGGGCTCAGCTTGCCGAGCACCGGGAGCAGCGCATCGCGCAATTTGACCGACGACGTCATGTAGACATCCCGCTGCAGCGCCTTGATATCGGCGATACCGACGCGGTCTTTCTCGGTCAGGATTTCGCGCATACGGATCATGCGGTCGTCGGGCGAAAAGAAATATCCGAGCGGCACGTCGGCCGGCGCGGGCCGGTTATTCGCCGACAGCAGAAACCCGTCCGCCGGATTGATCGTGACCGGCAGCGACGATACGTCCCTCATATTCGACCAGGCCGCATCCGATTGCGCCGGCGTCACCAGGACATCTGCGGGCATACCGTTTTTCCGTGACGGTAACTTTGCGGCAGCGACCTGGCCGATATTTCCATCTACATCCGCATAGAGCATGTTCTGACCGGAGACCGCGAAGGTCTTGAATGCCTGCCGGAATTCCTGAAAATTCGTTGCCCTGGACACGTTCATCATGGCGCCGACCTCGTCGGACACCTGGTGGCCGGCCCAGCGGAGCGCAAATTGCGGCCCGTCTTCACGCTTCAGCAGGGGCGCGTCGGACAGAACGGGTCCCCACCGGGTTTCGCGCACCGACACGTCCCGGTCGAACCACCAGCGTACCTTGATTTTTTCCTGCCGCGTCTGGATATCTCCCGCCGGCAGGGCAGAGATATCAACCAGATCGGACGACGCCGCGCGCATGTTGGTACCGCCCCAGGCGATCCGGGGGTTACGGCCGATCGCGAAGATCGGCAGGCCGGGTACGGACAGCCCGACAACGTGATAGGACGGCGAATGAACGCCCATGATCAGCCAGATGTTCGGGACCGTGATCCCGAGATGCGGATCGTTCGCCATGATCGCCGCCCCGGTCGACGTGCGTGAGGGTGCCACGGCAAGGCTGTTGCTGCCAGACTTCGAAACACCCGCCAGCAGCGCGTTGAAGGCGGACTGGCCAGCATCGGCATCGAAGCTCGGAACTGACGATGTCCCCTCTTTCACCAGCCGCGCCCACAGCTCGGGCCAGTCTTTTCGGTCGCGCAGTTTCAGCAACCCGCCATAGACCAGCCAGTTCACATCCGTGCCCGACAAACGCCCGAAAGTGAGCACATCACGGACGGTCCAGGGCTCGCGCTCCAGGCCAAGCACGCGGTATTCCTGCGGCAGCCGTTTGACGTTCTGCTGATAGTGATTGACGCCGCGCACATAGCCTTCGATCCAGGCGCGGCTCTCCGGCGGTAATGCAGCCTCGATTTTGTCCGCCGCCGCCCCGAAATTGAGGATACGGAGCCCTTCATCGATATCGGCCGCGAGCGGTCCGCCCATCTCGGCGATACGGCCCTGTGAAATCCGGCGCAGCAGTTCCATCTGACCGAGCCGCAGATGCGCATGCACCAACCCCATGGCAACCGGCAAATCGGCATCCCGCTCGGCCTCGATGAACGGCACCTGATGGTCGTCCCAATGAATGGTCACCGCCCCTTCGAGCGTCAGCCCGGCGACCGGAATCGCATTTAACCGCTCGTCGCTGGTGGTTTCCGCCGGCAGAGGGCTCAGAACAGAACAGGCGGATAGAAGACTGGTGAGGACGGTCATACCTGCGAATTTGGACAAGCGGGATTCAAACATAAGAGGCGGGACTCCGGGGACAGGACAGGAATTTCGGCGTATCGCAACATTGACACTTTCTACGTATTTTCAGCGTTGACAGATCATGCCGCAATGCCTGCAATTAGCCCACGCCCATAGAGGTCGGCGTCATTGGGACAAATATACGCCCCGGTGACTGGCTCCCTGTGACTGGCTCCCGGTATTGATCCGATGCGCCCTGCCCGACATGATGTCTTCCTGAACAAAACGGGGTGAAACACGATGTCGGATACACCTACAGTCCGCCTTGATGCAGACGGCAAGCCTCTCGGCTTTATCGACCACCCGGAAAACTTCGAGACAATCACGTTCGAGGTGGTCGAAGGCAACATCGGTCTGCTGACGCTGAACCGACCGGACAAGCTCAACGCCTTCGACGAACGCATGATCCGTGAGATCCGCTCGGTAGTCTGGAATGTGAATTTCGACGAAGCGATCCGTGTGCTGATCATAACCGGCGCCGGTCGCGGTTTCTGCTCGGGGCGCGATATCCTCGGCCTCGATTACGAAAACAATCTGCCATCGGCGCAATACCGCGCCTATGTCCGCGCCAACCATGAAATGCTCGACGACCTCGAAAACATGGAAAAGCCGGTAATTGCCATGGTCAACGGCATTTGCGCCGGCGGCGGGGTCGAAATCGCCATCGCCAGTGATTTCCGGACGGCGGCAGAAGGGGCCGAGTTCGTTCTGACCGAGAATAATATAGGCGTCATCCCGGCCTCGGGCGCGGCATCCCGCATGATCCAGATGATCGGGATCGGGCGTCTAAAAGAGATGATGATGACAACCCTGCCCGTCGATGCCGCCACAGGCGAACAATGGGGCCTTGTGAACCGGATTTTCGCCCGCAACGACCTGATGGAGGGCACGCTGGCTTTTGCCCGCATACTGATCGACCGCGCACCGCTCGCACTCGGCATGGCGAAGCACGTCATCAACACCTGTCAGAACACCGATACGGAAACCGGGCGGCTGATTGAACGGCTGGGCCAATCAGTATTGATCCAGTCCGCGGATTCACGCGAAGGAAATGCCGCCTTCCGGGAGAAGCGCAAGCCCGACTGGAAGGGCCGGTGAGCATCCGCACCGTTGGCGGGACCGATCTGTGGGTCGAAGAAGGTGGCCGGAAAGACGGTCCCACCCTACTGCTGATGCACGGTCTGTCCGGTACCGGCGAGATCTGGGGCGGTGTGCGCGATATTCTCGCCGATAGATGGCCGGGGCGATGGATTATTCCCGACATGCGCGGTCATGGGCGTTCGGATCATAGTGCCGCATACGGTATTGGCAGCCACGCGGCCGACATGGCAGCCTTGCTCCAAGGAGCCGATAATCCCGTCCTCGCCGGTCATTCCATGGGGGGCCTTGTCGGTATCATGCTCGCCTCGGGACTGTTCGGCGTCACGCCAAGAGCAGTCGTTACCGCAGGCGTAAAGGTTGACTGGACCGAAGAAGAATATGCCGGGATGGCGAAACTGATCGACATGCCCGTCCGCTGGTTCGACAGCGCCGCCCAAGCACGCGAGCGGTTCGTACTGGTCACCGGGTTGAAAGGAATCATCGAGCCGGACACCGATCTCGCCCGAAGCGGGATCGTCGCAGAAAATGGAAAGTGGCGTCTCGCCGCAGACAACCGCGCCGCCACGGTCGCCTATGCAGATACACGCGATATCTACCAGGCAGCGCACGCGCCGGTGACGCTTGCCGCGGGCGAACAGGACCGGATGGTGACTGTCGAAGAACTGCGAACGCTCGACCCGGAGGCACGCGTTCTCGCCGGTGTCGGTCATAACGTTCATATCGAAAACCCGCAGGCCTTCTGGGAACTGATTGCCGATGCCGCGGAGGTGGCCAGATGAAACCCGATACCGAAAAGTTCCGTTTCCGCCGGTTTCTCGAAGAAATGGCGCATGAGGGCGAGGTCGATATCGTCGATGAACCGACGCCCCTATCGACAATCGCCGAACGGCTCGAAGGAAATCCTTACGGTGTTTGGTTCCGAAATGCCGGGCCCGATGCACAGGAGCTTGCCGGCAACGTTTTCGGTGCCAGGCGGCGGCTCGCGCTGTCCCTCGGCATCGATGAGCGCGGCCTGCTGGCGGAAACGACCAGACGCCTTCGCACGCCGATTGCTCCGGTCGAAATAGACAGCGCGGATGCCCCCGTACATCAGGTCATTCTGCGCGAGAACGACGCCGATCTCACCGCACTGCCGGTCCACCTACAGCACGGCCAGGACGGCGCGCCCTATATCTCCGCCACACTCGATTTTTCGCAGGACCCTGCCACCGGCAATACCAATGTCGGTATGCGGCGGCTGATGCTGCGCGGCCGCCGCGAAGCCGGGGTCGATCTGAACGCGCCGAGCGACCTCAGGGCCATCTATGGCGGCGCACACGGCGACAACAACAGGCTGCCGGTCGCCTTCGCTATCGGTTCCCACCCTGCAGATGCCATCGCCGCGCTCGCCATGACACCGCCGACCGACGAGCTTGCCCTGATGGGCGCCGTGCGCGGTGCCGCCGTGCCTGTCGTCAAATGCGTGACCAGTGATCTCCGCGTACCAGCGGACGCGGAATATATCATCGAAGGCTATCTCGATGCCAATGGCTGGACCGAACCGGAAGGGCCTTACGGCGAATATGTCGGTTATTACGGCCGTCTTAAGCAGAACCCCGTCTTTCATCTAACGGCCATCACCCACCGCGAGGACGCCGTTTTCCAGACAGCGACAATTGGCGGGCGCAACATGGCAACCACGGACACGTCCCAGCTTTGCGCATTGCGCACCGAACAGGCGGTCTGGACGGCACTTGAATCCGCGGTACGCGAACCCGTCGCCGTGTACTGCCCGGCATCGACCGGCGGCATGTACAACGTCCGTATATCGTTGAACCAGCGTGTCCCCGGCGAGTCCCGGAACGCGATCGCCGCCGCCTTCGGCTCCACCGCCGATACCAAACATGTCTTTGTCGTCGATCCAGATATCGACGTGTTCAACGACGATCAGATGGAATGGGCGCTGGCGACACGCTTTCAGGGCGACCGGGACCTTGTGACCTCAAGCGGCTTTCGGGCCGTCCCGCTCGACCCGTCTCTTCAGGGCAACCGCGCCGGCGCCAAGGCGGGCTTCGACCTCACGCGCCCCTTCGGTCAGGCGGATGCGCAGGAATGGCAGGTCCCCGACCCGCCCGTATTTGCCGCCGGCCGGTCGATGACGATCGAGCAGGCACTCCAGGAAGGGCCGAAATTTTTCCGCGAATTGATGGAAGCGACCGGATCGGACGACGGCCGCGAGATCGTCCGAGCGCTGGAACCGTTTTATACCGCCGGCCGGCTCGACCGGCTGGAGGACGGACGCTACGCGTTGAAATAATTTTTATTACCGGGCGCAAAATCCCCCGAAGGCTCTTGCATTCAGAGCCATCGGCTGAAAACATGCGGCTCGAAATCCAGAGCACAAATACAGGGAAGACGCATCATGGAAACCCGCGCTGCTATCGCCACCAAAGCCGGCGCACCGCTCTCGATCGAGACGGTCACGCTGGACGGCCCGAGAGAGGGCGAAGTCCTTGTCGAAATCAAGGCAACGGGTGTCTGCCACACGGATGCGTTCACTCTTTCGGGCGACGATCCCGAAGGCATTTTCCCGGCTATTCTGGGCCATGAAGGTGCCGGCGTCGTGGTCGATTGCGGTCCGGGCGTGACGTCGCTGAAAAAGGGCGATCATGTCATCCCACTCTATGTTCCCGAATGCCGCCAGTGCAAATCCTGCCTGTCGGGCAAGACCAATCTGTGCACGGCGATCCGCGAAACCCAAGGCCAGGGTGTGATGCCCGACGGTTCCAGCCGGTTCTCCATCGGTGGCGACAAGATATTCCACTACATGGGCACGTCGACCTTCGCCAACCACACCGTGGTGCCGGAAATAGCACTTGCCAAGGTCCGCGAAGACGCGCCGTTCGACAAGATCTGCTACATCGGCTGCGGCGTGACGACCGGCATCGGCGCTGTCATCACCACCGCGCAGGTCGAACCCGGCGCGAATGTCGTGGTGTTCGGCCTCGGCGGTATTGGGCTGAACGTGGTGCAGGGCGCGCGGCTTGCCGGCGCAAACATGATTATCGGCGTTGATCTGAACCCAGCGCGCAAGGAAATGGCCGAACGGTTCGGCATGACCCACTTCATCAACCCGAGCGAACTCGATGGCGATCTTGTGCCCTACCTGGTCGATCTGACCGATGGCGGTGCCGATTATTCCTTCGAGTGCATCGGCAACGTCAACACGATGCGCCAGGCGCTGGAATGTACTCATCGCGGCTGGGGCGAAAGCATCATCGTCGGTGTTGCGGGTGCCGGTCAGGAAATCTCTACCCGTCCGTTCCAGCTGGTCACCGGCCGTGTCTGGAAAGGCACGGCATTCGGCGGTGCCAAAAGTCGCCGCGACGTCCCGAAGATCGTCGACTGGTACATGGACGGAAAGATCGAGATCGATCCGATGATCACGCATACCCTGCCGCTGCATCAGATCAACGACGCGTTCGATCTGATGCACAAGGGTGAATCGATCCGGAGCGTCATCACGTTTTGATCCGGTTTATGAATTTTATAAAAAGGGCGGCTTATTGGCCGCCCTTTTCAGTCGATCCAGACGCTATTTAATCCAGACCCGGTGCGACCACTCGCGCCCATCTGAAATCGTGATCTGTTTAAACCCTATCAGCTTGGCGAGATCATAAAACGTGAACAGGTTCTGGACACCGAGCTCGGCAAAGAGTGGTGTTGCACGGACACGCGATGTCAACATGGCGAGAACCGCCCGAGCGCGAAACAATGTCGCGAAGGTCTGATCGTTCAGCGCCACAATAATCAGTTTCTCGGCATCGCCGCCCTTTGCATAGAGAGCAAAAGGCTGTGGTGCCGGGTCTCCTGCCAGTTCACCCATAAAGGCCACCACGAACCCCAACCGTCTGTCCCGGTCACTTCCAGGAAACGTTCTGGCACGCGCCTTGTACGTTTCCTCGGACTGGGGTTTGGGATAGTAATACCCCGCGTGTCGGTCCTGTGCCGATGCGGCGTTGGAAAACATGAGCCCCGCGGCAAGAACCGCAGCCAGGATCGCCGTGGCAAAAGACTGCTTCATTGGCTGCCGGCCCCATCGCGTTCACTTTTGAAAACCAGAAACATCAGCCCTATACCAAGACCGAGGCTGAGGACGATTCCAGCAATCATGGCAAGAATACCGGTTGTGGACATCTCGATATCGCCGATCTCGCTCCAAACATAAACGGCACCCCATATCGCCATCGCGAGCATGCCGACCAGCGAAAGTGCCAGTAAAAGTGTTTTCATGATCCAGACAGGTCCCAGAGGTTTGGTACGGTTTCGTTCGAATAACCGGATATAAACTCTTTTGGTGCGCCGGTTGCAGGGTCGAACACGTGGCGGCTGACCGCACCGATATTGGCACCATAGACGTGAATGCTGATCGACGTCCTGTCAGCGTGAGCGTTGGAGACCTTGTGGACGTCACCCAAGGTCGGCGAGACGACTTCGATTTCGCTCTGTTCGAGAGTTTCCTGCGGCCCGGCAACCATGGGACCGTCGCCATCCGCCGAAAACCGTTGCCCGATCTCGGCGCCGCGGAGCATGCCGATCAGCCCCCACACCATATGATCATGCACCGGCGTAGTCTGCCCCGGTCCCCATACGAAGCTGACCACCGAGAACCGTTGTTTCGGATCGCAATGCAGCAGGTACTGACGGTAGGTATCGCCTTCACGGGTGTATTCTTCCGGCAGCCAGTCGTCCCGGGCCACAAGCTTTGCCAGCAGATCGCGGGTGCCGTTAATCATTGCCGCTTCATCGCCATCGGACG
>CAJIYX010000087.1 GCA_905181725.1 Alphaproteobacteria bacterium UBA830
TGCGGGTGAAGCATCAGCGCTATCGACGGGTTTTCCTTCTTGCTGTGATGGTAACGGCCTTCAAGACGGCCTTCAGGCCCGTTGAAAATTATTTCCGGCATCCGCTAATTCCTGTCAATTCCGCATCGCACCGCTGGCAACACCGGGTGACGGCGCTGTCTGGCACTGGTTGACTAACCCGTCGCGCAACGTAAATTCTATCGCAACAGCGCAGAAATGCACGCGTTACGGAGTGGTGTCGTTCGTTCGGATTTAGAGCTGGCGGACTATAACACAATCGCAGGGACCGAATTCAAGTATTCCGGACACATTGCCCGCGCTTTTTTTAAATTAAGACAATATGAGGATATACCACCGCCATGACTGACCGCCTCTATCTGGACTATAACGCCACTGCCAAAATCCGCCCCGAGGTCATCGAGGCGCTGGCCGGCGCGATGGCGACAGTCGGTAATGCGTCATCCGTTCACGGCGCCGGCCGCGATGCCCGCAAGGCCGTCGAAGGCGCGCGGCGGAAGCTTGCCGCCCTTCTGGGCGCCTCCCCCAATCAGGTTATCTTCACCAGCGGCGGGACCGAGGCCGACAACCAGGTCATGCATATGTGCGATCCCGCCCGCACCTTTGTCAGCGCGGTCGAACACCCGGCCATTCTTGATGCCTGCCCCGGCGCACACCGTGTGCCGGTTGGTGCCGACGGCGTTATCAATCTCGCAGCGCTGGATGCCCTGATGACAGAGGTGGATGCGCCGCAGCTGGTCGCGCTGATGCTTGCCAATAACGAAACCGGCGTTATCCAGCCGGTAGCCGAAGCCGCGGAAATCGCGCACCGGCACGGCGCGTTGCTCCATTGCGACGCTGTACAGGCGGTCGGCAAAATCCCCGTCAACTTCGCCGCACTTGGCGCTGACACAATGGCGATGACCGGGCACAAATTCGGTGGCCCGCAAGGCGTCGGCGCGCTTATCGTGCGCGCATCCGACACGGTGGACTGCCTGATGCGGGGCGGTGGCCAGGAGAGCGGGCTACGCGGCGGCACCGAGAGTGTCGCCCATATCACCGCCCTTGGCGTCGCGGCAGAGATTGCCGTGGAGCGCATGGACGGCTATGCGGCGCTGGCCGGTTTGCGCGACGGCATGGAAGCGCGGCTTGTTCAGACCACACCCGGCATGCAGATCTTCGGTGCCGGTGCAGCGCGGCTGCCGAACACGTCCAAACTGATGATGCCGGGCGTAAGCTCGGAAACCCAGGTGATGTCGTTTGACCTTGCCGGCATAGAACTCAGTGCAGGCTCGGCCTGCTCCGCGGGCAGGATCGAGCCGCCATATGTTTTAACCGCCATGGGTGTGCCGGACTCAAACGCCCTGTGCGCCCTGCGCGTGAGCCTCGGCTGGGATACCGCCGAGGCCGATATCGAGCGGTTCATCGCTGAATGGGGAAAGATATTTGAGCGTGCCGGTGGCACCAGTGCCGCGGAGTAAAATCATGCCGACAATGATCTTCGTCGCGCCGGATGGCACTCAGACACCCGTCGATGTACCCGAAGGCCACTCGGTCCTGCAGGCGGCCTGGGACAACAAGATAGATATTGAGGGCGCCTGCGAAGGCTGCATGGCGTGTTCAACCTGTCATGTCATTGTCGACGAGCCGCATTTCGCAGCCCTGCCCGACCCGAGTGACGAGGAAGAAGATCTGCTCGACCTTGCCATCGGCGTGCGCCCCACATCACGGCTCGGGTGTCAGGTGACGGTGACGGCTGAGACAGATGGCATGGTCATCACCCTGCCGGCGACAACCAACAACCAGATGTAGCGCAGCGAAAACTGCTAGCGAATGAGCGAATTGGGCATCTGGCAGAACACCGTCCCGCTGAGACGGAACGTTGTCGGCTGTTCGTTGGACACAAAAATTGTCGTAATTGCTGACACGCCGAATTCGATGAAATCGACGACGTTGACATCCTTTTTCTCAAATATGCGTTCATGTTTGGCGCCACTCGCTGCGGTGGCAGGTGCCAGACACACAAATTTGCATCCACTATTGGCGACGCATCCGCGTCTGTAGGTGACAGCAGGTTTTTTGGCGATTGCTCCGCCCGGCGCAAGCGTGGCAAGAAACGGCACGGCACGGCACATACAAGAGCTAGGGTGGCGGACTTCAACACGAGCATTTTCTCGGACATTCTCGTGGCCATTTATTTAAATCTTCCTCTTAATCACTGCCCATTGTACCAAAAGAAACAATCTTCGTGAGACCAACTTTTGGACTCAGGTTTCTCGTCTGGCGATCAGATAAGGGATTGCCCCGACAATAAGGCCACATACTGCACTAAACGACACGATCGCCGCCATTGGAAACGGCGTTCCATCGGCCATAAACCCGTATATCTGGGCGAATACCGCGGCGGCGAACAACTGGATGAAGACACCAATCCCGGCCCCGGTGCCGGCAAGCGGACCAGCGACGATAATTGCGCCCGATTGCGCATTCGGCAGCGATATCCCCTGCGCAATGATGGCAAAATAGCCCGGCAAAAAGATTGTCAGCGGTGTCACTATCCCGGCAAACAGAAACCCGGCCTGCGTCAACGCGCCTGAAACCATCACCACGCTGCCGGCCAAGACCATCACCTCGGGCCTGACCCGCCCAGCAAGACGGTTGGAGATAAGCGAGCCGGTCAGGAAGCCCGCGGGGAAACAGATGAAAAACAAACCAAATTCACGTGCTGGGCGACCAAGATAATCGATCATCAGGAACGACGATGCTGCCGCCATCGTGATGAAAACGCTGGTACTGAACCCTGACTGCATCACATAGGCGCTGAATTTCAGGTTCGAGAACAGGCGCCGGTAGTCCCCCATCGGCGAAAAGCGGACACCCGCAGCGGCCCGACTGGTATGCGTTTCGAACATCACACGCCAGCACAACAGTCCAAGGATCACACCAAAACCGGCAGCACCGACAAGCACCGCCCGCCAGCCCGCGAAATCCACCAGAGCGCCGCCGATCGGCGTCGATATCATCGGACCAAGCGCATAGGCCATCGTGAGATAAGAGATCACCTTGACCAGGCGGTCGGCGCCAAAAACATCGCGCGCGATTGCCCGGGCCAGTCCGAGCCCACCACCGCCGCCGGCGGCCTGCAACACCCGCCCCGCAATCAACAGCCAGATATTGTCCGCTGCCGCCGCGCAGATCGAACCTGCGACGAACACCCCAATGGAACTCAGCAAGACCGGGCGCCGGCCATAACGGTCAGACAGCGCCCCGTAAAACAGAGACGCGAACGCCATCACAAACAACGGCACGCTGATCGTCAGATTGACCACCGCTTCCGTGGTCATAAAATATGCTTTCACCGCGGGTAATGCCGGGAAAAAAATGTGCAGCGACAGCGGCAGAAACGCCGTGGTCGCACCCAGAACGATGATGAATAGAGGACCGACTTTGCGGTCCGGGCTTGGTTGCATCGTGTACTTTCATATTTTGTGAAAAGCTGGGCGCAATCCCGCCCCCTGTCAAACAGCCCCGACCGCAGTAGCGTTTTGTTCGCTGCTTCAATTAAGGTATTTTGATATTGTGAAATTCCTGCGATACGTTCTGATCAGCCTGCGGAACAGAACGTCCAGAGAGAAAGAGTGCCGATATGCCCGACAGCCTTTTCACACACGACGCCCTCGATCCCTCGTATTCCGAAATCGCCGTCGCGCCGAGCTCGCCCCATGTCGGGGCGGAGATCAGCAGCATCGATCTGACCTGCGCACTATCGGACAGGCAGCTGGAAGAGCTTCGCCGGGCGTTCACCGAATACCTCGTTATCTTCTTCCGCGACCAGGAGATCAGCTTCGAAGATCACGTCCGCCTGGCCGAATATTTCGGCTCCATCGGCGCCCATGTCGGCGTCACGACCATTAGTAATCCGACTGAAGACCCGAGGGTGCGGCTGTTTCACTATGACGAGACCACATCAAAGATATCGGGCGATATCTGGCATACGGATCAATCTTGCGCCGAGAAACCTCCCCTCGGCAGCATTCTCTATAACCACACACTCCCGCCGAACGGCGGCGGCGATACGATTTTCGCCAGCATGTATGCCGCCTATGACGCCCTGTCGGACCGGATGAAGAGCTATCTGGATGGGCTGATGGCGCTCCACGACGGCACACGGATCTTCGGGCCGGGCACACCCGCGGCGAGCCATCCCGTTATCGTCCGCCATCCCGATAGCGGCAAAAAACTGATCTACGTGAACGATGCCTTTACGGCGAAGATCAATGACGTTCCGCCCGAAGAAAGCGAGGCAATACTGCGCTTTCTTTACGCGCATTGCGCGCGGCCCGAATGGTCATACAGGTTCCGCTGGCAGCCACATTCGATCGCCTTCTGGGACAACCGCTGCGCACATCATTACGCGGTTTCCGATTACTGGCCGGCAGTCCGGTCGGGTTTCCGCGTCCAGATCGACGGTATGGCATCGCCCGTCGCCGGATGAACTCCCGTCGGCACCTGACTACGCAGGCACTCGGCTATTGCAGCTAAGACCTATTGCAGGGAAGACGGGCCGGTCATGTCACCAGGTGAATTGCTGTCGAGCAGGATACCGAGCCTGCGGGCGACTTCCTGATAGGCTTCTTCGACGCCGCCGAGATCCCGACGGAACCGGTCCTTGTCCATGATCTCGTTCGTCTTCACGTCCCACAGACGGCAGTTATCAGGGCTGATCTCGTCCGCCAGGACGAGACGCAGATCCTCGTTATTCCACCAGCGGCCGAACTCAAGCTTGAAATCGATCAGACGGATACCGACAGCAAGAAACACGCCTGTCAGGAAATCGTTCACGCGTAGCGACATGTGCATGATCTCGTCCATTTCCTGGGGCGATGCCCAGCCAAAGGCCGTGATGTGCTCTTCCGAAATCATTGGATCGTCCAGCTCGTCGGACTTGTAATAGTATTCGACAATCGACCGCGGCAGGGCACTGCCTTCTTCCAGGCCGAACCGCTTGGTGATCGAACCCGCGGCGACATTGCGGATCACGACCTCGACCGGGATGATTTCAACTTCGCGCACGAGCTGTTCGCGCATGTTCAGGCGGCGGATGAAATGGGTCGGGATGCCGATGTCGCTTATCCGGGTCATCAGAAATTCCGAGATCCGGTTATTGATAACGCCTTTGCCGGTGATCGTGCCCTGCTTCTTGTTGTTAAAAGCGGTCGCGTCATCCTTGAAGTACTGGACCAGGGTGCCCGGTTCCGGGCCTTCGAAAAGGACTTTCGCCTTACCCTCGTAGATGCGTCTGCGGCGGGCCATGATATGCCTCGATTGTCTGAAATCCGCGCGCCCGGCGGCGCACGCTTGTATCGCAGATATAGCGAATTCGCGTCTGCCGTCAATGGCGGCCTTTGCCAATCGAACCGCCCAACACCCTCGGCGGCCCGGCAGAGAAAAATGTCCCCAGGCGGTCGGCCACGCCACATTATTTCCACAATCCCGGCACAATCTGGGCTTAAGGGCGTCCGGCTTTTTCATCGCAGGCTCGTATGAGCCCAGACGGCGCATCGCGCCATATGGATCAGGCGGGCGGACAGAATATGGTAAATGCACACACAGCCCCCCGGATGCCGTTCGTTTCTCCTCAGACTATTCTCTCTCTTCACGCTTACCGCCGCGCGGCGAGCCCTGCACGCCCAGACAGTTTCTCAGACTATTTCCCCGTCTGCCCCCGTCTCTGCCCCGTTTTCGTAAGCGGATATGGTCACGGAGGCCAAAAGGCTGGCAGCGCGCCCCTTCGTGCTCCCGTCAACAGTTCCTCAAGCGCTCGGCAAGCTGACCTATGATCTCTACCGTCAGATCAGATTTCGAAAGGATCGCGCGATCTGGAGAAAATCACCGTCTCTCTTCGCGATAGAGCTGTTTTCGCCCGGATTTCTGTACAAGCATGGCATTGATATCTCCGTCGTCGAGAACGCCAAGGTGTTTCTCGCGGCGATCGACGAGGAGGCGTTTGACGTCCCGTCGCCCGAAATCGGGACGGTCCTGGCGGCGCTCTGCAAATTTGCCGGATTCCGGCTCCATTACCCCATCAATCGGCCGGATTATCAGGACGAATTCGTCGTCTTTCAGGGGGCGAGCTATTTTCAGGCGGTTTCCCGCGGCCATAGCTACGGGCTCTCCGCCCGCGGTCTCGCGATCGACGTTGCCGAACCGGGAGGAGAGGAATTCCCGAGCTTCACCCGTTTCTGGATCGAGCGCGCGTCGGCAGATGCAAACAGTATCGTCGTCCACGCGCTGCTCGACAGCCCGCGGATTTCCGGCGCATACCGGTTCGGTATTTACCCCGGTACCGCGACCGTTATCGATGTCGATGTCGATGTCGATCTGACGCTGTTTCCGCGCGAACAGTTCGCCCATATCGGGCTGGGCGCGCTCACCTCGATGTTCATGTTCGGTCCTCTCGACACGGCAACCCGGGCGGATTACCGCCCGGCGGTCCACGATTCGCTCGGGCTTGCCGTCCATACCGGGACCGGTGAGCGCATATGGCGCCCGCTAAACAATCCGCGCCGTCTTCAGGTCAGCGGATTCGTCGACCGGAACCCGCGCGGTTTCGGGCTGATCCAGCGGGATCGCCGCTTCAGCCATTTTCAAGACCTCGAAGCCCGGTATCAAACCCGCCCATCCGCCTGGATCGCGCCAAAGGGTGACTGGGGCCCAGGCCGGATCGTCCTGGCGGAGATACCGACGGACTTGGAAACCAATGACAATATCGTTGCCTATTGGCGGCCCGATGCCGGTCTTATACCCCGGCACGACGTTCAAGGCGGGTTATCGGATTACCTGGCCGGAAGATGCCCCGACGACAGCAGGCTTTGCCCCGGTTATCCGCAGCGCCGCAGGCCGCACTTTTGATGGCAAACACCGCCAGATGGTAATCGATTACGCCCCTGCCAGCGGTGTAGCGCCGGGCGAGATACGTACTGATGTCAGCCTATCGCCCGGAAACCTTCTGGAGGCCGTGACCCAACCGAACCCGGAAACCGGCGGGACCCGGGTCTTCGTCACTTTTAACCCCGGGCCACGGAAAATGGTGGGGTTTCGGGTGTAGCCACAACATCTCGGACAGCCGGTCGATGAAACCTGGCTCTACCGCTGGACGCCGGAATGAGACGGCAAACCGGGAAACCTGCCCTACCGCCCGAGGCGCCGATGGCGATGCCGCGACAATCCCGGCAGGGTATCCGGCAACAGACACGGCACACCCCGTCGCTTCCCGCACGCATCGCCACGATTGTTGCTCGGCTCGGTGTATTCGGCGCGACAGGCCTGCTGACCGCCTTTGGTGTACTGGAAATGTATGCGGTAGCGGCGGCAGGCGACGTCACGCCGCTCCAGTGGCTGTTTCTTGTCGCCTTCTCGCTTACTTTTACGTGGACCGGATTTTCCGCCTGTCAGGCGGTCGCCGGGTTTATCCGACTGATCCTGCTGGACGTCTTCCGCCGCTCTCCGGCCACACCCGATTGCATACCGGGCCCCGCACCGACCGGACCGCAATCCTGCTGCCGGTCTATAACGAGGATGCCGCCAGAATCGACGCCGGGGTACGCGCCATGGCGGACGGATTGGCCGACCGGTTAGCAGGCGGGTCGCCCGGCGACTTCGCTTTCTTCCTGTTCAGCCACACCAATGACCCGGAAGCATGGGTAGCCGAAGAGACAGTGTTCGCCGCCCTGATCGACACGGCCCCGGCGGGTTGCCCGGTTTTTTACCGACACCGGCGCGACAATTGCGAACGCAAGGCCGGCAACATCGCCGACTGGGTCAACCGCTGGGGCGGCGCGTATGAAGCCATGATCGTGCTCGATGCCGACAGCCTGATCGCACCGGAGACGATGATCGAGATGACCCGCCGTCTGGCGGCCGAGCTCGGGCTGGGCCTTATTCAGACCCTGCCTGGTATCATCGCGGGGCGCAGCCTGTTCGCACAGCTGCAGCAATTCGCCAATCGCTGTTACGGGCCGATCTTTGGCAACGGGCTTGCCGCCTGGCACGGCAATGGCGGAAATTTCTGGGGTCATAACGCTATCATCCGCACTGCGGCATTCGCGGCAAGCAGCCGCCTGCCCCATCTCGCGGGCAACCCTCCGTTCGGGGACGACATCCTCAGTCATGACTTTGTCGAGGCGGCGTTGCTGAGACGCGCGGGTTGGGGCGGACGTTTCGATACCGACCTGCAATACAGTTTCGAGGAAGCGCCACCGTCGCTGGTCGATGTGATGATCCGCGACCGCCGCTGGCGTCAGGGAAACCTGCAGCACGGCAGGATGATGACGGCCTTGGGTATCCCACCCTCCAGCCGGCTCCATATGCTGTCGGGAATTCTCGGCTTCTCAGTGCACCATTCTGGTTGTTGCTGGTGGTCGTCGGATTTGCGCTCGCGGTTCAGGTCGCGCTGAACGGTCCCAATTATTTTCCCGGGCCCAGCCTTTTTCCCACATGGCCTGTGTTCGAATCCGAGCGTGCCATTCGGCTTTTTATCCTATCGATGGGCGTTCTGCTCACTCCGAAATTTCTTGGCTGGACCGCGGCGGCGGTCAATCTGCGCCGGTGTCGCGCGTTCGGCGGCCCGGTGCTGTTGACGCTCAGCGCCGGCGCACAGATCTTTTTATCGGCGCTGTATGCGCCGGTGCTGATGCTGGTCCAGACACAGTTCGTCTGGCAGGTCCTGCGCGGTGGCGACAGCGGCTGGAAACCGCAGCGGCGTGGCGACGGCGGTATGACGCTGCGGGACACCCTGCGGATCCATTTCTGGCACGCGACCATCGGTCTGTTGGCCGCCCTCGGTGCATGGACAATCGACGGCGGACCGCTCCTCTGGACCGGCGCCCTGATCCTGTCGCCCATCACATCCTCGCTGAGCGGCAGCAAGAATGCCGGCGACGTTTTGCGGCCCCTGGCGTATTGCGGACGCCCGAAGAACGCGGCAACGCGACACACGGGATTCTTGCTGATCGGCGCACCTATCTTCCCCGGGGGTATGCCCTCCCGCGGGAGCAAAATTCACTTTCCGCGCTGGCCACCGATCCCGGCCTCAATGCCTGGCATCGAATGCAGCTCGTCAGCACGCACGAGATCCCGCGTTCGGCCCGACCCTGTTCGTTGCCCGCGCAAAGGCCGAACACGAAAACGATCCCGCCCTGCTATCGGACTGGCTCACGCCGGAAGAAAAACGGGCTTTTTTGCATGATGCGGAGCTGGTTCAGGCACTTCTTACCGCAGAACCACGGCTTCTGCGGGCCTAGTCCGCCAGATCGACGGCCTCGAACGCGACGTCGCCCGGCGCACCTGCGGCGAACTGCCATACTGGCTTGCGCCCCGGGAAGTTCATCGACGGCAGCGCGATCAGGGAACTCGACAGGGTGCCGAAACCGAAATCGGTGGTAATCCGCATCGCATCGCGGGAATCGGTATCGGCCCCGTGCTCAGCGCTGGCGAGCAGGTTCTGCCAGGATGACCAGTCCCCCGCATCGATATCGGGCGCGGTTGCGGCATCGAACCTGGGTTTGTGGAAGGCGACGCGCCCCGATGCCGTATCGTTCAGATCGAACGCGGTCAGCATCGATATACCGACCGGGATCTCCACGACATCAACGCGTCCGCCTGCGGCCTCGCCCTTGCCGCGAATCCAGAAGGCATCGCGGTTATCGACCACGACCAGGTTGAACGACCGGTAACTGCCGCCGTCGAGGTTCGACAGCGCGTCGGCGGCATCCGCTGCATCGGCATGATCCAGCGCCTCGAGGACGATTTCGCCGCGAGAGCGCAACAGATCATCCGGGCCCAGCGAATCCTTGCGGTTCAGAATGCCGGCCACGACCCCCTCGTCGTTCAGCCCCATCCAGGTACCGCCGGCAAGCTGGTCTATTCCGGCAACGACATTCTCGCGGTCGGGCCAATGTCGGCCGGGCGGATCCCAAGGACGGCCCACCATTTCATCGCGGTTTGCGGCCATAAGAACCGGCCAGTCATGATCGGGGCGGCGGAGGATTACAACGGTGCACATGCGCTCTCGATAGCAGGTTCACCGCGCCGCGACCATATGCCTGTCATTTGCGTAAATGTCCGATCTTGACTTAACGCGAGGTGAGGCCAATCTATGGGAGGCAGATTGATTTTTGTAATAAGTGGCCGGCGCCCATGGCGAGTTTTGACGACCGTGAGAAAAGTTTCGAAGCGAAGTACAAGCGCGATCAGGAAACCCTGTTTCGCATCACCTCGCGCCGCAACCGGCTACTTGGTCTGTGGGCGGCCGAACAGTTCGGCATGCCCGATAATCAGGCCCTCGATTACGCCAAGGAAGTGGTCCTAGCCGACTTCGAAGAGCCCGGCGACAACGATGTCGTTCGCAAGGTGCTCGTCGATTTCGCCGAGCGCGGTCTTGCAATGGACGAGCAGAAACTGCGCAAGGAAATGATTCGGCTGATGGACGAAGCAGGTCGCCAGATCGAATCTGCAAATTCTTAAGAGATTTTTCTAAAACCCCGTCATCCCCGCGAAGCCGGGGGGCACTTATGGGCGGGAATGCGCCCTAGCCGAAGACCCGCTTGAACATCGCATCGACGTTTTTGGTGTGATACCCAAGATCGAACATGGCTTCGAGCGTCGTATCGTCGACATTGGACGACACTTCCGGATCCGCCTTAAGCAGATCGAGGAACGACAGGCCTTTTGACCAGGCTTCCATCGCGTTCCGCTGAACCGCAACATACGCCCCTTCACGGCTCATCCCCGCCTGGGTGAGGGCCAGCAGTACACGCTGGGAAAACACCAGCCCGCCCAGCGCATCCAGATTCTTCTGCATGTTCTCGGGGTAGACCACCATTTTTTCTACGACGCTGGTCAGCCGCGCCAGCAGGAAGTCGAGCGTGATCGTTGAATCCGGACCGATCATGCGCTCGACCGATGAATGCGAAATATCGCGTTCATGCCACAGCGCCACGTTTTCCATCGCCGGCATCGCATATGACCGCACCATCCGGGCAAGACCCGTGATGTTTTCTGTCAACACCGGGTTACGCTTGTGCGGCATCGCCGAGGAGCCCTTCTGGCCCGGCGAGAAAAACTCCTCAACCTCGCGCAGTTCGGTCCTCTGCAGATGACGGATTTCGACGGCTAGCCGCTCCGCCGATGACGCAACAACGCCAAGCGTGGCGAAATACATTGCATGCCGATCACGCGGAATAACCTGGGTCGATACCGTTTCGGGAGAAAGCCCCATCGCCTTGGCGACGTGTTCTTCCACCGCCGGGTCGATATTGGCAAACGTACCAACCGCGCCGGAGATCGCGCAGGTCGCAATTTCAGCGCGCGCGGCTACGAGACGCTCACGGTTGCGGGCGAATTCGGCATAGTAGCCGGCCAGCTTCATCCCGAACGTCATCGGCTCGGCATGGATAGCGTGACTGCGCCCGATCGTCGGGGTCATCTTGTGCTCTACGGCGCGGGTTTTGATCGCCGCCAGAAGACCCTCCATGGTTGCAATCAGGATGTCCGTCGCCTGCGTGAGCTGCACCGCAAGACAGGTATCCAGCACATCTGACGATGTCATGCCCTGATGGACAAACCGCGCTTCATCGCCGACATGTTCGGCAAGGTTCGTCAGGAAGGCGATGACGTCGTGCTTGGTTTCCCGCTCGATCTCGTCGATGCGCTCGATCTCGAAGGAGCCGCGGTCCCAGACCGCCTTTGCCGCTTCTTTGGGAATGACGCCGAGTTCCGCCTGTGCATCGCAGGCATGCGCCTCGATCTCAAACCAGATTCGGAACTTGTTTTCAGGCTCCCAGATGGCTGTCATCGGGGCGCGGGAGTATCTTGGGATAGCCATAGAACGGGTTTATCAGAATCGCCGGGGCGCGGAAAGCGTATGCAGCCGAAACAGTCCGGTATTTTCGAACCGCCGTCTAATAGGCCACAAGCCCGAAGACCGCCCAGAGCAGAACCCCGTTCGCGAGCGACAGCTGCGAACCGTCGGACAGAGCGACGAAGGTTACCCCGGTGCTCGCGCCGATCAGCTGCTGCATAAAGCCGACCAGCGACGATGCGGACCCGGCGATATGAGGAAACGGCTGGAGCGCGCCGGCAATCGACTGCGGAAAGATAAAGGCGAAGGCGACCATGCAGAACAGCATCGGGCCAATGACGGCGAGCCAATGATCGACCGCCGCCCAGGCAAGCCCGGCAAGCAGCAGACCGAACACCGTCGCCCCGCCGACACCCCAGCGCAGCAGCGCATCGACCCCGAACCGCCCGGTTTCCCCCCCGACTTCCCGGTCGGAGACTCGGTCGGCGTGCTCACCCCGGTCATGACGTGGTTGCCTGATGTGCAAGGCGGCGAACCAGTGTCAGATACGCGATCAGCGCGCAGACCGTACAAATGCAGATGACCGCCGCCATCGGATAGGGTGTGCCGTCATTCAAAACACCAATGACGGCCGTCGCGGTCGCCGCAGCGACGAACTGGATAAATCCGAGCAGCGATGAAGCCGCCCCCGCCATATGGGCGAAAGGCGACATGGCACCCGCCGTGGTGCCGGGGGAAATGAAGGCAAGAGACGTCAAGATTAGAACCACGGGACCCATCAGCGTGTAAATGTTGATGATACCAGAGGTCACAAAGACGAGCATTCCGATTCCTGCGGTCACCGCCATGATCACGCCGACGAGGATCATCCGGTCCATCCCGATGCCGGGCGCGATCCGTGCGACGCCGATCTGCGCGACCATGTAAAATATCATCGGGACGGCCATGGCGATGCCGAACTCAACCGGGCTTAAGCCCAGATACTGGATCAACCCGACAGGGGCGCCGGCGAAATAGGCCATCAACGCCCCGTACATGAAGCACGCGCAGGTCGCGTAGGATCGAAACGACCGGTCCCGCAGGATCGTCCGGTAATTCCGGAACAACACTGACGGCTGCACTGCATTCGCCGTGCGGGCCTTGTTGGTTTCCGACAGACCGAACATAACGGACAGCAACGCAAACAGGGCAAACCCGGCCATCACCCAGAACACGTTGCGCCAGCCATATTCCTGCGTCACCCAGCCGGAGATAAAAGGCGCGATCGTCGGCATGATCCCGTGAACGCCCATCATCAGGGCGAATAGCCGCGCACCGGCCTCCCGGTCGAACAAGTCGCGAATGATGGCGCGGGCGACGATAATCCCGGAACAGGCGAAAAAACCCTGCAGAAACCGCAACCCGATCAGCTGTTCGATGTTCGCAGCCATCGAACAGGCAATCGCCGTCGCGATATACAGAGAAATGCCTCCGATAAGGACCGGCTTTCGCCCAAAACGGTCCGATAACGGGCCATAGACCAGTTGTCCCAGCGCGATTCCGAGTACCGCCGCGCTCAGACTGTATTGCACATATGCAGTTGAGGTCTGGAAATAGGCCGGCACGACCGAGACAAGAGGCAAAGAGCCGTCGACCGTAAGCGGCAGCAGCATCGGCAACAGGCCAAGCAGACCTGCCAGAAAGGCGTAGCGCCAGCCGGTCATTCTGAAAGTCGGCCCACAGATGGCAGGGCAACAGACAGTTGGCCGGGGCGGCACCAGCATACATGAGTGCTCGAAACAGGAATTCCCGCGCCCGCTTCGTTTTTCGGAGGAGTCCCCGCCCCGCTTGACGAAGATATCACTATGTTCAGGCGCCGGTGACGCTGTTTCGGACCCGCCGGATCAAATCCTTGAACGCCGTTTGCTCGACGGATGATAGATTCCCCAGACACTGAACATTTACCGCCTCAACCTCGGGGATCACCTTACGGTAGACCTTTCGCCCTTCCGGCGTCAGGAAGACGTTTATCTTACGGGCATCGTTCTTGTTGACTTGCCGCCGGACGAAACCCTTCTCTTCGAGCTTGTTGAGCGCGGCGACAGTGGTCGGCCCCTTCATGCGCACTTTTTCCGAGAGCTCGCGCTGGGTCAGCCCGTCGCCTTCCCACAATGCACGGAGAAACGGCCACAAACCGAGCGTGACGCCGTGCGGTGCGATACGTTCGGAAAATTCGCGATTCATAGCCCGGTTGGCATCCCAGATCAGGAAGCCAACCGTGTCTTCAGGGTCGAAAAAATCGTCTTTGGTCATCAGCGGGATGTACACGCGGCAAGGGTTGAGAGCAAGCGCTTCCGCTTGACAGGGTTCCGATGCGGCAGGACACTTCATTTGCTAGCTAATCATAACACATGCGCGGTTTCACAGCGCAGAATTGAGCCTAAGGGGGCCTCGAAGAATGGCAGATTGCACAGAATCGAAGATCGACATCCGGGGCTGCAAGGTTCATATGCGGCGCGGCGGCAGCGGCGAGCCAGCTTTGTTTCTGCATGGTGCCAGCGGAGTCGCCGGCTGGATTCCGGCGTTTCAGTCTCTGGCCGAAACCTACGATCTGATGGTGCCGGACCATCCGACCTATGGCCGGTCGGACGAACCGGAATGGCTCGACAACATGGACGACCTTGCGATGTTCTATCTCGACCTTCTGGACGAGATGGATCTCGACGGCGTGCACGTGATCGGCAATTCACTGGGCGGCTGGCTGGCGATGGAAATCGCGGTGCGGTCGTGCATCCGCATCAAAAGCCTGACATTGATCGGCTCCGCGGGCATCCGCATCAAGGGCAAACCGATCACCGATATTTTCATGATGGACCCGGACGATCTTGTCCGCGAAATCTTCGTCGACCAGACATTCGCCGATAACATTCTCAACATGAAACTGACAGAAGAACAGACGGATATCCAGATCCGCAACCGCGTCGCCACGGCCCGCCTCGGCTGGCAACCCCGCCTGTTCAACCCGAACCTGCGTAAATGGCTGCACCGCATCATAGTACCGACCCATGTGATCTGGGGTGACAGCGACAAAATCGTCGATCCGGTTTATGCGGCCGAACTCGGCAAGGTCATCGCGGGGGCACAGGTCACGATAATCGAACAGGCCGGACACCTGCCGCATATCGAAAAACCGCAACCCTTCGTCGACGCCGTGACCGGGTTTATTCAGACGAAAGCAGCCTGAGCACCCACCCATGAAAGTTTTCGCCTTTCACCTGATGCCATACGGCGCGCTCGATATGAGCTTCGCCGAGGAATACAGCTCTGTCTGGCTGAAACTGCCAAACAGCTATTTCGACCCCAAAATCGGTCACGAACTTTACAACCGGTATCTCGACGAGCTGGAGCTTGCCGCCGAGCTCGGCTTCGACGGCGTCTGCGTCAACGAACACCACCAGAACGCCTATGGGCTGATGCCGTCACCCGTCGTCATGGCGTCGGCGCTGGCGGCCAAGACCGGTGATGCCAAGATT
This sequence comes from Alphaproteobacteria bacterium UBA830, assembly GCA_905181725.1. Classification (GTDB taxonomy): domain Bacteria; phylum Pseudomonadota; class Alphaproteobacteria; order MPNO01; family UBA830; genus CAXBCP01. Next base: position 15,370 of record CAJIYX010000087.1, read on the forward strand.
GCCATTCTCGGCAATGCATTCGGGCTGCGCGAACATCCGCAAACGCTCGCCGAAGAACACGCGATGATCGATTGCATCACCGGCGGACGTCTCATCACCGGGATGGTGCGCGGCGTCGGGTGCGAATATTTCTCTATGGGCGCCAATCCGGCCTTTTCGCTCGAACGCCATACCGAAGCGCATGATCTGGTGGTTCGGGCATGGACCGAGGCAGGCCCCTTCGCATTCGAGGGCAAGCACTATCACTTCGAATACGTGAACACCTGGCCGCGCCCCTATCAACAGCCGCATCCGCCAATCTGGTGCCCGTCGCAGGGCTCGACTGAAACCATTCAATGGGCGGCACATCCGGACCGCAAATATACCTACCTGCAGACCTATTCGGCCTTCGCCTCAGTCTTACGTTATCTGAACATGTACCGTGATGTGGCACACAACATGTACGGCTACGAAGCATCATCCGAACAGATCGCTTGGTGCACGCCGGCCTATGTCGCCGAAACCGATCAGCAAGCCATTGATGAAGCCCGCCCGCATATCGAAATGATGTTCAACACGCTGTTACCCAAGATATCGCAGTCGATGTTTGTGCCGCCGGGCTACATGTCGGCCGCCTCGATGAAACAGATATTCGCTCATAAGGCGACGCTGCGCGGCGGCCAGACGATCGAAGACATGATCGAGCGCGGTGTGATCGCGGTCGGCAGTCCCGACACGGTGCGCGACATTCTGACCGAGCGTCACCGCCAGGCCGGGTTCGACCACCTGTTGCTGATGCCCCAGTTCGGCACCCTGCCCGCCGACCTGTCTGAAAAGAACATCTGCCTGCTCGCAACGGAAGTCGTGCCCGCGCTCAAAGCGCTTGGCGAAAGCGACTATATTGGTTTCGAACCTGCTGCCGCCGCCGCTGCCGAATAACCGGCGTGCATTGATTACTTTGAAATACCGATGACCACGACACCGCTGCAGCTCACCCCGCTTGGACCGTATATCGGTGCCCGGGTCGACGGGATCGACCTGTCGCACCCGATTGATGATGCGCTGGCGGAAACGCTACAGGTGGTATTGACCGAGCACCTGGTGCTCGTCTTCCCGGGACAGGCGCTGTCAGAGGATGATCAGAGCCGCTTTGCCGGGGCCTTCGGCGAGGTCAGCCGACACCTGCGGCCCGACGATATGCGCAACAAGGACGAACCCGCCGTCCACCCCGCCGTGATGATGGTCACCAACGAGCGCAAGGACGGCAAGTCGGTCGGCTACTTGCCCGATGGAGAGATTTTCTACCACACGGCTTCTTGCTTCATTGAGACGCCGCAGCGTGCCGTCTGTTTGTATGGGATGGCGGTGCCGGAAACCGGCGGCGACACGATCTTCGCCAGTGCCTGCCGGATTTACGATACCCTGCCGGCCGACCTGAAGGCGCGTCTGTCGGGCCGCAACGCCCTGAACTGTTCCGAATTCGGCATTTCCGTCAAAACGGTGAAGAAATTCGACCGCGCGAAGCCGGCGCATTACAGTCATCGCGCGATCGGCATCGACCCGCGTGACGGGCGCCGGTTCCTGTATATAAACGAGCTGATGACCGAGGAAATCGACGGGCTGACGGAGGCCGAAACCCGCAAAACGCTCAAAGTCGTGTTCGCGCATATCCGCACCTCGCCGGACGATGCCGACTGGGTCACGCGGCGCTGCGTGCCGCAACCGCTCAAAACATTCTCGCAGCCGGTGCATCTGACCGGCGCGTGGGAAACAGTCGCGGAGAAAATGTATCTGCTGGCGGAACTCCACCCGAATAGCAGCTTCGACCGGTTCTCTGAGCCGCTCAGCGAAAAACCCGACTGGGAAGTGCGCAGCATCGCCGCCGGCCATGACGTCATGATCAACCCGCCGGAACTGCTATCGGAGATATTACTGGAACTGGCGTAAGACGCGCCCTACCCCGCCAGCGCCTTGTAATAGGCGACACCGAACCCGGCTTCCGCCCGCGCCGCATCGTTGAACGGTGCTTTCAGCCCGCCCTTGAACCGTTCGTTGACGAGGCGCTGCCACATCGCGACCGGATCACCGGGACATACGTGCTCGAACCACTTGCGGCCGATGCCGACATGGCCGATCTCGTCGCGGTAGATCACCTCCAGCACGGCGGCTGAATCGTCATCCTTCGCATTGCGCAGACTTTTGATCATCGTCGGTGTCACGTCGAGGCCACGAGCTTCGAGCACCAGCGGCACGATGGCAAGGCGCGCCAGGAGATCATCCGATGTGTCCTGCGCCGCCTGCCACAGGCCGTCATGCGCCGGCAGGTCGCCATAGGCAGCGCCGATTTCACCGAGCCGGACCGACAGCAGCTGGAAATGCTTGGCTTCCTCGTCCAGCACGGTCAGCCAGTCATTGTAGAAATCCATCGGCATCCCGGCATCGGGGAAGCGGACGAGAATGTCGGCGGCGAGATCGATGGCGTTCAGCTCTATATGGGCGAGCGCGTGCAATAGCGCGATCCGCCCCGCCTCGCTCTGTGCCTTACCGCGCCTGGGCATCTCGCGCGGGCGCAGCAGCTCCGGTTTTGCAGGCCGTTTGGGCCTGTCGCCCGGCGCGGTGCCGCCAATATCGGGAATAACGCCGGCCCGCCAGTCGGACGCGACGGCGCGGGCTGCCCCGGCTTTTGCCATGGCATCGGGCGTGCCAAGCACGCCGACGACGCGGTCGGACAGGGTCTGGGTCAAAATTGTTTCACGTGAAACATGTTATCCACAGCTTGTGGGAAACCGTCATCTAGGAAGCCTGTCCGTTTCGGCCCAGGTATCCCGCACAAACTGGGCAATCGCCGCATTCTGGCCAATCAGGGAATACTTCGCGTTATGGCCGTAATCCGGCAGGTTGATCATCTCGGTCGTGATATATTTCAGCTGATTGTTCGGATCCTGACGGTGGTAGCGCAACGCCTTGCGGACAACTTCCTTGGTCGGCTCCAGACAATACGCCTCCCACGGAGAGTGCCATTCCCCCGGAGCGGGCTTCGTAAATGGATATTGGATGCCGCGTCCGGTAACTGGGTCGGCTCCGGCTGGAAGGTCAGGCATTCCGGCAACTGGCACGCCAGGTTCCTGTACCGACCAGATATTCTTTGGGCCGTTCGGAGCCACTGATCGAACCTGCAGCCAGCGTACAATGCCAAGTTCCAGCCACTCATCGCAAAGATTGCCAGGTTCGAACGGATCAAGAATGAGCCGTCCTGCTTCGACATCTTCGCGGACGCCGGAAATTTCCTGCTCCTGCGGATTGCCGATTTTGAAATTCACGTGGCTGTAATCGAGCGTGTAATTGAACGGCACACCGCGGTTCTGCACCGCCAGAGCGATGAGCGTCACCCGGCGAAAATCCTCCGACCACATATTCACATGAAGTTCGAATGTGGGCTCCACACCGATTTTCATACCCTCGTCATAGGCGTTCAGATAGCAATCGACGATCTCCTCATCAGTCACTACATGCCCGTTCGCGTGGTTGGTGAATATCATGATGTTATGCATGTCCGCGCCAATTTCGGCACCGATCCTGAGATTGTCGGACAACAATGCCTCGTCTCCACCCAATCGGTAGAACCAGCTGACGGTGTGGATCGGAAGATTGTATTTCTCGATCGCGGCCCGGTATTCATCGATATCGTGGCGCAGCGGTATCCGATCAAAATAGTCGAACACGCCGGTTTCGCTGACCAGTCTGAACTGTTCATCGATCGACGCTTCCTGCAGGGACACAGGATGTTCCATCGACGACGCCTGGGCACCACGACCGTTGCAACCGATCAGGAATTCGCCGGGCACGCGGGTCTCATTTCCCCCGGGCATGTTATTTCCCACGGACACGTTCACAGCCCCTTCGCCGCTTCCAGCACCTTGTCGACATGCCCTTTGACCCGCAGGTTACGCCAGATTTCGGCGACCTTGCCGTTCTCATCTATCAGGAAGGTCGTGCGCACGATACCCATATAGGTCTTGCCGTAATTCTTCTTTTCCTGCCACACGCCATAGGCCTCGCAGATAACCCCGTCCTCGTCGCTGATCAGCGCGAATGGCAATTCATACTTGGCCTTGAAGTTGTCATGGCACTTCACGCTGTCCTTCGACACGCCGACGATTTCGGCCCCGAGCTTCGCGAAATCGTCGAGCGCATCGCGAAACCCTTGCGCCTCGGTGGTGCAGCCCGGTGTGGCGTCCTTCGGATAGAAATACAGGACGACCTTCTTACCCTTCAGACCCTTGAGCGACAGGCCGCCGCCGCCATCGGTGACGCCGTTGAACGCGGGCGCCTTGTCTCCAACATCGATCATCGTAAGTAAGCTTCCTATTTCAGTGCGTTAAACGCTTCGAGCACCGCCTGGCGCGACGTCGCCGCGACACCGGCGTGATAGCCATCCTTGGTGGGCATGGAAAAATTATGGCCGGCACCGTCATGGGCGGCGATGTCGGCATGGTCGTGCCCGGCAAAGGCCGCCTGGATCTGCTCCACCGTTTCCATCGGTATCACTTGGTCTTCCGCGCCGAAATGGAAGCTTATCGGGCAGGATTTGGGCGGCAGCGGGTTGAGCTCTGACTCGATCAGTGTGCCGTGGAAGGCACCGGCCGCATCGGCGCCCAACCGTGCTGCCGCATACTGAGCATAGCGGCCGCCGAAGCAATACCCAAGAACCGCGACCTTGCCGTTGCAGCGTGGATTGGCACGGAGATCGCTCAGAAGGTCTTCGACATCCTTGTAGCCCTGCTCGACGTCGAAGGCATTGTAGCGGCCGAACGCTTTCTCAATATCGGCCGTCGGGCCAGGCATCACGCGCCAGAAAATATCGGGCACGGAAACGACAAAACCGTCCGCAGCCCACGCATCGGCAAGCTCTTTCATTTCATCATCGGTACCGAAGATCGCCGGGATCAACAATATGCCGGGGACCTTGCCGTCACCTTCCGGCTCGGTCAGATAGCCCTCATAGGTCTGGTTATCTCGCGTGGTATTGGTGATTCCCTTGCTCGGCATCGTCTGCTCCCTCTGAGTCTCTGATTAAATTATTAATTTATGATTTATGATTTATGATGCGTCTGGCGGAAAGGCGGCTGGCGGAAAGACTATGTCGAACTGCGCTTTTGTCCGTTCCGCCGATGCCTGCATTGTTTGCATCAGCGCGTCGAAGTCAACCGCCCCGCAGGCCCGCGCGATAACGTTTTTCAGGGCGGGCGCAGCCGTTTCAGAATCGAAGCTGCCATCGACCGTCAGACGCAGAATGCCCTGCAGGTTCCGCCAAAGCTCAGCGGCCGCGATCAGGTCCACGGCGACTTCCTTATCGATCAGGCCGTCGTCACCGGCCCTCTGCAGAACCGATATCGTATCTCTGCTGAGAATATCCGGATGGCCGGCAGCATAACGCAGTTGCAGATACTGGGCGATAAACTCGATATCGACCAGACCGCCGCGCAGATGCTTGGGCGACCAGAGATCCTCGGTCCCGTGCTCCTTGCGCAGTCGCGCGCGCATCTCAGCGACGTCGCCGAGGACTTTGGTTTCATCCCGCGGCGTCGTCAGCACATAGCGCATCACGTCCTCGAACCGCGCGCCGAGATCGCCCTCGGCACAGATTACGCGCGCGCGTGTCAGGGCCTGATATTCCCACGTCCAGGCCTCGCTCTGCTGATACTTCGTGAACGCTTCGAGCGACGAGGCGATCGGTCCGGCAGCGCCCGCCGGACGCAGGCGCATGTCGACTTCGTACAGCTTGCCTTCAGCGGTCGGCGCGGTGATCGCGCCGATGAAGCGCTGACACAGGCGCGCATAGTAATGCCCCGGCGACAGCGGCTTGCGCCCGTCGGATTCGCTCACATCAGGCGGACAATCGTATACGAACATCAGATCCAGGTCGGAACTGATGGTCATTTCCCGGCTGCCCAGCTTGCCGAAGGCGACGACCGCCATTGTGCCGCCGGGCACCTTTCCATGATCCTCCGAGAACGTGCGCTCGATTTCCGGCAGCAACGCGGTCAGGCAGGAATCCGCGATGTCCGACAGCGGGCCCGATGCATCGACCGGCGACAGGTGGCCGCGCAGCATGTGAGCGCCGATCTGGAACACCTTGTCATTCGCCCAGCGCCGCTCGATATCGAGAAAATCCTGAAAATCGCGGGCCTGCTCGCCCGCCTCAGCCAGCTCGGCTTCCATTTCATCCGCCCCCGGGACGAAGTCGAAAAAATCGGAACTGAGGACACCGTCCAGCAAAATCGGATAGCGACTCAGCCAGCTCGCCAGGTTCGGCGCAGCACCCATGATCTCGGCAACGAAATCAAACAGGCCGGGATTGGCCATGAACAATGAAAAAAGCTGGATTCCGGCAGGCAGACCCTGAAGAAATGCGTCAAAGCGGCGGAACGCAAGATCAGGATTGGGCGAGGCGGCAAGTGCCTCAAGCAGCGTCGGCACCAGTTCGGTCAGAAGCTCACGCGCGCGGGGACTGCGCACCGCACGGTAGCGGCCGGAATGCCAGACACGGACCGTCGTCGATATGCTCGCCGGTTCGACAAATCCCATCTCGGCCAGGTTTTTGAGCGTGTCGGGGTCGTCCTCCGGCCCGGTAAAAACCAGATTTCCCGTCCCAGCGAGATCGCCTTCATCTTCGAACAGGGCAGCGTAATGCTTCGCAACCATACGCAGCTCAGTCAGCAGGTCGTCGGTAAATCCATCGACCGTCTCATATCCCAGGAAAACCGAAAGTTTGAGCAATCCCTCCACGTCATCGGGCAGCTCGTGGGTCTGTCGGTCATCTCTCATCTGAAGCCTGTGTTCCAGACGCCGATGAAAACCATAAGCCTGTGTCAGATCCTCAAGCGCCGTAGGCGTCACGTGACCGGCGGCGGTCAGCCGGGTGATTGCCTCGATCGTGCCGCGTACCCGCAGATCTGGATCGCGGCCACCCCAGATCAGCTGCTGGGTCTGGGCATAGAATTCAATTTCGCGGATACCGCCGCGCCCGAGCTTGATATTATGTCCCGCAACGGCGATCTGGGCGCCGCCACGATGGGCGTTGATCTGGCGCTTGATCGACTGAATATCTTGGATTGCCGCAAAATCGAGCGAGCGACGCCACATGAAGGGCCGCAGAATATCGAGAAAGGCCAAGCCTGCCTGTGCGTCCCCGGCGACGGGCCGCGCCTTGACCATCGCCGCCCGTTCCCAGTTCTGGCCGACGCTTTCATAGTATACTTCTGCCGCTAGAACGGAAATAGCGGGTGGGGTTGCACCGGGGTCGGGGCGCAGTCGTAAATCGGTGCGGAATACGTATCCGTCCCCTGTGCGTTCATCCATCAGAGCGACAAGATTGCGGGCCAGTCGCGTAAACAAATGCTGCAGCCCCCCATCGCCGGTATGGGGCACTGTATCCTGATCAAACAGCACGATCAGATCGATATCGCTGGAATAATTCAGCTCCCGCGCGCCCAGCTTGCCCATGCCGAGAATAATCAGCCCGCTATCTGTTTCCGGATCTTCCGGGTTGGGCAAGGCAAGTTCTCCGGCTTCGTGCAGCCCCCGCAAAAGGTGGCGGCAGCTTGCCTGCAAGGCGGCACAGGCGAAGTCGGACAACGCACCGGTCACCTGTTCCAGCGGCCACACATTTGCGATATCGGCGGCACCGATAGCGAGCGCTGCCCGACGCTTGGCGACGCGCAACCGGTGCTTTATCTGGTCCGTCGTCTCGCTTGTCAGCGCGGACCGGTCGGCGGCGGCAACGAGCGCATCGTCAAACGCCACATCAGGACCGGATTCGAGCAATCGACGTGCAAAAGGCAAATCGGAAATCAGACTTTGGCTCAGATACGGGCTATTGCCGAAAATCGTCGTGAGCAAACCGGCCCCGTGCAGGTCACTCCCCACCGACGCCCCTCTCGACGCCCCTCCCGACTCGGCGAGCACCGCCTCTCCATACGCGGCAAGATCGGCATCTTCACAGCGCGCCACCGCTTCCCGCCAGCGCTGGCAATGAACATCCTCCTGTTCAGGATTTCCGGCCGCCGGCAGAATATCCGTACCGGTGCCCCATATTTCCGCGAAAAGTGTCAAATCGACCGTTCCAAATCGGTGTGAATTCACGCACACTGCGATCCAGGTTCCGCGGCGTCAAGAACGAGGCGGGTTTAACATTTACCGGCACTTATGGTTTCCAGATGATCCGCAGAACATCGATCGTTTGCCTCGAAGTCCTATGTGGCATTCTGGTGGTTCTGGGCGTGCTTGTCGCAGGCTCTGCTTGGCGGCTTTCGCAGGGTCCGCTATCCATTCAGTTTCTGTTGCCGTACGCGGAAGACCTTCTCCAGCAACAGGATACCCGGTTCCGCGCGGAGCTCGATGATCTGATCCTCACATGGGCGGGATGGGAGCGTGCTCTGGACGTTCGCGCGCTTGGCGTCCGGCTGGTCGAAAAAGATGCTGTGCGCCCCGTTGCACGCATTCGCGAAGTATCGATCACTCTAAGTGTCCGTGCACTGGCGGAAGGCAAAATTGCGCCAACAAGCCTTAAAATCATCGGCCCCCGGATACGCCTGATCCGCGACGAGTCCGGTGCTTTCGAACTGGATATGGGCGGCCTAGCCGCGCAGGCCGGGTCCCAGCCGGACACACAGTCGGACACACAGCCAGACACTGGGACCGGCAGCAATGCCGACGTGCTGGCACCGCTGCTGAACGAGCTTTCCGGACCGGCGCAGACGGGAAGCAGTCTTCTATATCTCAACCGGGTCAGCGTCATCGGCGCAGTGCTGCGGCTTGAGGATCGGCAACTGGGCATCAACTGGGGCGCCCGGCACGCGGATATCACGGTCGAGCGGGCACTTGTCGGCCTGCGGGCCACGTTCGATCTGGATATCGACCTGCAGACGTCGCGTCCTGAACTGCATGGCGAAGCCACGTTTGAGCGGTCTGCGGAACGCATCGACGTTAAATTCGATTTCGCCCGTGTGAACGCCAGCCAGCTCGGCGACCAGTTTGCGGCTCTCGCCGGCCTCAAGACGTTGATGGCGGAATTCAGCGGCAACGGGAACCTGCGTATCGGTCTCGACGGTGACATCCAGCGGGCGGAATTCACGCTCAACAGCGGACAGGGCTCGTTTATCGCACCAGGTGTCAACGCCCCACCCTACGCCTTTAAAAGCCTGACAATCGACGGCCGGCTGAACCGGGATCCAGATCAGATACAAATTGCCGGCGCCACGGTGGATTTTGGCAGCACCAAGGCGACACTGGCGGGTGTCGTCACCCGTGTCGGTGCCATCGCCGCGGTCAACGCAACGGTTTCGATACCCTCGATGCCCGCAGACGACCTGAAGAAATTCTGGCCGCCGGATGCGGCGAGCGGTGCACGCGACTGGATGACCGCGAATATGCGCGACGGCGTCTATCGTGATACCACGGCCAGCCTGACTGCGCGGATACAGATCGACGGCAAGAATGCGGGGAATGTGACCGTCGATTCCATCAACGGCCACATGAATATCTCTGGCGTGACGATCGATTACCTGAACCCGATGCCCCCCCTCAAAAATGTGGTTGCGACTGGAACCTTCAGCGACGGCCGCTTCGATTTCGCCGCGCAGGGAGGCAATGTCGGCGACCTGGTCCTTGACGGTGGCACCGTCGCAATCAGCGGTATCCGCTCAGGGACCGACACATTGGCGCTGACGGCGCTGATCCGGGGACCGGTACGGTCAGCGCTCGATATCGTCGCGCACCCGCGCCTGAACCTGCTGTCGAAGGCCGGACTGAAAACCGAGGGTGCGGCAGGCGCGCACACAACACGCCTGGAACTGAAAATCCCCCTGCACAAAGACCTGAAGGCAGAGGAAGTTCGCGTCAAATCGGTATCGGACATCATCGGGCTCGCTCTTGCCGATGTCGTAAAAAGCCGCGGCGTTACCGACGGGACGGTTTCGCTGTCGATAGATAACGACGCTATGACGGCCAAAGGTACGGCGCTGTATGCCGGAACGAAAGCCGACTTTGAATGGCAACAGGATTTCACCGGATCGAATAACGTCGAGAAGCGCATCGCCGCGAAGGCGACCGTCGATGCCAGAATGCGCGAAATATTCGACGTCTTTATGCGCGACCGGATAGAGGGGCCGGTACCGATAAACTTTATCTATGAAGAACGGCGCGACAAAACCGAGACGTTTTCCGCTGGCCTGAACCTTACAGACGCAAAATTCAGCCTCCCCGGATTCGAATGGGAAAAATCTGCCGGCACCGAAGCAACGGCAGAGGTCGCCATCCTGATGACGGACGGCAAGATTACAGCCCTGCCGCAATTCCGCATCGATGCCGGTGAATTCAGGATGGCCGGCAAAGGCACGTTTAACCCCGGCGCTCCCGACAACACGGCCAATGGCGGCGATGCCGCTGGAAACAATGGCGGCGATGCCGCTGGAAACCCGGTCGTGGAGACGCTGGATATCGAACGGTTCATTCTGGGCGACACCTCGTTCTCGGCGACCGTCCGCCGGGCAACCGACCGGTCGTTCACCATAGATGTCAGCGGTAGTGGTTTCGACGCTGCGCCGTTCATCAGCCAGGATCTCGGTGGGATCGATGCGCCGGATCTGCCTGCGCTAAGCCTGACCGGAACATTCGGGCGTTTCTGGGTTGGTGAGGCCGCGCCGACCAGCAACGTGCGCATGGAACTCAAGCGCGATTCGACGCGGTGGGAGCGCATCGTGGTCGAAGGCGCCTTGCCCGAGGGCGGCAAGGCTATTTCCATCAAGATACTGCCGACACCCGAAGGGCACAATCTTGAGATCTATTCGGCCGATGCAGGCTCTCTCCTCAAGGCGATGGATGTGACCGATAGCATCCGCACCGGCATTATCGAGATTAACGGCGTTCGCAAGGGCGGCCCGAATGCCCCGTGGCGGGGAATCGCCGAAATGAAGCGCTTCCGCGTCGCGGACGCACCGAATTTCGCAAGGTTGCTGACAATTGCCTCGCTTACCGGGATAAATGACTCGATCAGCGGAAAGGGTATCAGCTTCGCACGGCTAAGCTTCCCGTATGTGTTCGAAAACGAGGTCGCGACGATCACCGAGGCACGTGCGGTCGGATCGGAACTTGGCATTACCGCGACCGGTCGTATCGATTTCGGCAAGGACGCCATCGATATCGACGGGACTATTATCCCCGCATATACGATCAACAGTCTGCTCGGTCAGATACCGGTCATCGGCACCATATTGACCGGCGAAAAAGGCGGCGGCATCTTCGCGGCGTCATACAAGATCAGCGGCCCCGTCGAAAAACCCAAGATCTCGGTGAACCCGCTTTCCGCGCTGGCACCCGGTTTTTTGCGTAAACTGCTCGACGGTGGCGGCTCCAGCCCAACCGACGGCAAAACCCCGGATCAGGAAGAAAGCCAGGGCCGGCAATAATCGCCCTGATGCACACATAAGCCCGTCCCGAAATATTACCGGGTTAATACACATTTACTGCACGCCGCACACTGGCCTAAGTATTTGATTCAAAACATTTCCGTTTGAAAAAATGTCTAAATCGTTAATAAAATGTTAACGATTGGCGGCTTGAATACGTCGGGATTTATTTGTGTCGAATTGTCGGCACTCGTCGAGCATAACAACACCAAGACCGCTGCCGAGACGGGCCCTGACATCGGCCATCAGGTCTGTCGTTGCCGGCCAGTCGAAGCTGTCAGGGGACAGTTCATCCAGTGGCTCATCATATTCGGAAAGTGCCCCGGTAATAATCTCAAACTCGCGCAGCGCAGCATCCGGAATGCGAACCTACCAGTCTGCTTCGGTCAGATCGAACGCCCGCCAGGCAATGCCCATCGGCAATGGTGCTCCCGGCACGCCGTCGCCCGCCATCTGCTAGGTCGCCCCGATGCGTCGGTCAATATCGATCACGACTATTTCGTCAGCCAGTTCAACGACCGGTTCAACGCGTGGTTCAACGCCGTGTTCGCCGCCAAGATTCTGGATATCTGAATCCGCCATGGCCGAGGAGCCCCTAACCCTGTTTGTCTACGCCGCTTCATGCAGCAACTTGCCTACCCGTCAGGCTGCTTACTCAGCGCCTACCTGACAACAATTTATCGCGCATTTTATATTTTCTTTTTGTTTCGAGTTAAGCTTAACCGGCTGAATATCAACCTTTTTTAAACATACCTGAAAACGCTGGCCGACAATTGTCGAGCCGGATCGTAGCCGACTTTTAGAATCTCGCCAATCCGGCTAGGTTTCCCGTCGAAAAGTCCCGTGACGGAGGAGACAGATTTCATGGCCCGGATAAAAGTACCCTACGTTTATGACAGTCGCGAATTCGAAGGAATGCTGGTCTATGACGAGGACGTCACGGACAGGCGCCCGGCGTTGTTCATGCAGCCGGACTGGCTCGGCGTCTGCGATCATTCCGCCGATATGGCCGCACAGGCCGGCGGGTCGGATTTCGTCATGATGGTCACCGACATGTTCGGCAAGGGCTATGGCGAAGTCGAGCGCACGCAGGAAGAACTCGGCATTGTCGCCCGCGGCACAAGGAATGACCTGCCCTTCGTAAAGGGTTGCGGCGCGGCGGCCTTCAAAGCGCTCACGGCGGCAGCGAACGACCACCACCTGATCGACACGGCAAAGGTCGGCGCCATTGGCTATTGCATGGGTGGCGGCTTCGTTCTGGAACAGGCGCGGGCGGGTGCCGATTTCAAGGGAACGGTCGTCTTTCATGTCACGCTGCCCAACCCGGTAGATCCCGATACGACGCCCGACGTCAGGGGACGGATACTCGCAATCCACGGCTCCGCCGACCCGGTGACACCCAAGCCCCAGATGGATGCGCTCGAAGCAGAATTCGCCGCCAATGACGTCGACTGGCAGCTCGTCAATTTCGGTCATGCGGTACATTCGTTCTGCGTGCTCGGTGCCAATAGCGAGACCCAGCGTTACGACGACAAGCTGTGCAGACAGTCCTACCGGATGATGCGCGATTTCTTCGTTGAGACATTTTAAGTCCAATCAGGTCAAATAGAGTCCGGGCTCGCCCGGACGGTCAATTTTAAGAATGACAACAACATGACGGCATTACGTATCGGTATTTGTGGCGGCGGCGTCGGTGGACTTGCCGCCGCAATCGGACTTCGGCAGATGGGGCATGACGCCAGCGTCTTCGAAAAGGCATCCCAGTTCCTGCGGATCGGCGCCGACGTCAATCTGACCCCCAATGCGGTCCACGCAATCGACCGGCTGGGCGTCGGCGAGGTGTTGCGCAAAACCGCCGCACGGCCCACATTCCGCATCAGCCGGACATGGGATACCGGTGAGGAAACATCCCGACTGCCGATGAGCGACGCGGCGGAGAAGACCTATGGTGCGCCCCAGCTGACCATTCACCGCGCCGACCTGCTCAAGGCGATGGAAGCGGAAACCCCCGCTGACCGGCTGCACCTAGGAAAATCCGTGTTCGGCATCGTCAACGACGACACCCGGACGGCGATCCTGTTTGATGACGGGTCATCCGAAGATGTCGATGTCATCATCGGGGCGGACGGTATTCATTCCGCCGTGCGCAACGCGATGTTCGGCAAGGACGACCCGAAATTCTCCGGCATTGTGTCTTACCGATCGGTGATCCCGCGCGAAGAAGCCGGCGACATCTCTAACCTCGACGCCTTTACGAAGTGGTGGGGCCCGACACCGGACGTGCAGATCGTCACCTTCCCGCTCACCCGGGGGAAAGAGATATTCGTCTTCGCCACAACGCCGCGGCAAGGCTGGACCGAAGAAGGCTGGACCCTGCCCGGCGATGCAGACGAGCTGCGCCGGGCTTATGAAGGATTTCATCCCGAAGCCATGGCGCTGCTGAATGCCTGTACAGAGGTGACAAAATCGGCGCTGCATATCCGCGAGCCGATGGAGAAATGGTCGATCGCCAACGCAACGCTGCTGGGCGATGCCGCTCATCCGATGGTGCCTTTCATGGCGCAGGGTGCCTGCATGGCGATAGAAGATGCCGTGGTCCTGGCCCGCAGCCTCGAAGGTGCCGACAAGGGCACCGTGCCTGAACGGCTACGGCGATACGAAAACGCCCGGCTCGAACGCACGGCCAGTATCCAGCGCAACTCGCTCGCCAATGAGTGGATGAAGGAACAGGGCAACGCCGAGTGGGTCTACGGCTATCACGCATGGGAAGCGCCGCTCGACTAATTACCCCTTTCCCTGATTCAGCTACCCTTGCGCAGGATCGGCTTGGCGTAGTGTTTCGCCTCGTCGACGGTCATGTGGCTGACGGGCATGACAATATCCTCGATACCGATGCCTTCCACCCCGCCGTCAGACAGAAACCGGGCGCACTGCCGAAGTGCAGCCGCCTTGGAGGCGGGCACGGCAAGCGTCAGGGTCTCGGTATTGCCGTCATCGCTGTCCGGTACATCGTTAACCGCCGGATGGCCGGCATCTTCTTCCCCAACGATTTGCGCTGCCTCGTTATCACGCAGATACGGCACGTATTTTTTATCTTCCTCGACAATATGGTGCATCAGCCAGTCGCGCAGAAAACGCAGCATTTTAGCCGGGTCCACATCCATCGGATCCTTGCCGAACACCGCCTGGGTTGCATAGACGGTACGCCTTAAATGACGGTGCAGTCGTTTGTGTTGGGTCAGATTGGGATAGCTATAGGCCTCCATCAGGCCTTCTTCCCGGATGAAATGATCGTCCACGTAGCGCGCAAGATTGCCGATGATCTGGCCGATCTTGTCGCGCGCTGCCGCCCTTGATGGCGTCATGCAGTGCGTTGACCGTATCAACCAGATCCTTATGATCGTTCTCGATCACCCGCAGGTGGACCGAATATTCTTCCGACCAGGGGAAAAAGCTCATCGACGGACACTCCTGAAGGCGCCGGGCTGGCGCGGCATCGAGTGTCCCCGAACATGGTTTACCGACCTTTAACGTGCCCCGGAAACCGCCGGTCTCAGGCTATCCGGATCGAAGTCGTCTTATACCCCGTCAGGCGGCACAGACCCACCAACCGCAGGTAGTTCAAGCATCCGATCGTACCAGGCCGACAACCCGGAACATCCGTCCCGCCAGTCCATCTCCGGCACGCGGCGGTGCACATCCAGCGCGCAGAACAGCAGCATCTGCACCAGATTGAGCCCATCAACGGTCAATGCCAGCGGCGCGAAGCCGATCTCATCGTCGAATGTGTGCGCCAGCCGGTCGGCGCGACGGCCTTCATGCGCGATGATGTCAGGCGATTGTTCCTCGACCAGGCGCTTGATTTCCCGGGCCCAGACCGAAACCCCGTCCAGCATGCTCCGGGCAGAGGCTTCAAGTCTGCGAAACCGCCAATAAGCATCGTCTCCCGCATCTGACAGTTGGGGGGGCAGTCCGGGAGCCGGTTCGGTGGCCGGTTCAGGCCTGGCGTATCGCCGGGGTTCGGCAAGGCGGTCGAGATATTCGACGATCACGTCCGTGTCCTCAAAACCGGTCCCATCCTCGAATTGCAGAAACGGAATTCGCCCCGACGGATTGACGGAAAGCACGGGATCGTCCGACACGCGGGTCTTCGTCCACACAAGCTCGACCGTTTTCTCCAGGCCGAGATCAAGCCGCGCGATCATGGCGAGACGCGCATAGGGCGATGTGGGGGTGACGTACAGTTTCATAAGAGGACGCGTTTCACCGCGACAAGATCACAACGGGGATCTCGCGGTCATCTGCCGCTTTTTCCTGATAGGCGTCGTAGGGCGGATAGATTTCCGCCATCATCGGCCACAGCCGGGCGCGCTCCGCCGCATCCGCCGTCCGTGCGGTGCCGGTGAATACATCGGCCGCGACCTGAACCTCAATGGCTGCATCGTCCAGAATATTGAAATACCAGCCCGGGTGCGCCGGGCGACCGCCCTGCGACGCAACGACCACAAAATCGTCGCCGTCGCGCCCGTAAATCAGCGGCGTCGTCCGTGCCTCGCCGGATTTCCGCCCGGTGGTGGTCAGCAGCAGACAGGGGAAATGTCCCGTGCCGTCAAAGCCGACCCAGATATGCCCGTCCGCGCCGTCGGAGGCGCGGTAGCGGTCGACATGTTCCTTGGCAAAACCTGGTTGGGTCATGAAATACGTTCCCTAACGGCACCGTTGAGGAACGAGGCTAACCCACCTACCCCAGCCGCACCAGCATGTGGCGTTTCTTGCCCGCCGACAGCTTGATCACGCCGTCCGCATCCGCTGCGTCGGCAGCGACCAGCGCATTTTCATCCTTGAGCTGCGCGTCATTGACGCGGGCACCACCGCCGCGGATCAGGCGGCGGGCGTCGCCGTTGCTCGTCGCTAACCCAGCGCGGGCGAACAGCGCAAAGGCCGCAATGCCGTCGGCAAACTCAGTCGCCGGAATATCAACCGTCGGCAGACCGGCGGCGGACTGGCCCTGCTCAAACGTTTCAGCGGCAGTCTTTTCCGCCTCGGTCGCCGCATCGGCGCCATGGCACATGGCGGTTGCTGCGTTGGCAAGGATTTTCTTCGCCTCGTTAATCTCGGCATCTTGAAGCGCTTCGAGCCGTGAAATCTCATCCAGCGGCAGGTCGGTGAACAGGCGCAGGAAGCGGCCGACATCGGCATCCGCCGTGTTGCGCCAGAACTGCCAGTAATCGTATGCGCTGACCCGGTCAGCGTTGAGCCACACCGCGCCATCGGCGGTCTTGCCCATCTTCGCGCCGGACGCGGTGGTAATCAGCGGCGAGGTCAGGCCGTAAAGCTGAGCGCTGTCGACCCGGCGGCCAAGTTCGACGCCGTTGATGATATTGCCCCACTGGTCCGAGCCGCCCATCTGCAGAATGCAGCCATGACGGCGGAACAGTTCGGTGAAGTCATAGGCCTGGAGGATCATGTAATTGAATTCGAGGAAGGACAGCGGCTGCTCGCGCTCGAGCCGCAACTTCACGGATTCGAAGCCTAGCATACGGTTGACCGAGAAGTGGCGCCCGTAATCGCGCAGGAACGGGATGTATTCGATCTTGTCGAGCCAGTCGGCGTTGTCGACCATGATCGCGTCGGTCGGCCCGTCGCCAAAGGTCAGGAACTTCTCGAAGATACCCTGGATGCTGGCCTTGTTGGCGGCAATTTTCTCGTCCGTGATCAACTGGCGCGCTTCGTCCTTGCCCGACGGGTCACCAACCTTGGTGGTGCCACCGCCCATCAGAACGATCGGCTTGTGGCCGGATTTCTGAAACCAGCGCAGCAGCATAATCGGCAGCAGCGAACCGACATGCAATGAATCCGCGGTGCAGTCAAACCCGATATAGCAGATCTTTGGTGTACCCCCGTTCGATATCTCGCTCAGCGCAGCGTCCAGCGCATCCGTGTCGGTGCACTGATGCACGAAACCGCGCTCGGTGACGGTTTTCAGGAAGGCCGATTTAGGTTCGGTCATGGTCTTGGGATCCGGTTCGGGTGACGATGTCTCACAGGAGCGCGTCGTATCACAGGATCGTCGGGAAATCCACGAAGAGTACGCCTCGCGCAATCGACAAAGCACAGATGAGTGCGCCCGCGCAATCGACCAAAAGCCATTGACGAGGCTGTGCCCGCCCCACAAACTCATCTGCACATCACAAGAGAGAACGCCATGAAACCGCAGCGCTACGGACCGTTCAAGTATACCCCGATCAACCGTCGCCCGAAGATCATCTGGCCGGACGGCAATCATGTCGCGCTGTGGATTGTGCCCAATATTGAAACCTTCCCGCTCAACGAGCCCATTCCCGGCGGCACCGGCGTGGTGCCCGACGTCATCAACTGGGCGCCGCGCGATTACGGCGCGCGGGTCGGCGTTTTCCGGATTATGGAAACGCTGGAAAAGCACGGCATGCGCGGCACCGTCGCGCTCAACAGCGAAGTCTGCGCCGATTACCCGGAAATCATCGAAGATGCGATGGCGCTGAACTGGGAATTCATGGGCCATAACCAGTCGAATAGCCGCTACCTGCATCTAATGGATGACGCACCCGGCCGCGAGGTTGTGGCAACGACACTGAACCAGATTGAAGGCGCTACCGGTGCGCGACCGAAGGGCTGGCTGTCGAGCGGGCTGCAACAGAACTGGACCACGCTGGACGCGCTGATCGACGGCGGTGTCAAATATGTCGCCGATTTCGTCAATGACGATCAGCCCTATGTGATGGACGTACCCAGAGAAACCGGATCCCGGCAGATCTGCTCGATCCCGTATTCAAGCGAAATCAACGATCTGCCGCAGTTCATGCGGCTCGGCCGCAGCGCCGCCGAGTTCACCGACTTGATCCAGCGCCAGTTCGACACACTCTATCACGAAAGCGTCGAGACCGGTTCAGGCCGGGTGATGGCGATCTGCCTGCATCCATTCGTTATCGGCGTACCGCACCGGATCAGCGCGCTCGACGATGCGCTCAAATACATCTTCGGTCATGACGGCGTCTGGAAGGCCACCGGCAGCGAAATCATTGAGCACTACCTGACCGGCGAGACGTTTTAGGCATGGCTGACTTTGAGCCCATCTGGGCACTTGGCCTTATGAGCGGAACGTCCATGGACGGGATCGACGCCGCCCTGATCGAAACCGACGGCGAACGTGTGACTGCCTTCGGTCCGGCAACCACGACGCCTTATGACGACGACGTACGTGATACCATTCGGGCGGCGCTCGGCCAGGCGGCTCCGGACCCGTCGATCGCCCGCGCGCTGACCGATGCCCATGCGGCCTGCATCACAGCCATACTTTTCCAACACCGTGAATACAAAGGCAAAGTTTCGATAGTAGGGCTTCATGGCCATACGGTACTACATGCACCTGCCGATGGCCTGACGCTGCAGCTCGGCGACGGCCCGTACCTGGCGGCGCAGGTCGGAATTGATGTCGTATCGGACTTTCGCAGCGCCGATGTCGCAGTCGGTGGCCAGGGAGCCCCGTTTGCGCCGCTTTATCATCGTGCCCTGTGCAGCAACATGGGCAGAGAGATAAACGGGCCGGTGGTAGTGCTCAATATCGGTGGTATTTCGAATATCACCTGGATTGGAGACGCCGAGTCCGATCCGGTTGCATTCGACACGGGCCCCGGCAACGCGTTAATGGATGACTGGGTGATGCGCAGGACCGACCTGCCCTTCGACCTTGACGGGCAGGTCAGCGCCAGGGGCCGCGTCGATGACACTACCCTGACCAAACTGCTCGACAATCCCCATTTCGCAGCACCGCCGCCCAAATCCCTCGACCGGCTCGACTTTTCCATCGAGGCCGTCGGACACCTCTCGCCGGAAGATGGCGCGGCCACACTGGCACGTTTCACCTGTGAAACGATTGTCTCTAATTTGAGACACCTTCCGGCAACGCCGGCAAGAATTCTGGTTACCGGCGGCGGCCGCAGAAACCCGACCCTGATGGCGGGCCTGTCGGCGCTTACGGGCGTGCCGGTCGAGCCTGTCGAAGCCGTCGGCTGGGACGGCGATGCAATCGAAGCCCAGGCATTCGGATTTCTCGCCGTCCGGTCACTGCGCGGCCTGCCGCTCAGCGTGCCGTCGACGACGGGTGTGCCGGTGCCAACCACCGGCGGGCAACTGCACCACGCGGCCTGAGTGTCTCGGACCAAGTGCCTGGCAACGCGTATTTCTAATGATGCGGATCTAGTGGCGTTGGGGAAGATCGAGAAACGCGTAGCGGTCCCCGCTGGTCACTCGCAGCGTAATCACATCGTCATCGCGCAAAACAGTTTAGCGGATTTCAACGCCTGCCTCGCCGGCGCCCCACAACGCCCGGTACATGTCCGGCAGATTGTCGACCGGCACACCTTCGACCGACAGGATGGCATCGGCTGCGCGAAACCCGGCGCGCTCACCCGGACTGTCCAATGTCACGCCGGTGACGTTTAGGCGGTTTTCCACCTCGGTGACGTGGACGCCCACCCAAGGGCGCGGCGTCCGGGAAACCCGTCCGGTACTGACCATGTCATCGAAAACCGGAAGCAGCTCATCGATCGGCACGAACATGTTGCCGGGCCGGCTATCTCCATCTTCGCCGAGCGGTTCTTCAAGATAGAGCGAGCCGACACCGGCCAGCGCGCCGTCGGGCCCGATCAATGCCGCACCGCCCCAATAGGGATGCAGCGGTGTCGTAAACACCGCATTGTCGAGCATGTATTCCCAGGAGCCGGAGAATTCCTGGCGCGCGACCACGCTGGCCGCGATTGCCTGCTCGAACCCGCCATACCCTGAGATGACCACGGGATCGCCGGCCACCATGTTGCGCGCCGAGCCGAGAGCCAACGGCGCGATATCCAGCGCATCGACCGCGCGCACCATGCCTAGGCCGCTTTCATGATCATAAGAAATTGCCTCCCCCACCACGGGTTCGGCACGGCCGAGGACCGTAATGGTGACATCACGCGCTTCGACGATGATGTACCCGACGGTGAGGATCAGCCCGTTCTCGTCGATGACGATACCTGCGCCCTCTCGCTCGGGTCCCAGCGTAGAAGCGGTCGAACAATGTTCATCGATATCAGCATGCAGGCCGACGACGGCGGCGAGTGCGAGGTCGAGATCGTACGCCAGAGTGTCGCGATCAGGCCGCGGCGCGGTTGCCAGTGAGGGGTGCAGCAGCTGCAGCAATCCGGCGGGCCGGTGCCCGTTGGTCATCGGCACACCCACCATCAGGAATCCTCTGCCGCCTTGGCATCTGCGGCGCCGGCAACCCGCTGCGCCAGCGACGCCGCCATGAACGGATCGAGGTCGCCATCGAGCACCGCCTGAGAATTTGACGTTTCCACCTCGGTCCGTAGATCCTTGACCATCTGATACGGATGCAGAACGTAGGAACGAATCTGATGGCCCCAGCCAATATCGGTTTTGGCATCCTGTTCGGCCTGCGCGACTTCCTCGCGCCTGCGCAGCTCCGCTTCGTAGAGCCGCGCGCGGAGCATGCGCATCGCCTCGGCTCGGTTGCGGTGCTGCGACCGGTCGTTCTGACAGGCAACGACGATACCCGACGGAAGATGGGTAATACGGATCGCGCTGTCGGTGGTGTTGACGTGCTGGCCACCTGCACCCTGTGAGCGGTAGGTGTCGACCCGCAGGTCGCTGGGATCGACCTCGACATCGATCTCGTCGTCGATTTCGGGATAGACCCAGACGGACGCAAAGCTGGTATGTCGCCGCGCGCTGGAATCGTACGGTGAAATCCGGACAAGCCGGTGAACGCCGCTTTCGGTCTTCAACCAGCCATAGGCGTTATGCCCCTGCACGCGGATAGACGCGGATTTGATGCCTGCTTCTTCGCCCGGGCTCTCATCCATCAGCTCCACCTTGTAGCCATGCCCCTCGGCCCAGCGGCTATACATGCGATACAGCATCTGAGCCCAGTCCTGGCTTTCGGTGCCGCCGGCGCCTGCGTTTACCTCAACGAAACAGTCATTCGCATCCGCTTCACCAGATAGTAGCGTTTCCAGTTCCTGGGTCGCGGCCTGTTTTTGCAGGCGGACAAGCGTCTCCTCGGCCTCGGCGACGATCTCGGCGTCGTCTTCGGCCTCAGCCATTTCAATCAGTTCAACGCTATCCCGGAGCTCCTGTTCGAGCGTCGTGAAATCGTCAATGGATTTTTCCAGATGGCCGCGTTCGCGCATAACTTTCTGCGCCCGCTCCTGATCGTTCCACAGATCCGGATCTTCGGCTTCCGCGTTCAGTTCATCCAGTCGTTTTGTGGCCTGGTCGGGGTCAAAGATGCCTCCTCAGCAGTACCAGCGACTGCTCGATCTTGTCGGCCAAAGCCTGCATTTCCGCCCGCATGATATCTCCTGTTGGATATAAACCCGAAACCTGGCGACAGAACAGCCATCGGATGCCTCACCCGTAGCGAGGCGTATTCGGCCATGTCTGTCGTTACCGTCGGTAAGTGCCGGACATAACCGCAGTCGTCAATACAGATCGCGCAGTTTACGCGCCGGCGACGCAACACCACTGGCCGGCTGCATGGTCCCGCCGCCACCACCGCCACTGCCATCCAGAACCCGTCCGCGCCGTGTAGGCACCGTACCGGGCAGGAATGCCTCCAGAATGGTACGGCGTGTGCCGGGACGCGCAGGCCGACCCGTGGCCGGGTCGACCCGAACAAGCTGCAGGCCGGGCGGCACCCGGAATGGAATGGCCGGCTGATTCTTCAACGCTTCTTCCATGAATTTCTTGAACACCGGTGCCGCAACGGACGAGCCGGTCTCTCCCTTGCCCAGGGGCGTCGGATTATCAAAGCCGACATACACGCCGACGGCAAGATCGGGCGAGAACCCGACGAACCATGTATCGCGGCTGTCATTGGTCGTTCCAGTCTTGCCCGCCAGCGGCTTTCCAATAGCATTGATCCGCCGCCCGGTTCCGCGTTTTACAACACCTTCGAGCATCGAGACGATCTGATAGGCAGTTTTGGGGTCGGCAATCTGGTCCCGGTTGTCGGGCAAAGACGGTTCAGCCTCGGCGTTCCATTCGGTATCACGACAGGCATCGCAGTCGCGCCGGTCATGCCGGAAGATGGTCTTGCCGGTGCGGTCCTGGATCTTGTCGATCAGCGTCGGGCGGATTCGCTTACCGCCATTGACGAGCATGGCATAGGCCGTCGTCAGCCGCATCAGCGTCGTTTCCGCCGAACCGAGCGACATCGATAGCAGCGGCTGCAAATCGTCGACCACCCCGAAACGCTTTGCATATTCGACGACTGCTTCCATCCCGATATTCTGCGCGAGCCGGACAGTTATCAGGTTGCGCGACTTTTCTAGCCCAAGCCGCAACGGGCTCGCCCCGTAAAATTTGTTTGAATAATTCGCGGGCCGCCAGCGCCCAAGGCCGGACCCCTGATCGATAACGAAGGGTGCGTCGAGTATCTGGCTTGACGGCGTAAAGCCTTTATCGAGCGCCGCCAGATAGACAAAGGGTTTGAAGGCCGAGCCGGGCTGGCGTCGCGCCTGGGTCACCCGGTTGAACTCGCTCAGCTCCGCCGAGAACCCGCCCGACATCGCAAACACCCGGCCGGTATGCGGATCAAGCGCCACGACCCCGCCACTGACCTTCGGCACCTGACGCAGCCCGTAGGTGTTTTCCGGCCAGTTTTCATCCTTGTTCTTGCGCGTCACGGCCTGAACAGCAACGACATCGCCCGTGGCCAACACGTCCGACGGCCGCTTGATACGCGGGCCCCGCTTGCCCTTTTTATCGACCGGACGCGCCCAGCGCATCTCCGCAAACGGGATCGTGCCCGTCGTGTTATCTGCAAAGCTCAGATCGACCTCCCTGTCAGTCAGGCCGGTCACCACAGCAGTTTTCCAGTCAACGACATCGGATGGCAGTGCGAGGCCGGCGAGGCCCTTGCGCCAGTCCTTTGCCAGGTCGACGCTGCCGAGCGGGCCGCGCCATCCATGGCGGCGGTCATAGGCTGACAACCCGTAGCGCAGCGCAGAATCGGCGATACGCTGGAGACGGGAATTCAGGGTCGTTCTGACAGAAAGCCCGCCACCGTAAAGGCCTCTATCGCCGTACCGGTCCTGCAGCTCGCGGCGAACTTCCTCAACGAAGTAGTCGGCACGCGCGACATCGACTTGCGAAGACTGATGGACAGTGACGGGATTTGCCATTTCAACAGCGACTGTCGTCAGCGCGACAAAACCGTCGGAGGCCATGCGGTTCAGCACGTAATCGCGCCGGTCCCGGGCCGCCTGCGGCCGGCGCACCGGGTTGTAGTTATTCGGCGCCTTGGGCAACCCGGCAAGGAATGCGGCTTCGCCAAGGGTCAGTTCGTCGAGGGATTTGTCGAAATAGTTCAACGCCGCCGCGGCAACACCGTATGAGCCAAAGCCCAGATAAATCTCGTTCAGGTAGAGCTCGAGAATGCGGTCTTTTGTGAATGCGCGTTCAATCCGCAGCGCCAGAATGACCTCCTTGGCCTTTCGGGCGATCGATACTTCGTTCGTGAGCAGAAAATTCTTTGCGACCTGCTGGGTGATGGTCGACGCACCGATCGGCCGCCGGTTGCTGCCCATACGGCTGATATTCGTTGCCATGGCGCGGACGATTCCGGAAATGTCTATCCCCGGGTGAGTATAGAAGGTTTTGTCTTCCGCCGACAAGAACGCCTTGATGATCTGTTTGGGCATTGCCTCTATCGGCACGAAGACGCGCTTCTGGCGCGCGAACTCTGCCATGAGGCGGCCATCGCCGGCATGAATACGGGTAACGACGGGCGGATTATAATCGGCTAGTTGCTGATATTCCGGCAGACCTTTGCCAAAATGATAGAAACCGTAAAGCACGGTGCCTGCGCCGGCGACTGCCAGCACAACCACTATCAAGAACATTGCCGCCAGAATTCTCATCACACGCTTTCAGAGCCTACCCGCCAATGCCCCCCGTTGACGCAACAATCAACGGACGGCTCGAACTCGCCCCAATATACTACAACTCTTAATGCGGCCTAATTATGGCCTATTTAGCGCCTGTTGGCGCTGAAAATATCGCTCCACGGCGGTCGACATGGCCGTCGCCATCCGCTTGCGTTTGCGGGGGTCGCGGAGCATGCGTTCGTCGGTTCGGTTGGACAGATACCCCAGTTCGACCAGAACAGAGGGGATATCAGGCGCTTTCAGGACAGCAAAACCGGCAAAACGGTGAGTATTACGCAGTAATTTTCGTGTTTTACCCAGTTCATCGACTAGTTTTCGCGCGAAAACTGCTGATTCATTCATCGTTTCGCGCTGAGCGAGATCAATCAGGATGTTCACGACGTCATTCGACTGATCGTCGAGATCGACACCGGCAATAAGATCGGATTTGTTCTCTTTACGCGCCAGGGCACCGGCCTCCTTATCGGAAGCCCGTTCGGACAATGTGTAGACCGACGTTCCGCGCACCTTGCTGTTGCCGATGGAATCCGCGTGCACCGAGATAAACAGATCTGCGCCGGCCCGTCGTGCGACGGCTATCCGGTCACGCAGACGAATAAACACGTCACGATCGCGGGTCATGCTTACCCGGAACTTGCCGCTGGCCAGCAGGCTTTGTCGCAATTGGCGGGAAAATGCGAGGACGATGTGCTTCTCCCACACACCGGACCTGCTCATCGCCCCGGGATCGACACCGCCATGACCGGGGTCAATCACAATCAGCTTTTTCTCGTCGGGCCGGGCAGGCTTGCGTTTGAAGGGCACCGGAACGGGCGACGTGCGAGGTGCCGCGGCTGTTGCCACCGGTTTGCGGGCCGGGCGCTTGTAAGACATCAGGAATGCCTGGCGGCTGGTCTTTGCTATATCGACAACCACCCGATAGGACCGGTTTTTGCCAGACGGCGAAATGATGAATGCCTTTGCGACCCGAACCGGCCCTGTGGAATCCAGCACTAATCTGGACAAGCCGGGTCTGAACAGACCAAAACGCATGCCGGTGACCAGCCCCCCAGTCGGGGGATTGCGCAATTTCGGCGACCAAGTGACCTCCGACATGTCGAGCACGACGCGGTAGGGCTGCGGCAGGACGAACGAATTGAACGTCACCGGCCGGTCGAGTTCCAGCACGATGCGGGTCTTGCCCGAATAGACACCGATCCTGACATCTGTCACCTGGGGCGCAGCTGCCACGGCAATCGTCGGCGTTATCGCCACACCGGACACCGTCACAGCTACAGCTACAGCCAGGGAAAGGGATAGTGTTGCCCATGCAGGAATCACCATGGCGAGAGCCGCCACAGACGCGGCCGGGACACGTCCGATGAGTGCAAATATTCCTGTCACGTCACA
>CAJIYX010000088.1 GCA_905181725.1 Alphaproteobacteria bacterium UBA830
CCCGCGCGATGCCACCGCCGCACACACCTCATCGACCCGCGCGGGGCGGACAACGATGGCCGTTATGTTCGCGTCTTCACCTGGCTGGACATGCTTCAGCACTTCCTGGGCAATCGCGCCGTATCCGATCAGCAGGACATCCATCAGGAATCGTCCTTATCAGTATCTTGGGCGCGCTTTGGCGGGCCAGCAAAGGCCTGGGCGAAATCACCGATCGACTTCATATCGATCTCGATCAGGGCGGGGCCGTCGGCATCGAATGCCTGCTTCAGGACCGCTGCGAGATCCTCCGCATCGGCGACGCCCCAATGCGGGATATCAAGCGAGTCGCATAGCACCCCCCAGTCCGGGCCGAGAATGTCGGAATAGGCACGGCGGCCACCATAGACCGCGTCCGAGATATTCTTGATTACCCCATAGCCACCATCATTCATCAGCAGGATTGCGATATCGGCGTTCTCCTGCTTGGCGGTTGCAAGCTCGCCCAGGGTGACGGCAAAGCCGCCATCGCCCGCAAGAATCAGTGTTTTTCGGCCTTCTCCCTGAACCGCAAGTGCGGCCCCGATGCCCATCGGCAGACCCTGGCCGATCCCCCCACCGAGCGCATGAACGCCGT
This sequence comes from Alphaproteobacteria bacterium UBA830, assembly GCA_905181725.1. Classification (GTDB taxonomy): domain Bacteria; phylum Pseudomonadota; class Alphaproteobacteria; order MPNO01; family UBA830; genus CAXBCP01. The sequence continues at coordinate 617 of CAJIYX010000088.1, forward strand.
CGCGCGGGCCATCCAGCGGCGGCAAACGGTTGCCCCAGATCGTGTTGGACAGGGTGATATCGCGCACCCAGACAAAATCACGCGGCACGGATTCGAGCACCGCGTCGACTACGTCGTTATACGGCCCAAGCGCGGCGCGCATGGTTTTCTCGGCCGCCACCCGAGTCTTCTGGATATCAGATATGAAGGACCCATCGGGTTTGAACTTGCCGGCGAGCCGGTCGGCGAGCGCATCCAGCGTCAATCCGGAATCGCCGCAGACGAACATATCGACTGGATAAGAGCGGCCATCCGCCCGTGGATCGGCATCGATCTGATAGAGCGGCGGCAGTTTGAGGTGATAGCCCAGTGTTTCGTTCGAGCGCAGGCGCGAGCCGACAACCACCATGGCATCACAGGTACCGTAAAATTCCTCGACCACCGGCTGCAGATTAAATGACCCGAGCGAATGCGGATCGTCGCCGGGCAGGACGCCCCTGCCCTGTACACTGGTCACCACGCCGAAGCCGAGCTTGGCCAACCGGGCAACCGGATCGGCCGCATGACGTGCGCCGCCGCCGAGCCAAAGCATGACCCGTTTTTTACCGGCAAGCGCTGACGCCAGTGTATCGAGTTCATCTTCTCCCGGCTGCGGTGCCAGGACCGGCAGCGGCTCGAGATTTGCCGGCATTGGTATTTTAGCGCCCTGCACATCGATCGGAATCTCGACACTGACCGGACCCATGGGCGGCGTGAAGGCCAGATTCACCGCTTCGCGCAGCGTGCCCAGCATGGTGTCCGCCGACCATACGCGGAACGCCCCTTTGCCCGCAGCGCCCAGCATGCCAATCTGATCCGGCGCTTCGTGGATAAAACCCTTCTGGCGGTCGAGATGCGCGGAATCGATCTGACCCGTCAGGTGCAACAGGGGCGTGCCCGCCGTCATCGCCTCAACGATGGCGCCGCACGCATTGCCTGCCGCCGTGCCGGTGCTGGACATGGCAACGCCGAGCCCGCCCCGCACGCGCGCATTGGCGTCGGCCATGTTGACCGCCCCGCCTTCGGAGCGTGCCGGCACGAAGTGGATTTTATTGCGCTGGAAAATCCCGTCGAGCATCGGCATGTTGTGGATGCTGATAACGCCGAACGCATGTTCAACGCCGCAGCGCTCAAGAAAAACCGCAGCGATATCGCCTGCAGTGACCAGTTCAGACATTGCGTGCCTGCCCCCCTGTAAGATCAAGTGTTTCGCCGGTGATAAACGATGCGGCGGAGGAGCCGAAGAACAGAATAGCACTCGCTGCTTCCTCGGGTTTGCCAAGCCGGCCGAGCGGAATTTTCCGCTCCTTCGCCAGTTCCGCAAACCAGTCATCCTGCGACAGGTCTGCGGGAATGGGCGAGCCGTCAATGTTCTCGCCCGTGACATAGCGGCGGCTCCACTGGCCGGAATCAACCAGCCCGATCAGCACCGCGTTGACCCGGATACCCTTGGGCGCAAATTCGACCGACAACGATTTCATCAGGTTCAACTGTCCTGCCCGCGTCGCGCCCGTCGCAATCAGGAACGGTTCCGGCGACCGCGCCAGCAGCGCGCTGGTGACCACGATGGCCCCGGCACCCGAAGCGGCGAGCAGACCTTTAAACGCCCGCACCGGCCTCAGCACCGAAAAGAACTTCAGTTCGAACTCGGCGCGCCAATCATCATCGCTGGTATTGTAGAAATTGCTCGCCCGCGCCTGCCCGGCATTGCACACCAGTGTATCGCAACGACCAAAGGTCTCCTCCACGCGGTCGCGCAGCTGTTCGACATCGGCTTCGTTCAGTACGTCGCAGGCGACCGCGAGAACATTTTCCGCGCCGGAGATTGACGCCAGTGCCGCCGCCGCTTCGTCCAGCCTTTCCTGGCTGCGCCCGCAGATCGCGACCTTTGCGCCGTCCCGCAGAAACGCAGCGGCGGACGCCAGCCCAATCCCCGAAGAGCCGCCGGTAACAACTGCGACCTTGTCTTTCATGTCGGTATTCATTTTTCTTCCCCGTTAGCTTGTTGCGCGCCGGCGCCCGCAGCACTCCGTCAAAATGTTTCTTCTTCGTCTTCCGGTGCATAGCGCCGCAGAAATTCGTCTTGATGCGCCTTCTCATCCTGCACCAGGCGGCGCTGATCCTTGCGGAACTCCCGGTCGGCTTTCTCAAGCCCTTCGCGGTCCTGATATTTCGGATGCCCTTGTTCATCGTCGGGTGAATAGCGCGGCGCGGCCAGCGCCGTATCCGGCAACGCCTGAACAAGACCGGGCGCAATACGATGTGTTTCCGGATCGTGGCCGGTGGCCATCGAGATCAGCCGGGCGGCTTTGAGCACCTCGTCGAGAATATTGCCTTCGAATTCTTCATCCGAATAGCGGCCGTCTGCCGCGGTGATATTGATCGCGGCCACCACCCGGTCTCGACCGTCGCGGATCGGGGCCGCGATGCTGACCACGCCTTTTTCGTAGTATCCGCGGCTGATGACAACGCCGTCATTCTGCGCATCCTTGAGCAATAGTTCACGAAGCTGCATGACCGTGTTGGGCGTCTCCGCCGAAAACGATGCCAGTTCCCGGATACCGCGATACAGTATGAGTAGCTGGTCCTCTTCGAGGTCCTGCAGCATGGCACGGCCCATGGACGAGCCATGCGCCGGCAGGCGCGAGCCGAGCTTGATGTTACTGGTGAGCGCCGTTCGCGCCGGCAACCGGCTGACATAAACGATGTCATGACCGTCGCGCACCGCCATGTGAACCGATGCGCCGGTCTCATAGCGAAGATTGGTCAGGAACGGATAAGCGATTTCCGGCAGTTCCAGGCCGGACAGATAGGTCCAGCCGAGTTTAAGCGCCGCCGCACCGATCCGGTATTCGCCGGTATCGGGATCACGCACCAGAAAGCCCAGATGTTCCAGCGTATTGGCAAGGCGGAACGTCGTGGCCCGCGGCAAACCGAGCTCCTTCGCCAACACGCCGAGCGACTGAACAGGCCTGTCCTTGGAAAAAGCCTGCAGTAGCAAAAGCCCCCGCTCCAGCGCCGGAACGATATAGCTCGGCTCCTTGGCCTTTCGGGCGCGTGCGGTCATACGGACGCGGACAAATGTTTAGCAAGAACCACGTTAAAGGCATCCGGGCCTTCTACATAGGACGCATGCCCCAGCCCTGGCAGGATCTCGAACCGTGATTTAGCAAAGCTCTCCGAGACCTTCCTGCATCCCTCGGGCGGGGTCACCGAATCCGCGCCGCCAACGACCACGGTCACCGGCAAGTCGATTTCCGCCGCGTCCGTATGAATGGTGCCGTTCATCAGCAATTCGCACGCCTGACGATATCCGTCGGGGCGGATGCGCGCCATGATGTCGTGGACGAGCTTGCGCGCCCAGTCGGGGGCATTGTCGGATAGCAGATTGCCGTGACGTTCCCGAGCCAGCCCTTCCGGTCCCAGTCGATCAAGCAGACCGAGGCGTGCGTCTCTGCGTTGCTCCTGTATCTCGGTGCCGGCATCACCGTACCCGGCCGCCGGATCGCCGATCAGCAGGCTCTTTACCCGGTCGGGCCAGCGCCGAGCGAACGAACACACCATCAACGCACCCAAAGAGTGCCCCACCAGGTGACAGGACCCGATCTCCATCGCATCGAGAAACTGCGCCAGTACACCAGCATAATCCCTGGCATCGGGCACGGTCGGGCCCATCAACGCGGATCCGCCATAGCCCGGAGCATCCCATGCGATTACGCGGTACCGGTCGGAAAACGCCTCCAGCTGCGCCTGCCATGACGCAGCCCCGGAGCCTATGCCATGCAGCAGTACCAACGGCTCGCCGCTACCTGCTTCGAGACACGTGATCTCGCCATGGGCGGTCGCAATGGATTTTGAATCGATCTCCAACGGGCGCGCCTATTTCTTATCGCGTTTGATTGACGACAGCGGATGATCCGCCGGGTAACTCGGGGTGACCGGTTTACTGGCACCGAGCATGACGCACATCAATGCTTCTTCGTGACATTCATTGATCAGTTCCCGGTAGACACCGGGGGGAACCGATATCAGGTCGCGTTCTTTCAGAACCGATTCCCATTTCTTGTCGCCGTCCTGAATCGTCAGACGGACGCTGCCGCGCAGCATGAAGAACACTTCTTCCACATCCGTGTGGAGATGCGGCGGACCTTCGCAACCCGGCGGCAGAACCATCGTCGAGAACGTGAAATGCTCGGACGGTACCGTGTTGTTGTCGGCGCCCATGCCGGTGCCGCCGGTGCCCATGTAGCGCATCTGGGCGCGGCGGTATTTGGGATCGAAATCAGCCTGAAATTTCAGGACATCCCAATCATACTTCCGGGTCTCATAACGCGCGACGCGGGATTCCATCCAGTCGTCAAACCCCTGACCGACCTGCTGATGCCAGCCGGGACGATCTTCTTCTTTTCCATCTGCACCCATGCGGGCCACTGCATCCGAACTCATTCTTCATTCCTCCGGTTAGTTAAAAACGAATCCACCATTCACCGGCAGCAACTGGCCGGTGACAAAATCCGACGCATCCGATAACAGAAACATCACGGCGCCATTCACGTCTTCGGGTTGCTGTTCGCGGTTCATCGCGCGCCCGTCGATATACTGGCGGTGCCTGTCTTCGGGTACGTATTCCGTCGCCTCGACCCGGGTCAGGCCGGGGGCGATGGCGTTAACCGCAATCCCGTCACTGCCAAGCTCGCGGGCGAGCGATCGCGTCATCGATATGACCGCTCCCTTAGATGCCACGTAGTGCAACAGGCGCGGCGCGCCCCACATCGCGGTATCGGACGCAACATTGACGATCTTGCCGTTGCCCGCTTTGCGCAGCGCCGGCGAAAACGCCTTCACAGCCAGCCAGGTGCCGCGCACGTTCACGGTCATCACGCGGTCCCAGGTCTCGATATCGATCTCGTCGACCATTTTACCGCCAATTCCGGTGGCAATCGCCGCACAATTCACCAGACCGTCTACGCCGCCGAGCATCTGTTCGGCGCTCAAAGCAAGCGCTTCGATCGAGGCCGGATCGGCAAGATCCACGAAGACAAAAGACACGTCGCCACGCGATGACAGCTCATCGGCGGTCTGACGTCCCCGATCTTCGAGGATATCGGCAATCACAATACGTGCACCGCTATCGAGTGCGGCTTCGGCAAATCCCCGGCCGAGGCCGCGGGCGCCGCCGGTAATGACTATGCGCTTATTATCGAGCGAGACGACTGCCATCGCGTTCGGTGTCCTTATCCTATCTTCATGGCGTGTCGGCCACGCCAGTCCTGCCTACTCGGCGGCCTGTGCCGCCTGCTTGGTGCCATTCGCGGCAACATTCTCGAGCTGGTCTTTCGCTTCCTGCTCAACATGGCGGCGCGTCCGGGCAAGACCGGTGTCGTGCTGATACAGAAATTCCTTGTCGCGGGCATCCGGGTCCATGCCCTCGAGGATCACACGATCCTGCTCAAGGACATCCCAGTGCAGGGTTTCCAGTTTGTGCCGGTACATGAACTTCCAGGCATCGCGCTGCCAGCCGCTGACCTTGCGGGTCCGCCAGAAAAACACCCGACAGTTTTCCGCGTCGATCGGCGTCACGAATCCGATGATGCCGAAATTGCCGCCGGGGCCTGCTTCCTTCCGATAGGGCAGCGGCGAGACGCGGAGCCAGAATGAGCCGGTGTCGCCCCATTCGATCCAGTCGAAATTGACATCGCGCTGGCCGGATTTGCCAAAGATGAAACCCGTGTTGGTTTTGTCGATCTGCATCTTCGCTTCACGGTCGCCTTCGGCCATAGAATGCGATACGGCATGCAGATACGCGCCGTGCATCGGGTCCATGACGTTGTCGACGGCATAGGTCCAGCTACATTTCCAGTGCGCCGTGCACAGCATCGCCGACCATTCATCGGACTCGAATTCTTCGGGCATATCGAATTTGTCGGCTTCCTCGTGAAGCTCATCGCCAAACCAAGCAAAGATGCCGCCCATATGCTCGAACACCGGATAGGACTTGATGCACTTTTCGCCGATCATCGGGCATTCAGCGATGGCGGGCACATCCTTGACCACACCGTCCGCGCCGACTTCAACGCCGTGATACCAGCAGGCGAGACGATCGCCGAGGTTCCAGCCCATCGACAGGCGCGCACCGCGATGCGGGCAGCGGTCTTCGATGCAATGGACGGAGCCGTCCTTGTCGCGCCAGAGGGCGATCTTCTCACCCAACCGGGTCAGGCCCAGCGGCGTATCGGTAACCATCCAGCTTGAAACGATTGGCCACCAGCGATTGAGCGGCCCAAGGGCCACGCGCTCGGCAATTGCGTCTTCGGTAACGGTATTGTCTGTCATGTCTCTCTCCCTATCTCGGTGGAGCAAGGTTGTTACGAAACATACTCATCAGAAGCCGCGCTGCTCGCGGCTTGGCATGTAGTGCAGGACGCGGTTCTCGAGCAGGATCACCAGCCAGTAGGCGATGATACCGATCATGGTCAGGACGAAGATCGCCGCGAAGACCTTGGCTGTTTCGGCCGCCCCCGCCGTGAGAACAATCAGATAGCCGACACCGGTATTGCCGCCGGCAAATTCGCCGACCGCCACGCCGATGACCGCAAGGGTCGCCCCGATACGCAGACCGGCGAACATCGGCGGCATGGAACCGGGCACCTGGATTTTCCAGAACACCTGCATCTTGGTAGCCTTGAACGAGCGCGCAAGATTGATCAGGTCGGGATCGATGTTGCGCACCGCCGTCATGACGTTAATCAGAACCGGAAAGAATACGATCAGCACCGCGATCAGAACGCGCGGCTCCAGCCCGAAGCCGAACCACAGCACAAAAAGCGGCGCGAAGGCCACCTTGGGCGCAATCTGAAGCGCCAGAATATAGGGCGACAGCACCACTTCTGCCGTCACCGACATACCGAGCGCATAGCCCCCGACCATGCCGAGCAGCGAGCCCAGGACAAAGCCCAGGATGACTTCGAAAGTTGTCACGCCAATATGCATCCACAGCCTGTCTGTCCGAAACAGTTCGAACAGGCCTTCGACCACCGATGACAACGGTGGGATGATGTAGGTCTCGACGCCGAACAGATCGGGGCCCCACTCCCATGCGGCCAGAAAAACGAGCAGAATGGCGAGGCTTGCGGCGATACGCGGCGGCGTAAAAGCAGAATTCATAAGCTGAGCCTGTTCAGATCTGTGTGGTGCAATTCAGCCCCGGAGCGCCTGAAGAACGGCGCTCCGGGATATCTTGTCGTCCGTGAAGCACGGACCTATTTAACGAACTGGTTCGTGTAAAGGTCTTTGACATTGGACTTCTTCTTGATGAAGCCGGATTTCAAATAGAAATCCTGCAGCTTCGCAAGACGCACTTCGTCCATTTCGCCAAGGACTTTCTGTCCCGGGTAGGTGTACTCGTTGTAAAGCTTGAATGTGCCGGTCATCGGACCGACTTTCCAGCGCGGCACAGCTTTGACATACTCGGCGGCGGCGGCTGCCGGATCGTCCATGATCATCTTCAGCCCCTTAAGCGTGGCACGCACGAGACCCTGAATGAGCTTGGGGTTCGTTTTGATCATCTCGTCCGACGCCAGGATCGCCTGCGCCATCGACGGGAAGTAATCCATCGCGTTGAAGATCTTCATTTTGACCTTGGCGCCGCGCGCGATGCCGATCCAGTCAGGCACGCCCATCATGGCGTCGGCTTTGCCCTGGACAAACAGCTTCCAGACACCCTGCGGGCCGGCGGCCTGAATGTTGGCGTCGTTCCGGGTAAGCCCGCGAGAGGCGAGAATGCCCTGGGCCGCGAAGAACGTCGTGTCCTGATAGGACATGACCGTGATGGTCTTGCCCTTCAGGTCTTCGACCTTGTTGATATTACGATCAGCACGGGCCACCAGCTGGACGAGCGAGCCGCCACCCATGATCGCGACGGAGCGGACCGGGATGCCGTTCGGGCGCACCAGAAGCGATGTATCACCGATGCCGCCGCCGATCGGCGCGTTGCCGACACCAACCTGCTTGGCAACGTCAACGCCGCCCTTGGCGCGCTGGAACGTGACGTCCAGCCCTTCGTCGGCATAGAAGCCCTTGTACTTGGCAAGCTGCCAGGGCGCGAAAGCGGGCAGAAAGCCCGGTGCCGGCAGCAGATAATTGACCTTCTCGGCGGCATGGGCCGGAACGGACGTCATCCCGGCGATTGCAATGGCCGCCGCGGAGGCGGCGATGATTTTCTTGGTAAAGTGCATGATGGATCTCCCTGTTAAAGTCATGCGATTGGTTTAGATAAAGTGCTGTTTTCTCGTCGTGCGTTTCGTCTTGTTGCGTCTCGTATCGGCAAGTGTCGACGTGGTGCGTCTGGTGTTGGTAAGGTTCATCAAACCTGCTGGAGCTCAACGTCGCCGACATGGAGCAGTGACATAAGCTGCGCCACGTAGGCACCGATTTTCGGATCCTTCCGGCGCTCCATCGGATTGTCGCGACCGGGAATATCGACATCGATCTCCTCAATGATCTTGCCCGGGCGTTGGCTCATCACCAGCACCCGGTCGGACAGCGCGACCGCCTCGACCAGGTCATGGGTGATAAACAATGCGGTCTTGCCGGCATCGGCCAGCGTGCGCGCGAGATCCTGCTGCAGGATCATCTTGGTCTGGGCGTCGAGCGCCGAGAACGGCTCATCGAGAAGCAGCACATGCGGGTCGGTCGCCAGTGTTCGGGCAAGTGCTGCACGCTGACGCATGCCGCCCGAAAGCTGATGCGGAAAATGCTCGGAGAAGTCGGCGATCTTGCAGCGTGTCAGCCAGTCTTCCGACCGGCGGCGGCGCTCTTCCTTGTCGACACCCTGGATTTCCAGCCCGAGTTCGACATTCTCGCGGATCGATCGCCACGCCAGGAGCAGATCTTTCTGCAGCATGAACGCGACATGCTCGTTGACCTCGACGACTTCCTCGCCATCGACGAAGACCTCGCCTCCGCTGCTGCCGTTGAGGCCGGACGCCATGTTAAGCAGGGTCGACTTGCCGCAACCTGACGGTCCGATCAGCGAAACGACTTCGCCGTCGCGGACCGACAGCGTCACGCCCTCGACTGCCGTGATCGTCTGGCCGGAACCCTGGCGGTCCTGAAATTTCTTGGTGACATCACGGAATTCCAGCCGGACGTCGCCGAACGCGTCATTCATGCGGTTCAGCCCCCGAGTCGCGCCATGACAGCGCGGTAGGTCTCGACCGTCCAGGCGCGGTTCTCTTCGTCGCGCACACTGGCGGCATTGAGATAGTCGACCAGCGCATCAAGTTCGGTCACGCCCTCGACAAATGCACGCTCCATCGCATCGGCGAGGCGGCGTTCGAACGCGGTTTCTTCATGGGTACGCGTCTGCCAGACGATGTTTGCGGGTTCGCAGACCCGCTGCTCCTGTTCCATCTGCTCTCCTGCTGTCTTTTGTAACAGTATGTTTCCAATGACGTTTCGCATATCTGTCTCAAATTTGAGACACCCGTTTCATATGTGAGACAGATTTGTACCGATTTGACCGATCATGAGTCAAGCCGTGGCGCAATTCACGAAATTGCGCCCGTATTCGACCTGAATCCTACCTGAATTCGAAATGATGGGATTCTGATTCGACTCACACCTAGATACAATCGCAGGATGATCTCTCCGAACCCCGCCGGCGATCCCCCCACTGGTGATCCCGATGTCGCTGCGCGTGAACATGTCCGCGCGGTCACCCGTGCTGCCGGGTCTTCGTTCTATTGGGGGATGCGCATCCTGCCGGAAGACCGCCGCGATGCGATGTTCGCGGTCTATGCGTTCTGCCGCGAAGTTGACGATATCGCGGACGGGGACGATCAGGTAGGAGAGAAACGCCGCCAGCTTGACGCCTGGCGCCGGGAGATACAGGCCCTTTACGCTCCTGACCAGGTCGGGTCGGACACCCATGTTCTGCGTGCGCTGGCCCGCGCGGTCAGGCTGTACAGCCTCGAAAAGAAAGATTTTTTCGAGGTCATCGCCGGCATGGAGATGGATACCAACGAGACCATCATCGCCCCCGATTGCAAACAGTTACAGCAATACTGTAACCGTGTGGCAGGTGCTGTCGGTCTTTTGTCGGTGAACATTTTCGGTGATTCGAGCGCCACGGCGCAACAATTCGCGATCGCGCTCGGTACCGCGCTGCAGCTCACCAACATCCTGCGCGACCTCAAAGACGATGCCGGCATGGGGCGGCTCTACCTGCCGCGCGAACAGCTCGATGCTCATGGCGTGTCGATCGGTACACCGGACGAGATTCTCGCCAGCCCCAAACTCCCGGAAATTTGCGCTTCCGTCGCAGAACGCGCGCGCGAAAAATATGCCGAGGCAGACTGCCTTCTGGGTCAAAGCGATGCCCGGGCTCTGAAACCCGCGGTAGTGATGATGATGAATTACCGGCGCATCCTCGACCGCATGATCAAAAACGGCTGGCGCGACCTCGACGACGACGCAGGCCTGTCCACGCCGGAAAAATTATGGATTACCTTGCGCTATGGTGTGTTGTGACCGATATATGTCATTGTGCGGTGCAACAGAATGCCAAAAACGGAAGCTTTCTGAACGCAGTAGGCGGTTCTGGCGGTCAACAGTCTAGGAACGATAAAGTAACAAGGTGACCTTATTGGAAGGCTCCAGAGCCCGACATCCCGACGGCGGCGGTGGCAGTGGAAAGGCAGCGTTGTACAGCGTGATGTCTCCGGACGTATTTGACGCACGTCTCGACGATGAGGTTGAATCGGCCGCCGATGCCCTGCGGACGCACCAGCGCGAGGACGGTCACTGGCTGTACGATCTTGAAGCCGATGCGACGATTCCGGCCGAATACGTGCTGCTCAACCATTTCCTCGGCGAACCCGAACCGCAGCTTGAAGCCAAGATGGCGAAATACCTGCGCCGCATTCAGTCCGACCGCCATCATGGCTGGCCGCTGTTTCACGACGGCGATTTAGATCTCAGTGCCAGCGTCAAAGCCTATTACGCTCTGAAATTCGCCGGCGACGATCCGGAAGACGCCCACATGGTGCGCGCCCGCGAAGCGATCCTTGCCCATGGCGGTGCAGCGCATACCAATGTGTTCACGCGGATCACACTTGCCCTGTTCGAACAGTTGCCGTGGCGCGCGATCCCCGTCATGCCGATCGGCATCATGGCGCTGCCGTGTTGGTCGCCGTTCAATATCCTGAAGGTGTCGTACTGGTCGCGCACGGTGATCGCGCCGCTGTTGATCCTGATGTCCGAGAAGCCGCGCGCGGCGAACCCGGACAAGGTCGATATCTGCGAGCTGTTCGTCACCGCGCCGGAAGAAGAACGCCGCTACATAGTGAACCATACCGGCGCCAAGCTCGGCTATGCGTTTCTGGCGCTCGATATGGTGCTGCGCCGGATTGAGCCGCTCATTCCGAAACGTGCACGCCGCCACAGCATCGGCAAGGCGGTCGCCTTTATTACCAAGCGGCTGAACGGCGAAGACGGACTCGGCGGCATTTTCCCGGCGATGGCGAATACAGTCATGGCGTTCCGCACGCTAGGCTATGCCGACGATCACCCGCATTACGAAATCGCCCGCAAGGCGATCCGGAAGCTCCTAGTCGAGCGCGGCGATGAAGCATGGTGCCAGCCCTGTCTGTCGCCCGTCTGGGATACTGCCCTTGCGATGCAGGCGCTGATGGAAGCCGGCGAGCCGACATCGAACGCGTCGATCGAAAAGGCCTGCACATGGATCCGCGACCTGCAGATTACCGACGTGCGGGGCGACTGGGGCAGCAAGGCGCCCGACGTCGCACCCGGTGGCTGGGCCTTCCAGTACCGCAACGATTTCTACCCCGACGTCGACGATACCGCAGTGGTCGGCATGGCGCTCGACCGCGCGGATTCATCCGCCAATGACGACGCGCTTCGCCGGGCCGCCGACTGGATCATCGGGATGCAATCGAAAAACGGCGGCTGGGGCTCATTCGACGTCGACAACACACATTATTATCTGAACCATATCACTTTCGCCGATCATGGCGCCCTGCTCGACCCGCCGACGGCGGACGTGTCCGCGCGCTGCCTGTCCTTCCTGGCCCAGGCCGGATGCGGCAAGGATCACCCTGCGGTCAAAGCAGCAATCGCCTACCTGCGCGCCGAGCAGGAAGAGGATGGGTCCTGGTTCGGGCGCTGGGGTACCAATTACGTGTATGGCACGTGGTCGGTCCTGTCCGCGTTCAACGTTATCGGCATAGCGGCGGACGACCCGGCCATTGTGCAGGCGGTTGCCTGGCTAAACCTGCAGCAGCGCGCCGATGGCGGCTGGGGCGAAGACGGCGCCACTTACTGGCACGAACACAAGGGTGAGGCAAAAACCTCCACCCCGACCCAGACATCCTGGGCCCTGCTAGCACTGATGGCCGCAGGCGAAACCGATTCAGATATCGTGAAAAACGGTATCGAATACCTGATGGACGCACCCCATGCCGACGGCAAGTGGGACGAACAGCATTACAATGCCGTCGGGTTCCCGAAAGTGTTCTACCTGATGTATCACGGCTACCCCGTATACTTCCCACTCTGGGCGCTCGCCCGCTACCGCCGCCTGCGCGACGGCAACGCGAAGACCACAAACTTCGGAATGTAGCGGCGGCGCTTCGCTCAGGGCCTGTTTTCTATAAGAACTCCTGCGGAACTCAGTCCCGCGTCCAGGCGCTTCCCCAGAGGTTCAACGTCCGCGGTTCGGTTTTCCACTCGCCGGGGACCGCGTCGGAATCGCGAGTTTCAAGCTCGGCCGACAGCTCCACCGGGTTGCCGTCGGGGTCTCGCACGAAGATGAACAGGTTGTTGCCGGCGCCATGGCGCGCCGCGCCCCATTCTATTTCGGTATGCTGGGCGGCGAAATGATCGCCCCAGTCGCGGATGTCGTTCCAGCAGGTCGTCTCGTAGCACTGATGATCGAACCGTGACGATGACGCAGCGAATAGCGCCAGATCGTGATGTTCGTGATCCGAGCGCAGGAAACAGGCGGATACGCCGCCATTGTCATTCTTCACAATGTCGGAGGCGCGGAACCCGATCATGCCGGTAAAAAACGCGATCAGGCTGTCCATGTCGGTCGTGCAGATGCCGAGATGCTGCAGCCGTCCGGGCAGGTGGTCGGGCGTGTCGCTCTCGGCCCGTACCGGCAGACCGAACACAAAGCACTTGCCGTCGGTATCGACGATGGCGACCTGGCCGCCGGGGCCGTCGCCGAACACGGGAGATCGTATATCGGACCGCGCCACGTCCTTCGCGGCCAGATCGGCGTCGAGACGAGCGAGCTGGTCCGCATCGGCCAGCGCATACGCGACATAGCCGAAAGACTTTTCCGCCGCTGGCCGGAAGATGATGTTGCGCTGACGCCCCGAAAGCCAGATCGAGCCGTCGGTCAGTTTTTCTGATTCCATTTCTAGATGGGTCTCGTACCACGGCACGACCGCATCGATTTGAGGCGTATCGAGACAGAAATGATGAAGATGGGCGGGCCAGAGCGGCGGCTTGGTCATGGGGGTCGGCTTTCGGTCGGATTGGTCGGTTACTTATGTGGGGCGGACGCAGTCCGAGCCCTTCGTTTGGAGTTTAAATCAACGCCCAACCGGTAACCCCTGCCGGGCGATCTGCGCATCCGTCAGCTCGACCGAGCGGTAGTCGGCGGGGTTGGTGGTCTCGAGCATCTCAAGGTCCTTCGACCAGCCCGTTACCGCATGACTGATGCCGGCGGGTAGCAGGTGGACATCGCCGACATTCAGGCGAACCTCGCCTTCCCCGTCATACCAGAACTTCACCCAGCCTTTGAGCACGTAGACCAGCAGGAATTCGCAATCGGGGTGCACGTGGTGGCTGACCGGCGGCCTGGCGCCCTTGGCGACGCGGATGACGTGGCTGCCATATTGCCGACCCGTGGCTTCCTCGACCCCGAAATGGCGGTATTCGAATTGCGGCCGGATATCTTCCTTGATCCATTTCGCGCCCTTCGCCTTGTCGATCACAAGATCGAACTTGCGGACGCGCGGTTTGACCACTTTCCTGGATACCGGTTTCTTCGCGCCAGCCTTTTTGGCCGCCGTCTTTTTGGCAACCGTCTTTTTCGCCACCGCCTTTTTGACGATTGGATTTTTCGCCGCGGCCGTTTTAGCTATCATCTTTTTAGCAGCGGTTTTCTTGGCGACCGTTTTCGTCGTAACCGGCTTCATAGGCGCTGTGCGTTTTCCCGCTGCTTTCGTCTTAGGTGCTATGGCCATCTGAACCTCCTCATTCGGGGATGGGGCCGCGCGGATATTCTGGCAAGCGCGGATTGGAATGAAATCTAGCACAGGGCTCCGGGCCGACGCCACGCGCTTCCCCGGCGGTTAGTGGAAGGTGGGTGGGAACTTATTTGATCAGCCAGTGCGGCTCCGGTGAAAAATGATCGACCAAAGTATCGACGAACGTCCTGATCTTTGCCGACAGATGCCGGGTCGGCGGATAGATCGCGTACATGCCGACTTCCGGGAACGTTTAGTCTTTCAGTATACGGACCAGCCGGCCCATGATTTCGTCCGTGAGATAAACCTGTCGTCGGACGAGCTGCTCTACGGCACGCGCTTCATCCAGAATGTCGGCCACATCTCGGACGACAAACGCGAAGAAGGCCTGCTCCTCGGCGAAGTGCTCGGGATCACCGCTTTGTGCTAAATCCTCGGCGACCGCGTCCGCGTCGGTGCGACGGAATCAAGCCTGCTCGGCCCGTTCTACCGAGAGGGCGCACCGAGCCGTGAGATGGGCTCCGATATCTCGCATCGTGACGAGACCGGCGATGCGGCCTATGTCCACGGCAAGGTCACGGATTCGGACGGCAATCCGATCGAGGGCGTGATACTCGATCTGTGGCAGACCTCGCCGAACATGTTCTACGAGACGTAGGTCGGCCAGCCGGATGCGTATGGAGACTTTTCCTATCGCGGCAAGTTCAAGACCGGCGCCGATGGCCGCTACTAGTTCCTGTCACGCAAGCCGGTCGATTATCCGGTGCCGACCGACGGGCCAGTCGGACTGATCCTCGACGGTACCGGCCGCCATTCCTGGCGCCCGGCGCATCTGCACTATCTGGCATACAAAGACGGCTACCAGACCATCCAGACCGAGCTGTTCAACAGCGACAGCCGGCACCTAGATTCGGATGCGGTATTCGGCGTCAAACAATCGCCCCTCGTGCCCTACACGTTGATCGAAGACTCGGCGGCAGCGGCCGAACACGGTTTCAACGGCCCGTTCTATGAAGGCCACTACGACTTCGTGATGAAAGACGATGCCAGCGTCATCGATGCCGAAAAGGCATACAGCCCGCGCGCCAGCATGAGTTCATAGACCCGGACAGACCCACACCCGCCCACACCGATACCCACCAGGAGCGCCCGACCATGACCGAGGTCAATCCGATCGCCGACTACGCGGAAGGCAAGTCCATGCTCGGACTGGAGCTATACCTGCTTAACATGACCGCGATCGAGCCATTCGACGATCCGATGAAGGCCTATTTCGGCGAGCACCGGGCGGCGTTCGATGAATACTTGGAATGGCTGCGCCAGATCGAGGCGGACGGCGCCATTTTCGCTTCGGTCGTGCTGAAGGACGAAACCAGCCGGGACGGCAGCGACATGGTAATCATCCGCGCCGCGTCATATGCCGACGCTCTCGAGGTGGCCGAGGCGGAGCCGTTTCACCGGGCCGGCCTGCGGAAAAACACCATCCAGGGCTGGGTCATGAATGAGGCTAATTTCCAGTTCACGCTGAAGCTGATGAGCCAGGAAATCGTGGTCACCTGAACCTATTTGGTTTCGGTTCGGTCGGTCTCGCTCGATCCGGTGTCAACTGATCCGGTCTCGGCCGCTCCGGTCTCGGTTCGGTCGGCAGGCTTAACGCGGATTCTTTTCCCGTCCAGCATGCTGTTATGCAACCGCTTGATGGCAAACCGCGCATCTTTTTTATAGGCCATCTCGACGAAGCCGAAGCCTTTAGAGGTGCCAGTCTCTTCGTCGGTCACAATACTGCACGCCGCAATCTTGCCATTGGGCAGGAACAGTTCGTCGAGGGCGTCCTCGGTGAAATCGCGTGGCAGGTTCAGAACGATAAGTTTCATGCGCGCTCCGGCGGGCGAGTTGAAAGCCTATCCTTACCACGCGGACCGGCGTTGTCAGAGAAAATAGACCGTACCGCGGCGCATGGCCCGAAGCGAACGCTGTCCGTGGACTGGAGAATGTCAGTTTGTGACCCATAACGGTCCAGACAGAACGTACAGGCTCTATAATGCCGCTGCGGCGGCCTCTGCCTCCGGAACGACGTCATAGGTGTAGAGATGCTTGCGAAATTCTGCGTGGGCTGCGAGTTCGGCATCCCGTAACTCCAAGTCGGCATAATCCGACATCGAATCCACGCGTAGGCCATTCTGCCGTGCGCCTTGCTGAACCTCTGCAACGCGTTCCCTCCTGAGCTTTTCGTATGCGCGGAGAGCAGCCGGCACGGACGCTTTATCTGTCTGGGCGAGGATAACCGCCAGGGCCATACCGTCCTCGATTGCCTGATTGGCGCCCTGACCAAGGTGCGGCAGCATCGGATGGGCCGCGTCACCAAGCAGCGTGAGGCAGCCTTTGCTCCAGGTGGGCAGCGGCTCGCGATCATAGAGCGCCCACCGAAATGTCCGGTCAACCTGCTCCAATAGATGCTCGATACGCGGATCCCAGCCTTTGAACTCCGCACGCAGCTTGTCGGGATCCCCGGACGCGGACCAGGATTCTTTCATCTCCTCGTCCGTGGGCACGAAGCCGACATAATTCACAATCTCTCCATGGCGCACAGGAAAGACAAGGAAGTGCTTTGAGGGTCCCGCCCACATCAGCCATTGGTCCATTGGCCAATCGGGGAGTCGGTCGCGGGACACGAGACCACGGTAGCTGATGGTCCCGTGGAACACGGGCGTTGATGGAGGATAAACGTTAGGTCGGAGTTCGGAATGAATGCCATCGGCCGCAACAACAACGTCGGCGTCAATCTCGGCGCCGTTGACGAACCTCACTCTGGCCTTGTCATCGCTCTGCTCGAACTCAATACTTTTATGACTACAATGGACCACACCGTCGGGAAGCGCCGCTGCCAGGAGATCAACGAAGTCAGCACGGTGCATGCCGTACGTCGCGTTCCAGCCGGAGGCGTCCGTGACCTGTACCGGCGCGATGGGTGTGCCGTCATCTCGCATATATTGCGACCCCTCGCCGACAAGTGAACCCCATTTCTCCACCGCGGGCCCGAGGCCAACACGCTGGAGATGACGCACACTGTTCGGTGTGACGTAGAAACCTGCGCCTATCTCACCCAGTTCCGACGCCTGCTCATAAACGGACACCTCCAGTCCCTGCGCAATCATCGCATTGGCGGCGAACAACCCTCCGATACCCCCGCCAATGATGGCGACCCGTGGCCGTGTTTGCGACATCGTCATGCTCCCGGTGGACTTTGAATTACCCACGCCCTTTATCTGACCTGCAATGCAATAGGACAAACAGCGAACGGGCGCTGACTTTAGGGTATTCCACGGCCAGATTCACACCGAAAATGCAATCGACGTTGCGAAAGTAGACGGGGTTGATACGAAGAGGTGTGGTTCGTCCCCCTGATGTTGTCCCCTGGCGTCCCCCTCTCCACTTGACGCACGACGCGTGGCGCTTAAGGAGTGGCGCGAGCGAACAAACGGATTCACCAATGAAGAAAATCGGGTTCCTGTCTTTCGGGCACTGGACGTCAGCGCAGGGTTCTCAGACACGCTCGGCGTCGGATGCGCTGTTGCAGTCCATCGACCTCCCGGTCGCCGCGGAAGAGTTGGGCGCGGATGGCACGCATTTCCGGGTGCATCACTTTGCCCGCCAGCTTGCGTCGCCCTTCCCGCTGCTGGCGGCGGTCGGCGCGAAGACAAAACGTATCGAAATCGGCACCGGCGTGATCGACATGCGGTACGAGAACCCGCTCTATATGGTCGAGGATGCCGGCGCCGTAGACCTGATCGCCGAGG
>CAJIYX010000089.1 GCA_905181725.1 Alphaproteobacteria bacterium UBA830
GCCCCAGTCCCGTCGGTGGGGCCGACAGTAGGGCCACCGGTAATGGCATAGGCAAGAGCACCGGCGCAAAAATGACCGCCCCGCAGGACGGCGGAGCGGTCGTCTCCCATATTCGCGACGGTAGGGCGCGGTGCATGTCGGCAGAAATGCGCCGCCGCAAGTCACCGGAGACCAAACGGATGGCAGTGCGCTCGGTCTCCGGCTTGTGACCACCCCGGCGTGGCGCGCCTAAGGGTGGAACACTACGTGGCCCCGGTCCAGCCAAGTCGGGCCCGGGCTCCCAGACAGTTAGCCCCGTCCAAACTCCGGATATGCTTCCATACCCAGTTCGGATTTATCGAGCCCGTCCATTTCGGCTTCCTCATCGACACGGATGCCCATGGTGACCTTCAGGATCGTCCAGACAATCAGGCTGGAGCCGAACACGAAGGCGCCAATCGCAACGATACCGATAAACTGGGTAACCAGAGATCCGGATCCAAAGATACCGACCGCCAGCGTGCCCCAGATGCCGCAGATCAAATGGGCGGAGATTGCACCGACCACATCATCGATCTTGAGCTTGTCGATCAGCGGAACCGCGAAGACCACCAGCGCGCCGCCGATACCACCGATCAGGATGGCGTAGGAATGCTGCTGCAGATCGGGGCCCGCCGTGATGGCGACAAGGCCGCCAATGGCACCGTTGAGGCACAGCGTGAGATCCATCTTCTTGAACAACAGCTGCGTCAGGATCATCGCGACCACCACGCCAGACGCTGCGGCTAGGTTGGTGTTGACGTAGACGATGGCAATGGCTGTCGCGTCGGCTGCGGAGCCGAGTGCGAGCTGCGAGCCACCGTTAAAGCCGAACCAGCCAAACCACAGGATGAATGTACCGAGCGTTGCCAAAGGCAGGTTCGCGCCAGGCATCGGGTTCACCTGTCCGTTAGGACCGAACTTGCCTTTACGCGCACCAAGGGCGATAGCGCCGGCAAGGGCCGCCCAGCCACCAGCTGAATGGACCAGCGTGGAACCGGCAAAGTCAGAGAAGCCCATCTCGCTCAGCCACCCCGCACCCCAGACCCAGGAACCTTGGATCGGATAGATGATAGCGGACAGGACCACGACGAAGATCAGGAACGGCCAGACCTTGATACGTTCTGCAAGGGTGCCCGAGACAATCGATGCTGCCGTCGCGACAAAGACCATCTGGAAGAACCAGTCGGACATTGATGCATAAGTCGAATCCTTGAGCACCGCGGCGTTTGCAGCGGCTTTGCTCGCATCGTCTGCGTTCAGCAAAGCCAGCTCGGCAGGTGCCGGATTGTACAAAAATTCGAAAGCGCCGATCCAGCCCTTGTCGACATCCGTGTACATCAGCGCGTAGCCGATGATGTAGAACATCAGTCCGGCAATCGAATAAAGCGCGATGTTTTTCAGGCAGATCGCTGCGGTGTTCTTGGACCGGACAAGACCGGATTCCAGCATGGCGAACCCTGCTGCCATGAACATCACAAGGACGCCGTGGATCAGAAACGAGAACGTGTTGAGCACGAACGCCGTTTCGGTACTGACGGCAGCTTCCGCGTTGCCGATCGAGAGGACCCCCATCGTCGCCAGTATAACGGCGAGCGCGGCGGATTTAATAAATCTTTTCACAGTAATGCTCCCTTAAAGCGCTTCATTGCCAGACTCACCGGTGCGGATTCGGACCGCATTGGTAAGTTCCTGGACAAAGATTTTTCCGTCGCCGATCTTACCGGTATTCGCCGACTGCTGGATCGCTTCGACCACCTTTTCGGCAGCAGCGTCTTCCACAGCGATATCGATCTTGACCTTCGGCAGGAATGAAATGGTATATTCGGCTCCGCGGTAAATTTCCGCCTGGCCCTTCTGGCGCCCGAAGCCTTTGACTTCTGTCACTGTCATGCCCTCGATGCCGACATCCGTCAGCGCCTCTCGAACATCATCCAGTTTGAACGGCTTAATAACCGCCGTGATCAATTTCATGCCCCTGTACCTTCCGTTATTGTTGTGGTCGCAGAAATGAAAACCGGGGCCGCGATCTGCGGCCCAGGTTTCCGGATTAGAAAGAGCGTGAGACGCTCAGCAACAGCATTCCGCAGGCGTCGCCACACTGGGCTTCTGTCATATCTGTATCGGACCACGTCAGATTGAGGTCAAACCCGGCCATATTGACCGTCGCCCCGATGCTGTAATCGACATAGTCAGGCAGACCGAAGGTCGTGTTGTCGTCGATGTACTGCTTTGCAACATTTGCAGACAGCGTGAGGTATTTTCCGACTGGGAAATAAATCCCAAGCTTCGGATAGAACGCAACACCGCTGTTGCCAAAGTTTTCAGGCGAATAGTTCAGGCTGGCCGTGGCCGACGCTAAACCAAAGTCATAGGACAGCGCGCCCTGGGCTTCGACGAAATCATAGTCCAGCGAACCGGCGGCACCCGGATAGGTGTAATAGATAAAGCCGACGTCCCAGCTTAATCCGGTGCTGCCGATATTACCGGTCAGACCGCCGTAGTAATCGATCTCAAGGGTTGTACCATCGACGCCGGTGGCTTCGTTGAAATCAATGTTGGAGCCCCAAACGCCGAGATAGACGCCAATGCCGGTGTCCTTGTCGATTGTCGCAGACCAATTAAGCCCACCCTGCAGGGCAGGCGCATCATCGGTCTGCGAAACGCCGCGGAAATAGTATTCCGAATACAGGCCGACATTCGCGGAGAATTCTCCTGGCAAGGATTTCTCATCAATAAGCGGTTCCGCCGCTTGCGGTGCCGACAACGTAATGAAAGCCGCAGCGAGTCCCGCCACGGCGCTTTTAAGTGCTCTTCGCATTTTCATGCCTCCAGTGTGTGCCATAGTAAAATTGCCATCTTCGGTGCCATCGGGTTTCTCATTGCAATAACCGTGCCAAACACCGGAACAGTCCTTACTTCTCCATTAACACATTGATAACCATGGCAAATTCATATGCAGGCCAAAGGTTCAGATTTGACCTATCCTCTAATGGGAGAAATTAAATGCATATTTTTTATGCAGTTATGGTTTATGCTAATTTATTAGCCAGTGCGTTGATCTGCCACTGGAATGCGCTGATCTGCCACTGGACAGTCTGGTATGCGCCCGCCATCTTCCCGTTATGGACACACAATCTTTCGAAGTGGCCGTCGTCGGGGGCGGCATGGTCGGGCTGAGCCTGGCACTGGGGCTTGCAGGGGCCGGGGTGCCGGTCGCCCTGATCGAGCGGGCGACACTAGCCGACATGGCCGCCGCCAGCTTTGATGGACGCGGGTCGGCGGTCGCCGCAGGCTCCCAACGCATTCTGGACGGGCTCGGCCTGTGGGACGCTGTTGCCGATGAGGCAGAGCCCATTCTGGAGATTCGAGTTGCGGACGGCGCATCGCCCCTTTTTCTGCATTACGATCACGCGGAAATCGGCGACGGCCCGCTCGGATGGATTGTCGAAAATGCCGTTACCAGGCGGGCACTCGCCGCTGCTGCGGGCAACTCAAGCCTTCGGGTATATGACGGCACGGAGCTCGCGCAGTGCCGTTTTGGTGAAGATGCCGCAGTGCTTGATTTGGCCGACGGCCAACAGATCACAGCACGGCTGGTCGTCGCCGCTGACGGGCGTGATTCCCCGCTGCGGGACGCCGCCGGGATCGATGCCGTCCGCTGGCGCTATCCGCAGACAGGAATCGTCTGCGCCGTACACCACGAATTACCGCATAACGGTATTGCCCAGGAACACTTTGTGCCGGCCGGGCCGTTCGCAATCCTGCCGATGACGCAAAACCGCTCCTCGATCGTGTGGACGGAACGCAACGAACTTGCACCGGATATCCTGGCACTCGGCGACGACACGTTCGCAGCCGAACTCGGCGAACGTTTCGGCAGCTTCCTTGGCAAGATAGAAATCGGCCCGACGCGTTGGTCCTATCCGCTGTCGGTGGTGCATGCCAAACGCTATATCGCGCCGCGGCTGGCCCTGGCCGGAGATGCCGCGCACGCAATCCATCCGATTGCCGGGCAGGGTTTCAACATCGGCCTGCGTGACGTTGCCGCCCTCGCCGAAGTGATCATCGATACGCTCCGGCTGGGGCTGGATCCCGGGACGATGACCGCTCTGGAACGCTATGAACGCTGGCGCAAACCCGACAACATGATGATGATCGGCGTGACCGATATTCTGAACCGCCTGTTTTCAAACGACATCACCCCGGTGCGCATCGCCCGGGAAGTCGGCCTGGCGGCCGTCGATCGGGCAACACCCCTGAAAAAAATCTTCATGCGGCACGCAATGGGTCTGGTCGGCGACCTGCCGCGTCTTACCCGGGGCGAGCCGCTTTAAGCAATCGCACCTGTTTCCCCGCCGGCACCGGCAAGATCGACAGAGGTTCCTGCCGGACGATACCAGGGGGTGGATTTCATTTCTCTGATTTTGGCAATTGCCGCCCGGTGATCGGGGGCCTCCGCCATCAGCCGGTTCTTGTCGCTTGCGACGGCAAAAAGAAATTCGTCGAAATCAGCATCCCGGATCGCGTCTTAGGATGGGAAGCTCATGCCGGCGAAAAATTTCTTCCCGAACAGCACATACATATAGCTCCACTCCGAGAACAGAGCGCCACGTTCCATGACCAGCCCGCGGAAAGCCCGGTCGATGTGGTAAACGGTGGCAGCTTTCCACCTGGTTCGGGATGATCGATCGGCATCGGAATCGCCCGGTCGCAGGGCAATGATTCCTGGAACGACACGAAGGGTTCTTCCAGCGCCTGATGGAGAATAAGGCTGCGAAAGCCCGAGCAATCGATCACGAATTCAACCGGATGATCACCACCGCGTTCAAGCGCCGGAGAAGAGACGAAGCCGCGCCCATCGCGATTGACGCCGACGACGTCATCCAGCACATGGGTGATCCCGATGGTCTTGCGGTACTCCCGCAGATATCCGGCAAACAATCCTGCATTGACGTAATAGGCATAGGGAAACAGCCCGTCGAGACTTTGCACACCGGGTTTTCTGGGTGATTTCAGCGCATCGAGAACCGCGCATGATCCAAGCATTGAGTGAGCGAATGATCGGCCGCCACCGCCCTCGTGGCGCCGGTGGCAATGATATGCCGGCGCGTAACCGTTGAGATAAGGCGGTATGGAAAACGGGTGGTAATAGCTGAGCGGCGTGCCGTCATCGTTACGGTCCCAGTCGATGAACTTGACCGCAGCCTTGAACGTGACGTCGCAGCTCCGGATAAAATCATTCTCGTCGAGCCCGGCCAGATCGAGCGTCCAGCCCATTGAGAGCGTTGTCGCCTAGCCCACACCGACGGTGGGGATGGTCGTGATTAGATCAGCGTGACGTTCAGCGGAGCCGCATCCCTCGTCCCGTTTCGGGAAGCGCTTATCATTGCTGCGGCGAGCCAGCCGGCGGTTCCACCGCCAACAATTGTCAGGTTTCTGATCGGTTCGCTCGTGACTGTCCCTTTTTGTGCGGGCATCTGCTGTGTCGACAGCCGTTCCAGTGCCTCTGCTCAAGGATCCCGGTTGAGCCCCGCCGCCTCAAGCGCTGAGACGAATTCCGGCCATCTTACGTCATGCTCAGCGCCGAGCTGGTAAAGATACCGCCAGGAAAATATGCCCGTATCATGCAGGTCGTCGAAGATGATCCGGATCGCGTAATTGCCAATCGCCTCGACATCTGCGATACCGACATGCCGCCTGCCGGCAACCAGAACCTTCTGTCCTGGGCCGTGACCCTGAACTTCGGCGGACGGGCTTTCAACGCGCAGGTATTCCGCCGGCAGCGA
Organism: Alphaproteobacteria bacterium UBA830; assembly: GCA_905181725.1. GTDB lineage: Bacteria > Pseudomonadota > Alphaproteobacteria > MPNO01 > UBA830 > CAXBCP01. The sequence goes on from CAJIYX010000089.1 coordinate 5,808, forward strand.
AAACGCCGTGCCGTCATTGAACACGATATCGAGGGTTTTCTCGGCGCGCCTGACCTTAATGTCGGTCGGCCACGCTCCGGTGCTGTTCTCCATCCGCGGCGCGTCAGGAAGCAGCGTCGAGCTGGCGCGCCTCATCCACCAACATGATCGGAATGCCGTCCCGGATCGGATAGGCGAGCTGCGCCTGGTCGCTTACCAGTTCCTGGGCATCGCGGTCATAGGTCAGCTTGCCCTTCGTAAGCGGGCAGACAAGTATTTCAAGAAGCTTGGGAGCAATTCCCGTTTTATCGTCGTTCATGCGCTACACCCGGTTCGTAATTATCAGTTTCTGTGAAGATTCGCGGAATCGTCATTCGCGGCAAGCGCCATTTCGAGCAATGCCACCATCACGTTTGCCCTGTCGCCGAGGCTGAGAGCTTCAAGCAAAGCCTGTTTTTCACTCGGCTGGAAAGGGCACATCATCGCCAAGGCATTGACCAGACGGTCGGTTGTTGTGTCTTTGATGGCGTCCCAGTTGGCATCGACGTCATTGACGGTAAAATATCCCTTCAGCGCCCGCAGCATTCTGTCCCGGTCTACCCCGGCGCTGGTTTCCTCGGCCAGATCGTCGCAGTAGGGACTCCAATCAGGCACCGCTACACGGTAGCCATCGCGCAGCGGCAGTTCCTCGGCGAGGTCGAAACGGATCAGGCCGCTCAGCGTGACCAGATAACGGCCATCCTCCGATTCGTTGAACGAGGTGATGCGCCCCGCGCACCCTGTTTTATATATGTCGGGCTGATCGCCCTCGTTCGGACCTGTAGGCTGGACCATCCCGATCATACGGTGGCCGGCCAGCGCCGCCGTAATCATATTCAGGTAACGCGGCTCAAAAATGTTGAGCGGCAGTTTTCCATGGGGCAGAAGCAAAACCCCGGTAAGCGGAAAAATCGGTATCTTCGTCG
>CAJIYX010000090.1 GCA_905181725.1 Alphaproteobacteria bacterium UBA830
CCATTTAATATTCCCATGATGCCAAAGGACGACAAAAACCGGCAATTCACGCTGGTCGTCGCCCTCGAGCTCGCAGACGAGGGAGATCGGGACTTCGTCCGTAGTCGCATTCCGGTGATCCGGAGCAAAACCTATGATCTGCTGTTCAGGCTCATTGCCTATCGCGAGCAGGCACCGCTTATCCCCAGTACCGCCCTCATCAAGAGGAAAATAATGGATCTTACGACCCGCGCTGTCGGGCCGGACAAGGTCGCATCCATCGTCGTGCAGCAGGTTTACCACGGCCAGACCCCCTAAATCGTGACCCAGCCCTGCAAAATTTGAATTTGTATGAAGGGGCGTTCCGCGTAAGTTTCCGCTCATGACAATAACATCCGTCCGCCGGAACGTATTCCTGCTTGCCTCGTGCCAGGCACTCTTCATGACATCGACCTCGGCGATCATTTCGACTGCGCCGATCGTCGGCGGTATTCTTCTGGTGGACGATAAATCCTTGGCGACGCTGCCACTGGCATTGCAATTCGTCGCGATGGCGCTGACGACAATTCCCGCATCTCTTTACATGGGGCGGTTCGGACGGAAAGTGGGCTTTATCACCGGCGCCTCCATCGGGGCTTGTGGCGGCGCGCTTGGTGCCTATGCCATTATGCAGGGCGATTTTGTCCTGTTCTGCATCGCCTCGCTGCTGACCGGAAGCTTCAACGGGTTTTGTCACTATTTTCGCTTCGCCGCTGCTGACGTGTCGACCGACGCGTTTCGCAGCAAGGCGATTTCATACGTCCTTGCGGGCAGCATAGTAGCTGCGTTGCTCGGTCCGACGCTAGCGCGCAATACTGCCGATCTGATGTCCGCTCAATTTGCGGGCGTCTATCTTGCATTGATCGTCGTCTATTTGCTTGTCGCCTGTATCGTCAGCTTTATCGATATCCCGAGACCCACGGCAGAACAGCGAAAAGCCGGGGGGCGACCGTTATCGAAAATTACGCGGCAGCCGAAATTCATCATCGCCGTTTGCGCGGCGACGTTCGGCTATCTCGTGATGTCGTTCCTGATGACCGTGACGCCGATCGCGATGGGCGTTTGCGGCTTTACGTTCTCGGATTCTTCTTACGTCATTCAGGCGCATATTTTGGGGATGTATGCCCCGGCGTTTGTGACGGGACATCTGATCAACCGGTTCGGGGTGAACAATATCCTGATTGCGGGCTCGGTCCTGTGTGGGGCCAGTATCGTCATTCATCTGTCCGGAATCGGGTTTATGAACTTCCTGTTCGGTCTGGTTCTGGTCGGGGTCGGCTGGAACTTCCTCTTTACCGGCGGAACCACTTTGCTGACCCAGACCTATACGCCCGCAGAAAAGGCCAAGGTTCAGGGACTGAACGATTTCTTCATCTGGGGAACGATTTCAATCGGTGCCGTTACGTCCGGTGCGGTTCAGCATTCGGTTGGCTGGTCAGCCGTGAACCTGGTGATGGCACCGCTTGTCCTGGTCGTCTTTGCGACGACCCTGTGGCTTCGTTTCAGTGGTCGGAAGGCGGCAGCGGATAAATCCGCTGCCTGACCAAACACTGCGGAGGGACTGACATCCGCGGTGCCATGGTATTGCCATGAATCTGCTCATCTGTCATGTTCCACGCGTTTTTGCGGGGCCATAGGGATGTCTGCGCACATGCCTTGTCTAGGGGCTGCAGTCCCGGACGACTAAATAATTAGGGAAGTTATAAAATGACTACAGCTTATTGGGTCGTGATCGCCTGTGGCGGTCTTGCGATCCTGTACGGCCTTTATGCCAGTCGCTCGGTTCTCGCCGCGTCGGCAGGCAACGAGAAGATGCAGGAAATCGCTGGCGCTATTCAGGAAGGCGCGGCGGCATATCTTAACCGTCAGTACATGACCATCGGTGCGGTCGGCGTGGTCGTCGGTCTTATAATCTGGGCGCTGCTGGGAGTTTTCCCGGCTGTTGGCTTTGTGATCGGCGCCGTACTTTCAGGGCTTGCCGGTTACATCGGCATGTATATCTCTGTTCGCGCAAACGTACGGACTGCAGACGCAGCGCGGACGGGCGGGCTTCAGCCGGCTCTGACCGTGGCGTTCAAGTCGGGTGCCGTGACCGGTATGCTGGTCGTCGGTCTCGGACTACTCGGTGTTACGGGTTACTATCTGCTGCTTCGGGAAATGTATAATCCTGCTGAAGCTGCTGGCCTGCGTCACATTCTTGAAGCGCTTGTCGCTCTTGGCTTTGGCGCGTCGCTGATCTCGATCTTTGCCCGCCTTGGTGGCGGCATCTTCACCAAGGGTGCGGATGTCGGTGCTGACGTTGTCGGTAAGATCGAAGCCGGTATCCCCGAAGACGATCCCCGCAACGCCGCGGTGATTGCCGATAACGTGGGTGACAATGTTGGCGATTGCGCCGGCATGGCCGCCGACCTTTTTGAGACCTACGCGGTGACCATCGTTGCGACGATGCTTGTTGGTGCGGTCTTCTTCACCGGTCCCATGCAGGAAAAGATGCTTCTTCTGCCGCTGCTTATCTGTGCTGTTTGCATCATCGGCTCGGTGTTCGGAACGTTTTTCGTCCGCCTCGGCAGCAGCAACAACGTCATGGGCGCCCTTTATAAGGGTTTCATCGCGTCGGCGCTTGCTTCGGCAATTCTGATTGCGGGCACGGTTTATGTGATTTTCGGCAGCTTCTCCGCCGAGATCGCCATGACTGACGGCTCAATCCAGGCACGCCATCTGGTGTATTGCGGTATTGTCGGATTGGTCGTTACCGGGCTCATCATCTGGATCACTGAGTATTACACGGGTACCCAGTATCGCCCGGTCAAGAGCGTGGCCAAGGCGTCCGAGACCGGACATGCGACCAACGTGATCCAGGGCCTTGCGGTCTCCATGGAAGCGACGGCGCTTCCGGTGATCGTGATCTCGGCTGGCATTCTGGTTGCCTACTTCTCGGCCGGTCTTTACGGTATCGCCATTGCGGCGACCTCGATGCTGGCACTCGCCGGTATGGTCGTGGCACTCGATGCCTACGGTCCCGTGACGGATAATGCCGGTGGCATTGCCGAAATGGCGGATCTGCCCGAGGAAGTCCGTAACTACACGGATGCGCTCGACGCGGTCGGTAACACCACGAAGGCCGTTACCAAGGGCTATGCCATCGGTTCTGCGGCGCTTGCGGCACTTGTGCTGTTCGCGGCGTTTACCGAGGACATGAAGTACTATGTCCCTGAAGTTGCGTCCGAGGTGACGTTCAGCCTGCAGGATCCCTACGTGGTGATTGGGCTGTTCATCGGCGGAATGCTTCCGTATCTGTTCGGCTCACTGAGCATGATGGCTGTCGGGCGTTGTGCCGCGGCGGTCGTCGTCGAGGTTCGCCGTCAGTTCAAAGAGATCCCCGGTATCATGGAAGGCACTACGCGTCCGGAATACGGTCGTGCTGTGGACTTGCTGACCAAGGCGGCGATCCGCGAGATGATCGTACCGTCCTTGCTGCCCGTCCTTGCCCCCATCGTGGTCTACGTCGTGATCAACTATATCGGCGGACAGGCTGCCGCCCTGACGACACTCGGTGCGCTGATGCTCGGTACCATCGTGACCGGTCTCTTCGTTGCTCTGTCGATGACGGCAGGTGGCGGCGCCTGGGATAACGCTAAAAAGTACATCGAGGACGGACACCATGGTGGCAAGGGTTCCGATGCCCATGCCGCGTCCGTCACAGGTGATACGGTTGGCGATCCCTATAAGGACACGGCCGGTCCCGCTGTGAACCCAATGATCAAGATCGTCAACATCGTGTCGATCCTGCTGCTGGCGGTTATCGGCGGCGCCTGACCGGCATATACAGGGGCTTGCCCCCAGGAAATAAAAAGCCCCGGATTTTATCCGGGGCTTTTTTTATGTGCTTTTGGTGGTTGGCGGTCAGAGGCCGGTACTGCCATCATCAACTTCAGGACCGGCGAACTTGCCGACATTGCCGAGCAATTGTTTCAGAATTGTCAATTCCTTGCCGCGGGTAGGGGTTTTGCGATCGACAATCTGAACATCCCGCCCGTCCTGTTTATCAAGATGTTCTACCTGCTGGACAACGCCCTGTTTGTCGAAGCGCACCACGAGAATCTTACGTTCAAGAATTTCCGGATCCAGAAAGGCGACCCGGCCGGTACGCATGCCGACGTAGTACCAGGTTTCCTTGTCGAAGGTGGCAACCGCTGACGGGTTGCCGAGCATGGCGGCTATCTGCTCGCGATTGCTGCTCCCGATGCGGATACTCTCGATGAGCTCCTGTACAGGAATATTGCCATGGTTGCTCAGCGTCGGGGAACATCCGGCGAGTAGACCCGCCAGAATGGCACCCGTGGCGGTGCGCTTAATCCATCGATTGCCGAGAATAGATATATGTCTCATTTGACCATTATCGCTGTTGTCACTACCTATATGGAGGAGCAGGGCGGATCGTACAAGGATCAAACTGACGTCCCTGTGCCAAGCTGTCAATCGATCAAAAAGCGCAGAAACCATGCCATTGAGCACATTTTTTCGAAAATCGGGCCCACCCCAAGCCATTCACGATATATACCGGATTATCGTCGATCAGGCGCGGCAACCACGTTTCTACACTGATTTTGACGTGCCGGATTCTGTCGATGGCCGGTTCGAGATGGTTACGCTGCATGCCTTTCTGGTTATTCGACGTTTGAAAGGTGAATCCGAATCATCCAGCGATGCGGCGCAGGCACTGTTTGACCTGATGTTCGAGGACATGGATGTAAGCCTGCGTGAAATGGGCGCCGGGGACATGGGGGTCGGTAAGCGGGTTAAGGCAATGGTCCAGGCGTTCTATGGCAGAATTGCCTCCTATGAGGCCGGTCTTGCCGGTGAAGAAGGGGCGCTGGAAGATGCCCTGTCGCGCAACGTTTATGCGACGGTCGAGCCCCGCGAGGCCGCGGTGGCCGAGCTGGCACGCTATCTTCGAGCTCAGGCCGCGCATATGGTGACGCTCAATCTGCCGGATGTTGAAAACGGCAAATTCGTATTTGGGGACCTGTGATGACAACGGAGAACCCCACACCCGAATTCAGCTTTCAGATTAAGCTCGACGCCATCAGTGACGAGCCGCGGGAATTCACTCTGGAGGCCAAACCGGAAGAGAAAACTGCCCTGGCACGCCGTTTCGGCGTGGTATCTATTGATTCGTTGGAGGCGCAGCTGACTGCAACGTGGCTGAAGCCCGGGCGCATTCTGTCGATAAGCGGTCGGATATCTGCCGGTGTGACGCAGGCCTGCGTGGTTACACTCGAATCAGTTCCGGCGACCGTCAACGAAGAGATTGAGGTCATTTTTGCCCGGAATTCTGCCGATACGGCGGGGATTGTCGATCCCGATGAGGTTGAACCACTCGACGGCGAAACCCTCGATCTGGGTGAGCTCGTCGCCGAAGAGTTATCATTGGCGCTTGATCCTTATCCGCGTCACCCGGATATTGACCCGGCAGCGTTCGAATTGGGGCCAGGAGCAAGTTTGGTGACCGAAGAAGAGGCCTCGAAAGCCCCGAAAAGGGCCAATCCCTTCGAAATTCTGGCCGAATTGAAGCCAAAGCCGTAACGGCTGCAAAAGTACATGTTGCCCCGCGGGCCAGGATAGAATATCTATCGCTCCCCAATAGGTATCCCCAACAGTTGAGATGGCACGGTTATGGCTGTTCCAAAGAATAAAATATCGAAATCTAAGCGGAATATGCGCCGCGCACACGACGCTTTGCCGTCGAATGCGAATGCTGAATGCGCCAATTGTGGCGAATTGAAGCGTCCGCATCATTTGTGTGCGTCCTGCGGCTATTACGATGGTCGTGAGGTCACGGAGACATCCGCGGCCTAACGTCTTTTTTTGCCAGGATTAGGAACCGACAGTGAGCGCGTCTTTCACGATCGCTCTGGATGCGATGGGCGGTGACAACGCCCCTGCAATCGTCGTTAAGGGCGCAGATCTTGCGCGCCGGAGGTTCCCCAATATCCGCTTTCGGATGTTTGGCGATGAAGCCCGCATTCTGCCGTTGATAAAACGGCGGAAGCGTCTGCGCGAAATTACCGAGATCATGCATACGGATGATGTCATCAGTAGCGAGATGACGGTGTCTGTGGCTATCCGCAAAGGCCGGCAGTCGAGCATGCAGCTCGCAATCAATGCTGTCCGCGACGGTGACGCCGAAGGCGTGGTGTCGGCAGGGAACACAGGCGCACTTATGGCGATGGCCAAGTTGTCGCTCCGGACGCTCCCGGGCATTCATCGTCCGGCAATCGCCGCAATTCTACCGTCGATACGCGGTGAGAGCGTGATGCTCGATCTCGGCGCCAATGTGGAATGCGACGCTGAGAACCTCGTGCAGTTTGCCATCATGGGCGATGTCTTTGCGCGAACCGTTTTGGGCACTGTCAACCCGTCCTGCGGCCTTCTCAATGTAGGCTCCGAAGAAATGAAAGGCCATGCGGAAATCCAGCAGGCCGCCGCCTATCTCCGCCAGATGACGGGCACGTTCAATTTTCATGGATTTGTCGAAGGTGACGACATCGCCGCCGGCACGACAGACGTCGTCGTGTCCGATGGTTTCACCGGCAATATCGCCCTGAAGACCACGGAAGGAACCGCGCGGCTGATCAAGGAGTTCCTGGGAGATGCCTTCCGGAGTTCGCTGTCTGCCCGCCTTGGGTACATATTTGCGCGGCGTGGTCTGCGCAAGATGCGGGATCGAATCGATCCGCGGCGTTACAATGGCGCCGTCTTTCTCGGTCTGAATGGAATTGCCGTGAAAAGTCACGGAGGCACCGATGCTTTCGGTTTTGCAAACGCTATAGGTGTCGCTATCGATATGGCCGCAAATGGCTTCAATCAGAAGATTACCGATGGCCTCGAGGCATTCGGCGAATTGGACCAGGGACCGGCGGAGGCTGCGGCTTCGTAATGGTGCGCAGATCCATTGTCGCCGGCTGCGGCTCCTACCTTCCCGAGCGTATCGTCACGAATGACGAGCTCGCCAAGAAAATAGATACATCCCACGACTGGATCGTTCAGCGCACCGGTATTCATTCGCGCCATATCGCGGCAGACGGTCAGAAAACATCAGATCTGGCATTGGCGGCATCGCAGGACGCGCTTCAGGATGCCGGTATTGGCGCTGAAGATATCGACATGATCGTGCTCGCGACGGCTACGCCGGACGAGACGTTCCCTTCGACGGCCACAACCGTGCAGGCAGCGCTCGGCATGACCCGTGGTGCTGCCTTCGACGTTCAGGCCGTTTGTTCGGGTTTTGTGTATGCAACGAACGTGGCGGATAATTTTATCCGGCTCGGCCAGGCAGACAATGTGCTGGTGATCGGGGCGGAAACTTTTTCGCGCATTCTCGACTGGAACGACCGGACGACCTGCGTTCTGTTCGGTGACGGTGCCGGTGCCGTGGTGCTTCAGGGGCAGGATGGCGACGGCAGCAGCACGGACCGCGGCATTCTGTCGAACTGTCTGCACTCTGACGGGCAGCACCATGACTTGCTTTATGTAGATGGCGGACCATCGTCGACGCAATCGGTCGGGTTTCTGCGCATGGAAGGTCCCGAAGTTTTCAAGCACGCTGTCAGAAATCTTGCGAGCGTTTGTTCGGAGGCGCTTGATGCCGCCGGTCTGGCCGCGGATGACATAAACTGGCTTGTACCCCATCAGGCGAATCAGCGGATTATTTCGACAACGGCCAGGAAGCTCAAAATGAGCGAAGACAAAATTGTCATGACGGTCGATCACCATGCCAACACGTCGGCCGCGTCTATTCCACTGGCGCTGACGGAGGCCGTCAGGGATGGCCGTGTTACCGCCGGGGACGTCGTGGTGCTGGAAGCGATGGGTGGCGGCTTCACCTGGGGTGCAAGCGTTATACGCTGGTGATGACCGGTTCGGTGCCTGTGGCAGTTTGGCATTGGGTTCCCTGCGTTACCGTAATGCCTGAACGGTCCAGTATGAACGAATTCACCTATCCCTTTGATATTGACTGCGTTCTTTGCAGCAGCTACCGTCTGCGACAGTGACAATCAGGGGGCGTGCCATGACCGATGAAACGGTCACAAGAGCAGACCTAAGCGAAGCCGTTTACCAAGAAGTCGGCCTATCGCGTAACGAGTCTGCGGATCTGGTCGAATCCGTACTTTCGGAAATCGCGGATACGTTGACCAGTGGTGAAACGGTCAAGATATCATCGTTCGGAAGCTTTTCCGTTCGCCAAAAAGGGCAGCGGGTCGGACGTAATCCGAAGACTGGTGAAGAAGTACCGATTTTGCCGCGCAAGGTTCTCGTCTTTCGCGCGTCGAACGTGCTCAAGAACCGCATCAACGGAGAAGCCGGCGGTGAAGACGATACCGTTGACGGTTTCGCAGCAGCTGACGACGGTGGCGCACCGCGTCAACAACACGATACGCCGCCGCCGATTGGCAGTGGAACACCCTACCGGCCCGGCAATTGATAAATGGCAGCTGATAAATGACTGACGCGGCCGATCTACAGGAAACAGGCCGCCGTCAGGGGAAATCGGCTGCGGCTTTCCGAACCATAAGTGAAGTCGCATCGGACCTCGATATTCCGGCGCATGTTCTGCGTTTCTGGGAGAGCAAGTTCACCCAGGTGAAGCCGCTGAAACGCGGCGGTGGTAGGCGGTATTACCGCCCTGAGGATATCGAACTGCTGCGCGGTATTCGGGAATTGCTCTACACAGATGGCTACACCATCAAAGGTGTCCAGAAACTGCTCAGAGAGGGCGGCGTTAAACAGGTCGTCGCGGAACAATCGCGGCAGCCCGGGACACCGACGCCCGAAAAGGCCGCGGCGCGGGAAGATGCGCAAGAACCATCAACGCAGACTGTTTCGCCGCCGGACGCAGGCGCCATCGACCGCGCCGCGCTGCGGCAGGTTCTCGGTGAACTTGAAGATCTGCGGGCCACCCTTAAAAACGTGGGTATCTGACGATATCCGTGCTTGAGTTGTGGGCGAACCCTGCGTAGTTTGCGGCTCTCGAATGGATCGGAGCGTGGCGCAGTTTGGTAGCGCACTTGACTGGGGGTCAAGGGGTCGCTGGTTCGAATCCAGTCGCTCCGACCAATTTTCGTGAGTAGTATCAGTTAGTTGTAAGAAAAAGCGGAGCCCTCAGCTCCGCTTT
>CAJIYX010000091.1 GCA_905181725.1 Alphaproteobacteria bacterium UBA830
AGGAACGAGACGAATGGCTAAAGCGAAATTTGAGCGGACGAAGCCGCATTGCAACGTTGGCACGATTGGTCACGTTGATCATGGCAAGACGTCGCTGACGGCGGCGATCACGAAGATTCTTGCCGAGAGTGGCGGCGCCGAGTTCACGGCGTATGCCGATATCGACAAGGCGCCTGAAGAGCGGGAGCGCGGTATTACGATCGCGACGGCGCATGTTGAGTATGAGACGGAGAACCGTCACTACGCGCATGTCGATTGCCCCGGTCATGCTGATTACGTGAAGAACATGATCACGGGCGCGGCGCAGATGGATGGCGCGATTTTGGTTGTGAACGCCGCTGACGGCCCGATGCCGCAGACGCGCGAGCACATCCTGCTCGCCCGCCAGGTTGGCGTTCCGGCGATTGTGGTTTTTCTGAACAAGGTTGACCAGGTTGACGACGAAGAGCTGCTTGAGCTTGTCGAGATGGAAGTTCGTGAGCTTCTGAGCTCGTACGATTTCCCGGGCGACGATATTCCGATCATCAAGGGCTCGGCGCTTGCGGCGCTTGAGGACAGCAACGAAGAGACGGGCAAGAATGCCATTATCGAGTTGATGGCCGCAGTCGACAGCTACATTCCGCAGCCTGATCGTCCGAAGGATCTTCCGTTCCTGATGCCGATCGAAGACGTTTTCTCGATTTCGGGCCGTGGCACGGTTGTGACGGGTCGTATTGAGCGCGGTATTGTGAACGTTGGCGACAACGTCGAGATCGTTGGCATCAAGGACACGACGACGACGGTTGTTACCGGCGTCGAGATGTTCCGGAAGCTTCTGGACTCTGGTGAGGCCGGCGACAACGTTGGCTGCCTGCTGCGCGGGACGGACCGCGAAGGTGTTGAGCGTGGTCAGGTCCTGGCGAAGCCGGGGTCGATCCAGCCGCATACGAAGTTCAAGGCGGAAGCCTACATCCTGACGAAAGAGGAAGGCGGCCGTCATACGCCGTTCTTCACGAAGTATCGCCCGCAGTTCTATTTCCGGACGACGGACGTTACGGGAGAGGTTTCTCTGCCGGAAGGTACTGAGATGGTGATGCCCGGCGACAACATCTCGATGGATGTTGAGCTGATCGCACCGATCGCGATGGATGAAGGTTTGCGTTTCGCAATCCGTGAAGGCGGCCGCACCGTTGGTGCCGGCGTCGTTGCATCCATATCTGAATAAGTTGGCCGGGTAATCGGCGGACGCTAGGAGTGTAGCTCAATTGGCAGAGCACCGGTCTCCAAAACCGGGGGTTGTGGGTTCGAGTCCCTCCACTCCTGCCACCCGGAACGGCGTCCGGAAAATCTGAACGGCCAGATCTAAACGGCAAGTGAAAGTTTAAGACGTAAATGGCGAAGACGAACCCAGGCGAATTCGTGCAGCAGGTTCGGCGCGAGATGGCGAAAGTCACTTGGCCGTCCCGGCGCGAAACAATGGTCACGACGATGATGGTTTTCATTTTCGTTGCGATATCGTCTGTCTTTTTTCTTCTCGTCGATCAGGTCTTGTCGGTTGGCGTTAAAGCCATTCTTGGTCTGGGAGGCTGATAGATTATGACGGCACGCTGGTACGTAGTTCATGTTTATTCCGGATTCGAGAGCAAGGTCGCTCAGTCGATCCGGGAGCAGGCGCAGCAGACAGGCCTTGACGATCTGATCGAAGAAATTCTCGTTCCGATGGAAGAGGTCGTCCAGATGCGGCGCGGCGCAAAGGTCAGTGCGGAACGGAAGTTCTTTCCGGGTTACGTGCTTGCCAAGATGGAAATGACCGACGATGCCTGGCATCTGATCAAGGATACGCCGAAAGTTACGGGTTTTCTCGGGGCGGATAACAAGCCGTCCCCGATTTCCAACTCTGAGGCACAGCGTATCCTGCATCAGGTTCAGGAAGGCGTCGAGCGGCCGAAGCCGTCCGTCACGTTCGAGATCGGCGAGCAGGTTCGGGTGTCCGATGGGCCGTTTACGTCGTTCAATGCGATGGTTGAAGATGTCGATGAGGAGCGCGCGCGTCTCAAGGTCGCGGTGTCGATCTTCGGACGGGCAACGCCGGTTGAACTGGAATACGGACAGGTTGAAAAGCTCTAGACCCCGGAGCAAGGCGAATTGGGGTAATCGAAGCATCGCGGATAACCGGGGTGTAAATTGTGTGGGAGGCTCGCCAAAGCCGTACCGCGCCCTTACCAACTGTGAGGACTAATGGCAAAAAAGATTCAAGGTTACATCAAACTGCAGGTGCCGGCCGGCGCGGCGAACCCGTCGCCGCCTATCGGTCCTGCGCTCGGTCAGGCCGGCCTCAACATCATGGAATTCTGCAAGGCGTTCAATGCTGCCACACAGGACCAGGATAAAGGCATCCCGATCCCGACCGTGATCACCGTGTTCGTCGATAAATCGTTTTCGTTTGAAACGAAAACGCCGCCGGCATCTTATTACATCAAGAAAGCCGCGAAGCTGGACAAGGGCGCCAAAACGACAGGTTCTGAAGTGGTCGGCGCGGTGACGCGCAAGCAGCTTGAGGAAATCGCCGAAATCAAGATGGTGGACATGAATGCGAACGATATTGATGGTGCGGTGAATACCCTTTCCGGGTCCGCGCGGTCCATGGGTATTCAGGTGAGGGGATAAGATCATGGCGAAAAAAGGAAAGCGCTTAGCTGGTGCGTATGAAGGCATCGATCGCGATGCGTCTTACGAGCTGGATGCTGCGGTCAAAATGCTTAAGGACTACGCCAAGGCGAAGTTCGATGAGACGATTGAGCTGTCGATGAACCTCGGCGTCGATCCGCGGCATTCGGATCAGATGGTTCGCGGTGTCGTGTCTCTGCCGAAGGGAACCGGCAAAACGTTGCGCGTTGCTGTCTTTGCAAGAGACGCCAAGGCCGAAGAGGCGACCGCCGCTGGTGCTGATGTTGTTGGCGCCGAAGACCTGGCAGCCCAGGTCGAGCAGGGCGAGATCAATTTCGATCGCGTTATTGCGACGCCTGACATGATGCCAATCGTTGGTCGTCTCGGCAAAGTGCTGGGACCGAAGGGCATGATGCCGAACCCGAAACTTGGCACCGTGACGCCTGACGTGGCGAAAGCCGTTCAGGACGCCAAGGGTGGCCAGGTTGAATACCGTGTCGAGAAAGCCGGCCTCATTCATGTCGGTGTCGGCAAGGCGAGTTTCGCCGAGGCCGATATCGCCGAAAACATCTGCAGTCTGGTCGATGCCGTAAACAAGGCAAAGCCACCGGGTGCAAAAGGCACGTATATCAAAAAGATCTCGATCTCATCGACGATGGGCCCCGGGATCAAGCTGGACATTGGACCGCTCCTCGAGCGTGCCGGTCAGCACTGAACGAAATTTGCGGCCTTTCGGGGCTGTAAACAGGGTTTTCGGCGCTGCGGTTACGTAGCAAGGGAAATCCGACCTGTCCGAGACTGTAGGTCCGGTGAACGCAGAAATGCTGATCCGGGTAATGGTAATCCGCCTGCACAGACGGGGGTAAAAGAAATTTTCGGTAGACAATCTCGTCTATCGGTTATGGCTTGAACTTCTGGGACAGGCGAACCGGATTCGCTGCTAGCTGCGGATCCAGACGCAACCGGAACCGACCCGTCCTTTGGGCGCAAGGTTCCAAAAAGTGGAGACTACTGAGTGGACCGGACACAAAAAGAAGAACTGGTCGCTTCGTTTAACGATGCTTTCTCCGGGGCAACGCTCGTTGTCGTGACAAGTCAAAGCGGTTTGACTGTTGCGCAATCGACCGAGCTTCGGCAGGAAATGCGTAAAGCGGGCGCCAGCTTCAAAGTGACCAAGAATCGGCTCACACGTCTCGCACTCGAGGGCACGCAGTTTGCGTACTTGAGTGACCTGTTCAAAGGACCGACGGCGATCGCCTATTCAGAAGATCCCGTCGCTGCCGCACGTATTGCGGTCCAGTTCGCCGAAGGGAACGATAAGTTCCAGATCCTCGGCGGCGGTCTGTCAGAACAGGCTCTGGATGTGTCAGCAGTTACCGCGCTCGCCAAGCTTCCTTCGCTTGACGAATTGCGGGGTAGACTTGTTGGCATGATCCAGACACCGGCCACCCGTATCGCAGGCGTGACGCAAGCACCTGCGGGACAACTCGCGCGCGTGCTCGCTGCACGTGCCGAGCAGGGCGGGGCCGCCTGAGCCGATAACCAGAAACCAAGTTCAAGCCAAGGAGATATAGAAATGGCTGCTAACCTAGAACAGATCACTGATGATCTTTCCAAACTTACCGTCATCGAGGCGGCCGAACTGTCGAAGATGCTCGAAGAAAAATGGGGCGTTTCCGCTGCCGCGCCGGTTGCCGTTGCGGCTGCCGGTGGTGCCGATGCGGGTGCCGCTGCTGAAGAACAGACAGAGTTCGATGTTGTTCTGACGGGCGCTGGTGACAAGAAAATCAATGTCATCAAAGAAGTGCGCGCAATCACAGGTCTTGGCCTCAAAGAAGCCAAAGACCTGGTCGAGGGCGCACCTCAGAATGTTAAAGAAGGCGTCAGCAAAGACGAAGCTGCTGAGCTTAAGACAAAACTGGAATCAGCAGGAGCGTCGGTCGAAGTCAAATAATGACACTTCGTCTGCTTTCAGTACTAGCTATCGGGTGTTTGCCGCCCGCGCCTCGGCGCGGTGCGGCAGCATTCGCTATTGATATTCAGTCTACGCATTCGCGTGGGCAAATTTTGGATTCGTGAGAGGTCACCATGGCAAAGTCGTTTACAGAGCGTAAGCGCATTCGTAAGGATTTCGGACGCATTCGCGCAGTGGCGCCTATGCCGAACCTGATCGAAGTGCAAAAGAGTTCCTATGATGCCTTCCTGCAGATCCATACTCAGGTTGAAGATCGCAGTGACAGCGGTCTCCAGGAAGTCTTCAAGTCGGTCTTTCCGATCAGCGATTTCTCTGAGCGGGGCACGCTGGAGTTCGTAAGCTACGAGCTCGAACAGCCGAAATACGACGTTGAGGAATGCCAACAGCGCGACATTACGTATGCGGCGCCGCTGAAGGTGACACTCCGTCTGGTCGTGTTCGATGTCGATGAAGAAACCGGTGCGCGGTCGGTTCGCGACATCAAGGAGCAGGACGTCTACATGGGCGATATGCCCCTGATGACGAATATGGGCACGTTTGTCGTGAACGGCACGGAGCGCGTGATTGTCTCGCAGATGCATCGTTCGCCCGGTGTATTCTTCGACCACGACAAGGGTAAATCCCATTCGTCCGGCAAACTCCTGTTTGCGGCGCGGGTTATTCCCTATCGCGGTTCCTGGCTCGATTTTGAGTTCGACGCCAAGGACATCGTTCATGTCCGCATTGATCGCCGGCGCAAATTGCCGGTGACGACGTTGCTGATGGCGCTAGATTCCGATGAGACGGCGCAAAAGCGCATTGATCTTGCCGAGGAGGGTGCCCAGTTGCCGCCCGAAAAGGCTGTCGGGATGAGCATTGAGCGCATTCTCAGCTACTTCTATCAAAAGATCGCGTTCACGCTCGGCAAGGAAGGCTGGCGGACGGCGTTTGACGGCGAATCCATGCGCGGCGTGAAGCTGACGCATGACCTGATCGATGCTAAGACCGGCAGCGTTGTCGTCGAAGCCGACGAAAAACTGACGCCCCGGAGTATCCGCAAGCTCGAAGAAGACGGCCTGAAGGAGATCCTCGTTCAGGAGGAAGACCTCTACAGCCGCTATTTCGCCGAAGACATCATCAACGAAGACACGGGCGAGATTTACGTCGAAGCCGGTGACGAAATCGACGAAGAGAAGCTCGAAGTTCTCGGCGAAGCAGGTGTTAAATCATTCAACACGCTGGCGATCGATCATACCAATATCGGCCCCTATATCCGCAATACGCTTGCTGTCGACAAGAACCGGTCGCGCGAAGAAGCACTGATGGACATTTACCGGGTGATGCGCCCGGGCGAGCCACCGACGCTGGAAACCGCGCAGGCGATGTTCCAGAGCCTGTTCTTTGATTCAGAACGCTATGATCTGTCGGCGGTTGGCCGCGTGAAGATGAACGCGCGCCTCGATGTCGAAGGCGAAGATACGCTCCGTGTCATGCGCCGCGAAGACATTCTGGCTGTTGTCAGAACGCTTGTTAATCTCAAAGACGGCAGGGGTGACATCGATGATATCGATCATCTCGGTAATCGGCGTGTACGCTCGGTCGGCGAACTGATGGAAAATCAGTATCGTATCGGTCTTCTGCGCATGGAGCGGGCAATCCGCGAGCGCATGAGTTCGATCGATCTCGATTCCGTAATGCCGCATGATCTGATCAATGCGAAGCCTGCAGCCGCTGCAGTGCGCGAGTTCTTTGGCTCGTCGCAGTTGTCGCAGTTTATGGATCAGACCAATCCGCTCAGCGAAATCACCCATAAACGTCGTCTTTCGGCGCTTGGGCCAGGTGGACTGACGCGCGAACGCGCGGGCTTTGAAGTTCGTGACGTGCATCCGACCCATTATGGCCGGATTTGCCCGATCGAAACGCCTGAAGGCCCGAATATCGGCCTGATCAACTCGCTCGCTACCTATGCGCGGGTCAACCAGTACGGTTTCATCGAGACTCCGTACCGGACAGTCGATAACGGCAAGGTGACAGACGAAGTCGTCTATCATTCCGCGATCGAGGAAGGTCAGTTCACGATCGCCCAGGCGAACGCGATTTTGGATAAGACCGGCAAGTTCGAAGAAGAACTCGTCAGCTGCCGTCAGGGCGGTGAATTCATCATGGCCCGCCCCGAGACGATCGACATGATCGACGTCTCGCCGAAACAGCTCGTTTCGGTGGCCGCTGCGCTCATCCCGTTCCTTGAAAACGATGACGCGAACCGTGCCTTGATGGGATCTAACATGTCGCGTCAGGCTGTGCCGCTGGTACGTGCCGAAGCACCGCTGGTCGGTACCGGTATGGAAGAGGCCGTCGCCCGGGGTTCCGGAGCCGCGACCGTCGCCAAACGTGCGGGCATTGTCGATCAGGTCGATGCGACGCGTATCGTTATTCGTGCAATTGACGAGACCTCTCTGTCGGCACCGGGCGTGGATATCTACAACCTGCGCAAGTTCCAGCGTTCGAACCAGAATACCTGCATCACGCAGCGTCCTCTGGTGAGGGTTGGTGACCGCGTTGAAGGTCAGGATATCATTGCTGACGGACCGTCAACGGAGCTTGGCGAACTGGCTCTGGGCCGGAACGTGCTCGTCGCGTTCATGCCCTGGAATGGCTACAACTTCGAAGACTCGATCCTGATTTCCGAGCGCATCGTCCGTGACGACGTGTTCACCTCGATCCATATCGAGGAATTCGAAATCATGGCCCGTGACACGAAGCTTGGCCAGGAGGAGATTACGCGCGATATCCCGAATGTCGGCGAAGAAGCGCTTAGAAGCCTAGATGAAGCCGGTATTGTCTATATCGGTGCCGAGGTGAACCCGGGCGATATTCTTGTCGGCAAGGTGACGCCGAAGGGTGAAAGCCCGATGACGCCAGAAGAGAAACTGCTTCGGGCCATCTTCGGTGAAAAAGCCTCCGACGTTCGTGACACGTCGCTCAAACTGCCGCCGGGTGTGGCGGGTACCATTGTTGAAGTCCGCGTATTCTCACGCCGCGGCGTCGACAAGGACGAGCGCGCGATGGCGATCGAACGCGAAGAAATCGAACGTCTCGCGAAGGATCGTGACGACGAACTGGAAATCCTGGAACGGTCGTTCTCGTCCCGTCTGCAGGATCTTCTGATGAACCAGACCATCGTGTCCGGTCCCAAGCAGGTCAGCGAAGGATCACGGGTAACGCAGACCGTTATGAACGAACTGAGTGCCCGCCAGCTGGCGCAGATCAATGTCAAGAACGACAAGGTCATGGAGAACGTCGAAGCGCTGCGCAAGCAGTTCCAGGAGAGTGAAAAACGTCTTCAGGACCGCTTCGAAAACAAGGTTGAGAAACTGCAGGGTGGTGATGAACTGCCCCCGGGCGTGATGAAGATGGTCAAGGTCTTCGTTGCGGTGAAGCGGAAGCTGCAGCCGGGCGACAAGATGGCCGGCCGTCATGGCAATAAGGGCGTTATCTCCAAGATTGCGCCACTTGAAGACATGCCGTACCTCGAAGACGGTACGCAGGTCGATATCGTGCTCAATCCGCTCGGTGTGCCATCGCGTATGAACGTGGGGCAGATTCTTGAAACCCATCTTGGCTGGGCATCTGCCGGGCTCGGCAAGAAGATCGGTATCTTGCTCGATAAAGCCGTGCGCGAGGGCAAGATGTCCGAGCTGCGGAACGAGATGAAAGAGATCTACGGCAAGGAGACCTTCGACGAAGATATTGCCGGACTGGAAGATCCAGAGCTCCTCGAGCTTGCAGGCAACCTGCGGCCTGGCGTTCCAATGGCGACCCCTGTTTTCGATGGGGCGCATGAGGAAGATATTGTCGAACTGCTCGAGCAGGCTGGATTGGACCCGTCAGGTCAGGTCACACTGCATGACGGACGTACCGGCGAGAGGTTCGATCGTCAGGTGACCGTCGGTTACATCTATATGTTGAAACTGCATCATCTGGTGGACGACAAGATCCATGCCCGGTCGATTGGACCGTACAGTCTCGTTACCCAGCAGCCGCTGGGTGGTAAGGCGCAGTTCGGCGGTCAGCGCTTCGGTGAAATGGAGGTGTGGGCGCTTGAAGCGTATGGCGCGGCGTATACGCTTCAGGAAATGCTGACGGTGAAGTCGGATGACGTATCGGGCCGAACCAAAGTGTACGAGGCGATCGTGCGTGGTGACGATACTTTCGAGGCAGGAATTCCGGAATCCTTCAACGTGCTTGTGAAGGAACTGAAATCGCTTTGCCTGAACGTCGAGCTGAATCAGGAGTCCTGACCTCGGGACTACCTGCTTTGCCGGCGTAAAAAATTGACGAGAGGCCGCTGAAATTTTGCAGCGGCCGCAGATGCCAGGAGACGGCTGATGAATGAATTGATGAACATCTTCGGACAGGTCAGCACTGCCCAGAGCTTTGACCAGATCCAGATCTCTATTGCGAGCCCCGAGCGCATCCGCTCGTGGTCCTATGGCGAGATCAAAAAGCCGGAGACCATCAATTATCGTACGTTCAAGCCTGAACGGGACGGCCTGTTCTGCGCGCGTATATTCGGTCCGATCAAGGATTACGAATGCCTGTGCGGCAAATATAAGCGTATGAAGTATCGCGGCATTATCTGCGAGAAGTGCGGTGTCGAAGTCACGCTGTCGAAGGTTCGCCGCGAGCGGATGGGCCACATCGAGCTGGCCTCGCCGGTTGCCCATATCTGGTTCCTGAAATCCCTGCCGAGCCGCATCGCGCTGCTGCTTGATATGACGTTGAAAAGCGTCGAGCGGGTTCTGTATTTCGAAAACTACATCGTTACTGAACCGGGCCTGTCACCGCTCGAAGAAGGAATGCTTCTGTCCGAAGAGGCCTTCATCGGCGCCCAGGACGAATATGGCGAAGATGCCTTCGAGGCAATGATCGGCGCCGAAGCCCTGAAGAAGATGCTGGCGGAAATAGACCTCGAACAGGAACGCGACGAGCTTCGCGTCGATATGCGCGAAACCGGTTCCGAAGCCAAGCGCAAGAAATATGTAAAGCGGCTGAAGCTTGTTGAATCATTCATGGAATCCGGCGCGCGTCCGGAATGGATGATCCTCGAAGTCATTCCGGTCATCCCGCCGGAACTGCGCCCGCTGGTGCCGCTGGATGGCGGCCGTTTCGCCACGTCGGATCTGAACGACTTGTACCGCCGGGTTATCAACCGTAATAACCGACTGAAGCGCCTGATCGAGCTGCGTGCGCCGGACATCATCGTCCGGAATGAAAAGCGCATGCTGCAAGAATCCGTCGATGCGCTGTTCGATAACGGCCGCCGCGGCCGCACGATCACGGGTGCCAACAAGCGTCCGCTGAAATCCCTTAGCGACATGCTCAAAGGCAAGCAGGGCCGGTTCCGTCAGAACCTGCTCGGCAAACGTGTCGACTATTCAGGCCGTTCGGTCATCGTGGTCGGGCCGGAGCTCAAGCTGCATCAGTGCGGGTTGCCGAAGAAGATGGCGCTTGAACTGTTCAAGCCTTTTATCTATTCGAAGCTCGAACTCTACGGCATGGCGAACACGATCAAGGCCGCCAAGCGCATGGTCGAGAAAGAGCGTCCGGAAGTCTGGGATATCCTTGAAGAGGTTATCCGCGAACATCCGGTGATGCTCAACCGCGCGCCGACGCTGCATCGTCTCGGTATCCAGGCGTTTGAGCCGGTGCTGGTCGAAGGTAAAGCCATTCGGCTTCATCCGCTGGTTTGCACGGCCTTCAACGCGGACTTTGATGGCGATCAGATGGCCGTTCACGTGCCGCTGTCGCTCGAAGCCCAGCTCGAAGCCCGTGTGCTGATGATGTCGACCAATAACATTCTCAGCCCGGCGAACGGCAAACCGATTATCGTACCGTCGCAGGATATTGTGCTGGGACTCTACTACCTCAGCATCGATCGCGATAATGAGCCTGGTGAAGGCATGGCCTTCGGCACGGCCGGTGAAGTGGAACAGGCATTGTCCGCAGGAGCGATCTCGCTCCACTCGAAAATTCAGGTGCGTGTCGATACCGTCGATGAAAACGGCAAAGATTTTGTGCGGCGGATTGAGACCACGGCCGGCCGGATGTTCATCATGAACATTCTGCCGAAAAGCCCGAGCGTACCGATCGACGTGATCAACAAGGTTCTGACCAAGAAAGACGTTCAGGATGTTATCGATCTCGTCTATCGCCATTGCGGTCAGAAGGACACGGTGATCTTCGCCGACCAGATGATGGGCCTTGGTTTCTCGCACGCCTGTAAAGCCGGTATTTCGTTCGGCAAGGACGACCTAGTTATTCCGGCTGAAAAAGAACAGATGGTTGCCGAGACCAAGGATCAGGTTAAGGAGTACGAACAGCAGTATCAGGACGGTCTAATCACGCAGGGCGAGAAATACAACAAGGTCATCGATGCCTGGTCGCAGTGTACCGATGATGTCGCCGACGCGATGATGGCGGGCCTCGAGAGGGTTGAGCCGGGCGAGTTGGTGAATTCAGTTTATATGATGGCGCATTCCGGAGCGCGTGGTTCTGCAGCGCAGATGAAGCAGCTTGCCGGCATGCGCGGTCTGATGGCCAAGCCGTCAGGTGAGATCATCGAGACGCCGATTATCTCGAACTTCAAGGAAGGCCTGTCCGTGCTGGAATACTTCAATTCCTCGCATGGTGCACGTAAGGGCCTTGCAGATACGGCGCTCAAAACGGCGAACTCGGGTTATCTGACACGCCGTCTTGTCGACGTTGCGCAGGATTGTACCGTTCTCGAAGCCGATTGCGGTACCAAGAACTGCCTGACGGTTCGGCCGATGATCGAAGGTGGCGACGTGCTGGCGCCGCTTTCCGAACGCGTTCTTGGCCGCACTGCCGGTGAAGACATTATCGATCCGGTTTCCGGCGACAAGCTTGCCAAGCGGGGCGTGCTGATCGACGAGGCTCTCGCCGAGAAGATAGACGATATCGAGCTGGAATCTCTGTTGATCCGTTCGGCGCTGACCTGCGAGACCAAGGTTGGTGTCTGCGGGGCGTGTTACGGTCGCGATCTGGCGCGTGGTACGCCTGTGAATATGGGTGAAGCTGTCGGCATCATTGCGGCTCAGTCGATTGGCGAGCCCGGCACACAGCTGACGATGCGGACGTTTCACATCGGTGGCGCCGCGCAGCGTGGTGCGGAACAGTCGAGCGTCGAGGCGTCGTTTGATGCGACGGTCAAGATCAAAAACCGCAGTGCGGTGGTCGATCGGAACAATTTGCCGGTCATCATGGCGCGGAACACGGAAATCGTGCTGGTGGATGAGCAGGGCCGCGAGCGCGCGTCCTATCGTGTGCCCTACGGCGCCCGTCTGCTGAAAGACGAAGGCACTGTTGTCGAGCGTGGCGAGAAGCTGGCCGAATGGGATCCCTATACCCGTCCGATCATCTCGGAGAAGGAAGGCACCGTGAACTACATGGACCTCGTCGACGGCGTGTCGATGCGGGACATCACGGATGAGGCGACTGGACTGTCTTATAAGACCGTGGTCGACTGGAAGCAGCAGCCGAAAGGCACGGATCTCCGTCCGCGGATCACTCTGCGTGATGCCAAGGATGAGGTCATTCTGCTGGAGTCCGGTGCGGAAGCCCGTTACTTCTTGTCTGTTGATGCCATTCTCTCGGTCGAGCCCGGGGTGGAGGTTCATGCCGGTGACGTGCTGGCCCGTATACCGCTCGAAGGTTCCAAAACCCGTGATATCACGGGTGGTCTGCCGCGTGTCGCTGAGCTTTTCGAAGCCCGGAAGCCCAAGGATTTCGCCATTATCAGCGATATCGCGGGTCGGGTCGAATTCGGCAAGGATTACAAGAACAAACGACGTGTCTTCGTGCATCCTGATGAAAAAGATGTCGAGCCCGGCGAATTTCTGCTGCCGAAGGGCAAGCCTGTCGCGGTTCAGGAAGGTGACGTCGTCGAACGTGGCGATGCGCTGATGGAAGGCAACCCTGTGCCGCACGATATTCTGCGGGTCATGGGTGTCGAGGCACTTGCGGACTACCTGATCAAGGAAATCCAGGAGGTCTATCGACTGCAGGGTGTGAAGATTAATGACAAGCATATCGAAGTCATTGCCCGCCAGATGCTGCAAAAGGTCGAAATCTCCAATCCTGGCGAAACGACGTTCCTCACAGGCGAACTGGTTGATCGTCTGGAGTTCGATGCGGTCAATGATAAGGCTGGTGTCGATAACCTGAAGCTCGCCGAGGCGACCCCTGTGTTGCAGGGCATTACGAAGGCTTCGCTCCAGACCCAGTCGTTTATCTCTGCGGCGTCGTTCCAGGAAACCACGCGCGTCCTGACCGAGGCGGCTGTTTCCGGCAAGGTCGATAACCTGGTCGGTCTGAAGGAAAACGTCATTGTCGGACGCCTGATTCCGGCGGGTACTGGCGCATTTATGAACGAAATGCGCACGATCGCCGCGGATCGGGACAACAAAATCACCGAAATCGCCAAGGCAGCGGAGGCTGCGGCGCTGCCGCCGGCCGACGAGGAAATGGAAACCGCAGAACCCGCCGAATAGGGCTCTGTGGACCGGTTTATTGTGCGGTGCGGCGTAACTCCCGACTCAGGGCGTGCGCTGCACCGCAAATAACCGGAAAATCATGCAAAATCCCTGTTGACGGGGATGGGGTGCCTGACTATATTCCGCGCCTCAACGGGGATAAGTCTCGCTTCGGCGAAATGAATACCCGGAGAAAACTGAATACAATCAGCGCGAGTCGTAAACCGGCTAGTCCGGTCATGCGTCTTGTTTTTTGTGTGGTCGGGAACCTTCCCGAGTTAGACGCTCGCGCACTAGATTAAGGAACGGACGGCGTGCCGACAATTAATCAATTGATCCGAAAGCCGCGCAAGTCAAAGCCTGTGCGCAATAAGGTCCCCGCAATGGAAGCGTGCCCGCAAAAGCGCGGAGTGTGTACACGGGTATATACAACGACCCCAAAGAAGCCGAACTCGGCGCTGCGTAAAGTCGCGCGTGTCCGGCTGACAAACGGGTTCGAGGTGACCAGCTATATTCCGGGCGAAGGCCATAACCTGCAGGAGCATTCCGTTGTGATGATCCGCGGTGGTCGCGTGAAGGATTTGCCTGGTGTTCGA
>CAJIYX010000092.1 GCA_905181725.1 Alphaproteobacteria bacterium UBA830
CTGCCGACGAACTTTCTGCGATGATCGGTAACGGCGAGGCCCGTATCTCGGATGTCGTAGAGATGCTCGTTCCGGAACAAATGCTGCGCGATTCAGATGCCGGCAGAGCGTCGGAGAGCGTTGCGAGCGTCGTTGGTTTCCCGGACCTGCAGCGGGGCGACCGGCAATCGAGCGCGATCGCTATCCGCGGCCTGACGCCGGGAATGGCTGTTCATTATGCTAATTGCTGCCATCCCCTGCCGGGGGACAAGATCGTCGGTATCCTGACACCCGGTAAAGGCGTCACCATTCATACACAGGACTGCGAGACGCTTGAAAGTTTCGCCGACACGCCCGAACGCTGGATGGAAGTCGCCTGGGACCTCGGACCAATACAGCCGGAAAGCCTGGTGGGGCGTATCAATCTGGTCGTCACCAATGAACGTGGCGCGCTTGGCACACTGACCACCGTGATCGCGCAGAACCATGGAAACATTCACAATCTGAAGTTCACGAGCCGGTCTGCCGATTTCTACGAGATGGTCCTCGATATCGAAGTCGAGAGCACAAAGCATCTGAACGACATTATTGCTGCGCTGCGTGCAACGCCGGAAATCAGTTCGGTCGATCGGGCGCAAGGTTGATATCCGTGCGCGAATTTGCCGAATGACAAGCCAGGGCGACGCGCAGTAATGTCTCGCCGCGGAACTGAAGTGCCCTGCGGGGCGATAGGAAAATATCGGAGCGGGTAACCCGATGGAAAAACGATATCTGAGACTTGGCGTAAATATCGATCATGTCGCGACGATCCGGAACGCGCGCGGCGGACAACACCCTGACCCGGTGCGGGCAGCTCGGGCTGCCGCGGCGGCGGGGGCAGACGGTATTACCGCGCATCTGCGCGAAGATCGGCGACATATGACGGATGAGGATGTCGCCCGTCTGAGTGCCGGCATAGACCTGCCGCTCAACCTGGAAATGGCCGCAACCGATGAAATGCTCGCGATCGCGTTGCGTCATGCCCCGCATGCCGCCTGTATCGTGCCCGAAAAACGTCAGGAACGGACGACCGAGGGTGGCCTTGATGCGCTCGGCGGCCATAACCATCTTGCGCCGTTTGTGCGGCAGCTGAATGCAGGGAATATTCGCGTATCGTTGTTTGTCGAACCCGATATGGCACAACTCGATGCAGCCAAGTCACTGGGCGCCCCCGTGGTAGAACTGCATACCGGCGCTTTCTGCGAGGCCGAGGGGGCAGAGCAGGATCGTCAGTTCGAGCGCATCGTGCAGGCAGCCGAGTATGCTGAATCGCTCGGGATCGAATGTCATGCGGGGCACGGTTTTACTTTCGAGACCGTTGCACCGGTTGCGGCAATCCCCACGATCGTCGAGCTCAATATCGGACATTTCCTCATTGGTGAGGCGATCTTCGGCGGACTGGAAAGTTCGATCAAACGGATGCGCTCCCTGATGGACAAAGCGCGCTCAGAAGCATATGGCGAGCGCAGCGCGTGACTGATTCTGGTAGTCTGGAAAGATGATTATCGGTATCGGAAGCGACCTGATCGACATTCGACGCGTCGAGAAGACGCTGGAGCGCTTTGGTGATCGCTTTACCAATCGCTGCTTTACCGACGCCGAGCGTGAGAAAAGCGACCGGCGCCGGTTGCGCGCGGCGAGCTACGCAAAGCGGTATGCGGCCAAGGAGGCGTGCTCTAAGGCGCTGGGAACCGGGTTTCGCAAAGGGGTGTTCTGGCGTGATCTGGGCGTCATTAATCTTTCCGGCGGCAAACCGACGATGCAATTGACCGGCGGCGCTCTGAAGAGGCTCGAATCCATGACCCCCGAGGGCATGGATTTCCAGATTGATCTCACGATCACGGATGAGCCGCCGATTGCAGAGGCAATGGTGATAATATCAGCGATTCCCAAGGCTGCGACTTGACACCTGGCGGCCCTCATCCTTAAACCCGGGAAGATCAAACCGGCGCCTTGTTCGACTGCCGGTTCACGAATTTCCATAATCCGAAGTTAGATATTAATGGCAGCAAAAAAATCGGGTGGGTTCTGGGATACCATCAAGACGCTTATCTATGCGGTCGTGATAGCCCTTTTTATCCGCACGTTTGCGTTTGAGCCGTTCAATATCCCATCCGGTTCGATGATTCCGTCACTTTTGGTGGGAGATTATCTGTTCGTTTCTAAATATTCCTATGGCTACAGCCGTCATTCGTTGCCGCTGAGCCTGCCGCTGATTCCCGGGCGCGTGCTGAGTTCCGAGCCGAAACGCGGAGATATCGCAGTCTTCAAGCTGCCCAAGGATAACAAGACAGATTACATCAAACGGATCGTCGGGCTTCCCGGGGACAAAATTCAGGTGCGCGGAGGCCGGCTCTATCTCAACGGCGTGCTTGTCGAGCGCCGACCGCTGCCGGGATATCCTGCGCGCGGGCCGTTTGGCTCGAAGGTCAGTATTCCCCAGTTCGAGGAAACGCTGCCCAACGGTGTGAAGCACCTGATCCTCGAGAAAACCGACCGGGGCTGGCTTGACGATACCGCAGTCTATACCGTACCGCCGGGCCATGTTTTCGGCATGGGCGATAACCGTGACGATTCACTCGATAGCCGTGTATTGAACGAAGTCGGCTATATCCCGATTGAGAACCTGGTCGGGCGCGCCGAGTTCGTCTTCTTTTCCTACGACCCAGAAGGGTCGTCATGGCCGATGACCGTGCGTTGGTCTCGCCTCTTTCAGGCGATCCGCTGATTTTGCCCCTGATTTTACCCGGTTGGCAATGACATCGGTTCCCGATCCTGTCGCGGAGCTGGAGAAAACTCTCCAGTACAGCTTCAACGATAAGAACCTCCTGCAACTGTCACTGACGCATTCGAGCCTGAAACAATCCAAGAATGACCCTAGCTATGAGCGGCTTGAGTTTCTGGGGGACCGGGTTCTGGGGCTGGTGATCGCTGATTTGATGTTGGAAAAATATCCCGCCGCCGCCGAAGGCAAACTGGCGCCACGGCTTGCCGCCCTGGTAAGTGGCGCCACACTGGCTGATGTTGCCCGTTCACTCGATCTCGGTGGGTTTATTCTGATGACCGACGGAGAAGCCGCCGCCGGAACAAATGCTCGGGATTCCGTTCTGGCCGATTGCTGCGAGGCCGTTATTGGCGCTTTATACTTGGATGGCGGGCTTGGGGCGGCGAACGAGTTCATTCGTCGGGTCTGGGAGCCGTTGATTCAGGATGTCGAGCCGCGCGTTGCTAAAACGGAATTGCAGGAATGGGCGCAGGGGCGTGGATTGCCGTTACCGAAATACACGGTTGTCGAACGTTCGGGCCCGCCTCACAATCCGGAATTTACCGTGGAACTGACGGTGAGTGGCAGGGAACCTGTGCGGGCAAATGGGCCGTCCAAGCGGACGGCAGAACTACGTGCAGCCGGCGAAATGCTACAAATTATTGGTAAAGGCTCGTAATGACAGAGACTTCTGGCGAAACCCGCTGTGGCTTTATTGCTTTATTGGGGGCGCCCAATGCGGGTAAGTCGACCTTGATGAACACCATGGTCGGCGCGAAAGTATCGATCGTCACGCAGAAAGTGCAGACCACGCGTACGCGCATTCTGGGCGTCACCGCGCTTGGCGCATCTCAGCTCGTTTTTGTCGACACGCCCGGTATTTTCAAGCCGCGCAGGCGACTTGACCGGGCGATGGTTGCAGCAGCGTGGAGCGGGGCGGCGGATGCAGATGTCGTGGCATTGCTGATAGATGCCGGAATGAGGATCGAAGGAGACACTCGCCGGATCATCGATGGGTTGAAGAAGAATGACGGCCGTGCGGTGTGCGTGCTGAACAAGATCGACACAGTGCCGCGCGAGAATTTGCTGGCGCTGATCGAGGAACTTCGTGCCGAAGAGCTGTTCACGGATTTCTTCATGGTATCTGCGTTGAAAGGCCACGGCATTGAGGAACTGAAACAGTTCCTGGCGGGACGTCTGCCAGAAGGACCTTGGCATTTCCCGGAAGACCAGCTGTCGGATATGAACGACCGGCTTTTCTCCGCGGAGATCACGCGTGAAAAACTGTTCCTGAACCTGCACCAGGAATTGCCCTATGCGCTGACTGTCGAGACCGAGACATGGGAGCCTTTCGACAATGGCGCGGTCAAAGTGGAGCAGGTGATTTTTGTCGAACGCGCGAGCCAGAAGGGTATCGTTCTCGGCAAAGCCGGCGAGCGGATCAAGCGCGTGCGGACGCTGGCGCAGGAAGATCTGCAGGAACTGTTGGGGCGCGACGTTCATTTGTTCCTGTTCGTAAAGGTCCGCGAAAACTGGGGCGACGACCCTGAACGGTACCGCGACTGGGGATTGGACTTCAGCACATAGCGCAAGAATTGAGATCATGAACTGGTCGGACGAAGGGATCGTGTTATCGGCGCGCAAGCACGGTGAAAGTGCGGCAATTGTGACGCTTTTTACCCGGACAAACGGGCGCCATTCGGGGCTTGTCCATGGTGGATCCGGATCCCGCGCGCGGGGAGTCTATCAGACTGGTAACCTCGTCAGCGCAGACTGGCGTGCCCGCCTCAGTGAACATCTCGGCACGATGAGCTGCGAATTGCTGCGTCCCTACGCGGCCGCGCTCATGACCGAACGGCTGCCGCTTCTTGCCCTGATATCGGCCGGCGCTCTTCTTGAACGTCTTCTCCCGGAACGCGAACCCCACCCCGAAACGTTCGACAGATTTCAGGCGCTGATCGAATCACTCGGCGACGGCCCGCACTGGGTGGAGGGATATGTGCATTGGGAGCGAGGATTACTGGACGATCTTGGCTATGGTCTCGATCTGACCGCCTGCGCGGCGACCGGAACAACGGATGACCTAGTCTATGTTTCACCCCGGACGGGGTGTGCTGTTTCGGCGGTGGCGGGGGAGCCGTATCGATCTAAGCTATTGAAATTACCGGGTTTTTTTCTGGGTAGTGCCGGCGGGGATGCCGGTGATGACATCCGAGATGGTCTGCGTGTCACCGGACATTTCCTCGCCCGCTGCGCAAAAGACGCCGATACCGGCGAATTACCGCCTGCGCGTGCGCAATTTGTTGACCGTCTGCGGCGCGACGCTACTATATCTCGCAATTCCTGAGAGCAGAGTACCGTATCTATGACCGACCAGACCGTCCCCTCCCGCGTGGAGGAGGTGAGTTTTTCCGATGCGCTAGGCGAGCGCTATCTCGCCTATGCGCTGTCGACGATTACGTCCCGATCGCTGCCCGATGTGCGCGATGGGCTCAAACCCGTGCATCGCAGGCTTTTGTTCGCGATGCGCCAGCTGCGGCTGGAGCCGGAATCGGGTTTCAAGAAATGTGCGCGTGTCGTCGGCGATGTCATCGGTAAGTATCACCCGCATGGTGATGTCGCGGTTTACGACGCGATGGTCCGTCTCGCCCAGGACTTTGCGGTGCGCTATCCGCTCGTCGAGGGCCAGGGGAATTTTGGCAATATAGACGGCGATAACGCCGCAGCGATGAGATACACAGAAGCCCGTCTGACCGAATACGCGATTGCGATGCTGGAAGGTATCGACGAAGACGCCGTCGGTTTTCGTGAAAATTATGACGGGTCCGAGGAAGAACCCGTATTGCTGCCAGCAAGCGTGCCGAACCTGCTCTGCAACGGATCGGCCGGGATTGCCGTCGGTATGGCGACGAACATTCCGCCGCATAACCTGGATGAAGTCAGCGTCGCGTTGCTGCACCTTTTGAAATTTTCGAATGCGACGAATAGCAAGTTGGTGGAACTGGTGCCGGGACCGGATTTCCCGACCGGCGGCATTCTGGTCGAAGGCCGCGAGGCCGTTGCCGAGGCCTATGCCACCGGGCGTGGCGCCTTCCGGCTGCGGGCGCGCTGGGAAGTCGAGAAGCTAAGCCACGGTCAGTACCAGATTGTCATCACCGAAATCCCCTATCAGGTTCAGAAGGGCCGCCTTGTCGAAAAGATGGCCGATTTGCTCAATGAGAAGAAACTCCCGCTGCTGGGAGACCTGCGCGATGAAAGTGCAGAGGATGTCCGTCTGATTCTGGAGCCGCGCAATCGCTCGATCGAACCTGAAGTGCTGATGGAGCAGATGTTTCGCACCACCGACCTGGAGACCCGGGTCGGGCTGAACATGAATGTGCTCGACGCGAACATGGTCCCGCAGGTTATGAACCTACGCGATGTTCTGCGGTCGTTTCTGGAGCATCGCGAAGACGTGCTTGTCCGGCGCACGACGCACCGGCTCGGCAAGATCGCGCACCGGCTGGAGGTGCTTGAAGGCTATCTGATCGCCTATCTCAATATCGACGAGGTGATCAGGATCATTCGTGAGGAAGACGAGCCGAAGCCGGTGATGATCAAGAAATGGGAACTGACCGACGTTCAGGCCGAAGGAATCCTCAATATGCGTCTCCGCGCCCTGCGGCGACTTGAGGAATTCGCTATCCGTGAAGAGCACACGAAGCTGACCGCCGAACAAAAAGACCTGAACGCGCTGTTGAAGGACAAGAAGAAGCGCGAAGCCATCATTTCCGATCAGATCAAAAATATCCGCACACGTTTTGGCAAGAAGACCGAGCTTGGTGCGCGGCGGACCGATATCAGCGACGCGCCTGATGAGATTGCGGTACCGCTCGACATCCTGATCGAGCGCGAACCGATCACGGTTATCTGCTCGCAAAAAGGCTGGATCCGTGCCGGGAAGGGGCATCTGACCGATTTCGGTGATCTAAAGTACAAGGATGGCGATCGCGGACGTTTCGTATTCCACGCCGAGACGACGGACAAAATTCTCATGTTCGCCACCAATGGCAGATTCTACACGCTCGGTGGCGACAGGTTGCCAAGCGGTCGTGGTCATGGCGAGCCGGTGCGTCTCCTGATGGATTTGCCGAACGACCAGGATGTAGTTGCCCTGTTTGTTCACCGGCCAGGTGAGAAAGTTCTGGTTGCGTCATCCGATGGGCGCGGTTTTGTCGTCTCTGAAGATGATGTCATTGCCCAGACGAAGAACGGCAAACAGGCGCTCAAGGTCGGCAAGGATGGCGAAGCCCAGGCATGCGCGCCGGTCACCGGCGATATGGTGGCCGTTGTCGGTGAGAACCGGAAGATTATCCTGTTCCCGCTCGAAGCACTGCCCGAGATGACACGCGGTCGCGGTGTGAAATTGCAGAGCTATAAAGATGGCGGTCTCTGCGACGTCTCAACATTTGCGCTGAAGGAAGGGCTTTCCTGGAAGACCGGTGCCGGAGTCCGCACCGAGACGGATATCAAGACGTATATCGGCAAGCGTTCTCAGGCCGGTCGTCTCGTGATGCGCGGATTCCCGCGGAATGGCCGGTTCGGTAATTACGAATAAGTCGGCACTGATCGGTCTGCAGGCTGGAAAGTCCCGACCTCAGAAGTTGAGCGAGATGTCCCGGTGGATCGACAGACACCCGGCAACCTCGATCGACTGATCGCTGTTGAGTCGTGATTGCGACCGGAGCCCGATGCTGTCGCGGATCGCCGCTTCATAGATAACAAGGCCGGACAGCAGATCTTTGGTAGCCCGCTCGCGCCATGCCAGTTCCACCGCATAACGTTCCAGCCCCTGTGAAAGCGATTGCCGGACGCGGTCGATCTTGGGTTCGCGCCGGGTGAGATCGCGACGCGCGCGAGAGAATCGCGACTTTACGTGGCTCGCACCGGTGACCCCGTTGAACAGTTTTTCGGCATTCCGGAAGGCAAGGATAGTTTCTTTCAGTGGCTTTGAGGCAAGTGTCGCCTTGAGGGCTTTGAGCTGATCGCCGATCGCCGCCAGCGTGCTTGCGCTCTTGATGATCTGGATCGTTTCTGCGAGGGCCTCATAGGCTTCATCGACCGTTCGGCGATATTGGACCCGCGCTTTTTTGGCCGCCGAGGAAAGTGCGACATATTTTTTGCGCTGTTCCTTCCAGTCGGCGGGCAGGGTCGCACGAAGCGCATCTGCCTGACGGTTCAGATCCGCTATGTCGGCGCGAATTTTCTGAACGATTGCGTCCTCGCCGCTGAATCCATCGCGCGTCGCGCGGCGGAGATCGTCGTCCCTCTTTGTGGCCAAAGCGCCGATCCGGCGGATATTTCTCTCGATACGCCGCGCCCGGTGATGGATCGGGGTGTATTCGGGGGTATAGGCCGCGACCGCGGCGTCGGTTTTCTTCACGTCTTCAACGCGGGTAAAGGTATCGCCCGCGGCTTTCAGGCCGCGTTCGAGCTTCTGGCGCTGGCTACTGGGCACGTAGCTTATGTCCAGTGCAGTGCCTGCTGTGATGGCGTTGCGTAACGTGTCGCCCTGCGCGGCATACTGCTTGAACAGCATGTCCTCTATGCACATCGACAGGCGCGGGTTTTTCGGTGGCGGCGCGGTCTCGGACGTTAGGTAAACCCGGTTGGGCAGGTAATTCACCAGGGACGGCCACAGACCGACGATCGCAAGTCCGGTCAACTGCAACGCAATGAACGGCACGACGCCTGCATACATCTGGATGGTCTTGACCGTCGGCGGGGCAACACCGCGCAGATAGAACAGCGCAAATCCGAAGGGCGGGGTCAGGAAAGACGTCTGCATGTTCACGCCTATCATGACACCCAGCCACACGGCGGTGATGTTCGCGGTCGTATCCGCCAGCAGGATCGGAGCAATGATCGGCACCACAACCACCGCGATCTCGATGAAATCGAGGAAGAACCCGAGCACAAAGATGACCGCCATCACGACGATAAACTTGGTGATGAACCCGCCCGGCAGGCCCTGCAGGAAATCGCGGACGATATCTTCGCCGCCGAACGCGCGGAACGCGGCGGTCAGCATTGCCGCGCCGAGCAGGATGATAAACACCAGCGACGTGGTCTTCGCTGTTTCCACCATGACGCCGGTCAGCGTGTCGTCGATCTTGTAGGCACGCCAGAAGCTCCAGCTGACGGCAATCAGCAGCGCAACGACCGAAATAGCGGCGAGGATCACACCGAGCCATTCTGTCTGTGAGCGGGTGTTCTTGATATTGATATCGAAAATGTTCACCAGAACGAGGATGGCGGCGATCGCTGCCAGCGCGATTATCGCCGGGACGTAGGCCCGCTTTTTACCTTCCATGAGCCGGTAACTTGCCATGATAGCGGCGCCGATGGCGCCAATGGCACCGGCCTGATTGACGGTAGCGACCCCCATGATGATGGAGCCCAGTACGGCAAAGATCAGTCCCAGGGGCGGCACAAGCGCAAGGATCACCTTGATCAGAAACTGGGTGTCGTATTTACTGTCGAACCGCACCGGCGGCGCCATTTTCGGCCGGACCAGTGCGATGATCAGGATATATGACATGTAGAGTAGCACGAGGATCAGACCGGGGATCAGTGCCCCCAGGAACATATCTCCGGCGCTCGTCGACGTAAGGCCGAATTCCGACGGCATCGAGAATTCTCCCGTTGCCTGTTTGTAATCGACCTGGCGAAGCGTGCTTGCCTGGTCCGTTGCGCTGGAGAGCTGGTCGGCCAGAATGATCAGGACGATGGACGGTGGAATGATCTGGCCCAAAGTACCGGAAGCAGCGATCGTGCCCGTCGCCAGGGCTTTGGAATAATTCGCCCGCAACATGACCGGCAGTGAAATAAGCCCCATCGCCACAACCGTGGCACCGACGATTCCTGTGGTTGCCGCAAGCAGCGCGCCGACGAAGACCACCGCGATGCCGAGGCCGCCGGGTATCGGGCCGAACAGCTGCGCCATGGTGACCAGAAGATCTTCAGCGACCTTCGAGCGTTCGAGCATGATACCCATAAAGATGAAGAGCGGGATGGCGATCAGCGTATCGCGTTCGGGCTCCCAGTAGACGCCGCGGAAATTCGTGACGCCTGCGTCCAGCCACTGGCGTGGCCCACCATGCAGGAAATAAGCGTCGGCATTGTCGGCGAACAGATATCCGCAGAGCGCCGCCAGGGCGATAGTGATAATCGCCGAGCCGGGCAGGGCGAAGGCGACGGGATAGCCTGACGCCAGGGCAACGGCCATCGTAATGACGAGGATGAGGAGAAAGATGAGTTCCATTTTGCTTTTTTGCTTTCTCCGGCGCTTCTACGGGGCGCCGTGCGGCGCGCCGATCGGGCGCGCGTCGGCA
Organism: Alphaproteobacteria bacterium UBA830; assembly: GCA_905181725.1. Classification (GTDB taxonomy): domain Bacteria; phylum Pseudomonadota; class Alphaproteobacteria; order MPNO01; family UBA830; genus CAXBCP01. Next base: position 10,156 of record CAJIYX010000092.1, read on the forward strand.
TCTCGGTTCAGGACGGCAGCATTGCGCAAAAGATACCCCAGGAAGACCATCAGCATCGTCAGCGCATAGACGAGCAGAAAACCCGCCATCATGTATTTGACGTACAGGCCGTATCCGCTTTGCGTCACTTCGAAACTCAGGAGCGGGGCATTGATCAGGTTCGACTTGTCCCACATGCCGGATACCAGGATGACCCAGCAAAGTGGAACGCCAAGGAACAACGATCCGATCACGTTGGTCCACGCTTTCTTGCGTTCGACCATACCGGCATACAGGATATCGACCCGCACGTGGCCTTCTTCAATCAGGGTGTAGGCGCTCGCGAACAGGAACAGCGCTGCGTACCAGAACCGGACCAAGTCGCCCATGAATGCCTGTTCGTAGGAAAATATGAAACGTGCCAGCACAATCTGGAATTCCGCCAACACGATCAGCAGCGCGAGCCAGGTGAAACCGAGTGAGCGGCTAAACCAGGCGATCATAAGTGATACGCCCATCAGCGGATAATGGACATATGTGCCGCGATAAATAGCGCGGCCAAGCTGGGTCGCAAGGTGTTCGCCCACAATTGCCGTCAGGGCGCCTTCGACCCGCAGGAATGAAATGATCATGTCCGTCAATCCAACCAGCAGCACGGCCCAGAAGGCGGCGCGGGCGATGTAGGCGGCGATGGCGATCAGAAAATCGGCATCAGTTGTCATCGTCCGGTTGGCGCGGCGCAGGGTAAGGCCGGCTACCGTCAGGATGGTAAGTGAATATGTGGCCAGTTGCAGAAAGCCAAGGGTGACATCGGACGATGCTAAAGGTTGGCGCAGGGGCTCCGCACCGAACCAGCCAAGATGAGATGTCAGATTGGTAAGCCCAGGCCAGCCCTGCCAGAAAATTAGAAAATTGTTGAACGTAAAGACGAGGCCCATCATCGCGGTGGACACGACGACGATACGCAAAAAACTGCTCACAAATGTACCGCTGAGGTCGGCTAATGCGGAAACGGATACCATCGGCGTTTGTCGTTCTGGGAAGTCTGAGGCCGACCCCGCAAGCCGGGCCGGCGCGGAAGGCGGCGCCCGGGGGCGCCGCCTTCACGTCAGTTTCCGGTTTCGATCAGACGCCGAGAACGCGATTGCGCTGCTGGACGTAGGCCTGATCCGAAATCTTGGTCCAGGCGCCCAGTTCTTTGCGTGCGCCGATGAAGCTGTCGTGGATTTTCTTGGCGAGCGGGCTATGCGCCTGCACGGTCTCGAAGACTTCCTTCGAGGCATCGCCGAAGGCGTCATAGATATCGTCATTGAAACGGCGAAGCTTAACACCGTTCTCCGTGATGAGCTTGTTCAGCGAGGCACCGTTTTTGGCGTTGTATTCCGACATCATCACGTCGTTTTCCATCGACGCGGCAGCTTCAATCAGAAGCTGATCGGATTTGGTGAGCTTGCCCCACCAGGACGCGTTCATGCCGAGCGACAGCATCGCCGCCGGTTCGTGCATGCCCGGGTAGTAATAGTACTTGGCGGCTTCATAGAACTTCATGAAGCTGTCGTTCCAGGGGCCAACCCATTCGGTGGCGTCAATCGCGCCAGAGACAAGGTTTTCGTATATCTGACCGCCGGGAAGCGATACCGGGGATGCGCCGAGTTTGGCCATCACGTCGCCGCCGAGGCCGGGGATACGCATCTTCAGGCCTTTGAGGTCATCGGCTGAGTTGATTTCCTTGCGGAACCAGCCGCCCATCTGTACGCCGGTATTGCCGCACATAAGGCACTTTAGCCCATAATTGCCGGCAAGTTCGTCCCAGAGCTGCTGGCCGCCGCCAAAGCGGATCCAGGCATTCATTTCGGTATAGGTGAAGCCGAACGGAACGGCGGTGAAATAAGCCCAGCCGGGGTGCTTGCCCTTCCAGTAATAATCAGCGGCGTGGTAGGCCTGCGCGTTGCCCGACGCAACGGCGTCGAACGAATCAAACGCGCCGACCCGTTCGCCAGCCGCGAAATACTGAACCTTGATGCGACCTTCGGATAGATCTTCAATTCGTTTGGCGGCGCGTTGAGCGCCTGTCCCCAGACCCGGGAAATCGCGCGGCCATGTAGTCACCATAGTCATTTCGATGCGCTTCTGAGCGACTGCGGGGGCGGGGAAGCTGGAAGCCGCAGCAACAGTTGCGCCTGCACCGGCAAGTGCGGCACCCTTAATGAAGGACCGGCGATCGGCGGTCTTTGCTTTGCCAGCTTTCTTCGCGATTGATTTCTTCATTTGTGTTCATCTCCCTAAATTGGACTTATTACGTTCCCACCCTTAAGGATTTTTTAATCCATGATATTACAGTAGGTTTGTTATGCCCCTGGTGCAATGGCCAATGCATAAAGTGCATGGCAATTTTTAGGGTTGATTGACCGTCCAGCCATCGTCGCCCAGTGCCTCAAGGGGCTGGAAGCGCGCCTTGTAGGCCATCTTGTCCGACCCGTCGATCCAGAAGCCCAGATAGACATAGGGCAACGCAAGGGCGCGCGCGCATTCCACCATCCAGAGGATCATAAAGGTCCCGAGGCTGCGCCTCGCCATACCGTCATCGAAGAAGCTGTATACGGCAGAGAGTGAGGCTTCCATCCGGTCCATCAGCATGACGGCGACCAGAGCGCCGTCGCCATCGCGGAATTCAACCGTCCGCGATGTGACCGGGGTATCTTCGACCATTGCCCGGTAGTCGTTAAAGGCCATCCCCGACATATCGCCGCCTTCGTGACGCGCTCGTTGATATGCTGAAAACAGTCGGTATTGCTCCACAGTCGCGATGGCGTCTGTGTCGTCTGCCGTCAGATCGGCGTTTGCGGCCATGACCCGCCGGAACGATTTAGTCATCTCAAAATCACCAGCGACGATGCGCACTGGGATGCAGGCATTGCAGGTCGGGCAGGCTGGCCGGTAGGCAAGGTTATGACTGCGTCTGAAGCCTGCACGCGAGAGGCGTTGGTAGAGCTCTTCGGCGTTATGGCCGGTGAGGTCCGTAACGACCTTTCGTTCTATCTGACCCTCGATATACGGGCACGGCAGTGAGCGCGTGCCGAAGAAAAATCTATCGGGGCGAATAAGTTGCTGGTTCATGGGCTATTCGATTGCCGAGTATTCATCATACCTGATGATTATAGAGCTTTGTGGCATTTGGGAAAAGTTTTCCGCGAACATTTGGTAAGGACCGCAAAATGAGAACGGGAATGTCAGTCTGTGGCGGGACCGCCTATCTCAGCCGCGGGCGTCTCCAGTTGCACCGGAATGACGGGTCTGGCAGCGGGGCCGGGTCGTGCGGGTGTCGTGGCTTTCTTAGCCACTTTGTAACCTGACGCTTTCAAATTTTTGCCCGCTGCTCTTAGATCCACAATCGCAATTAGTCGGTTGCGGGCATTCTTGGGATTGTCTTTGATCAGCGGCTCGGTCGCTACCTCTGGCTCGCTGATGGTGCCCATGGTTTTAATAATGCCGAGCACAACGGTGACAATCCCGAGCGCCAGTAACGCATCGGCCTTCGCCTGAATGGCAGAGGCGACACGATGGTTTTCGTGATGATGTGTTTCGATCTCTTTATCCATCAGCGCTTCTATCTCGTGTGACGTTTCGCTGCCGAGACTTATCATCCGTAGTTAGTCACAAACGAATTCGGCTGCGTGATGATTGTTGTGAAAAGACGGGAGCCGGTTGAACAGGTCGCTATCATCTGGGTTTTCAATGTTTGTTTCCAGTGTGAGCACCCCCTTGGAGTGCGCCATTTTGAATATCTGATATTGCACACTGAGTAGCACGATATAGTCGTCTTTCTTATAGGCCGGGCCCTTGGCAGCCTTGTCGAATTTGCCGATAATCATGGCGCCGATCGCGGCGCCGCCGATGATCAAGGCTTAAAAAGGCTGCCAGATAACGGCAAGCTTCCCGCCCATCGCCAAATAACCGCCGAGAACGCATACGTAACACCGTTACGGTGCCGATAATTACGAACATTGAATGCCTCTGGTCTCAGGTCTCGATGCATCATGGTCGGGCTTAGTTAATATCCCGTAAAATCCGCTTAACTGGCATCGGGGGCGACGCGCTGCCGCAAATCCGTTATGGATGGCGTTCAATCATTTACTCGATAGAGGGATCACAATGCCTGCCAATGTCGTAACCATCGAAGCTCTACAAGAACGCATGAGTGCGAACCCGTTTAATGCCTGGATGGGACTAGAAATTCAGTCCCTCACCGAGGAAGAACTGATCGTGTCGCTGAAATGGCGCGAAGAAATGGTTTCGAACCCCAAGGCGAAATATACCCATGGCGGTATTCTGGGGGCGCTGGTCGATACGGTCGCCGATTTCATGATCGCGGCGAAGGTCGGCATGCCGGTACCGACAGTGGATATGCGGGTCGATTATCACCGTGCGGCGATGCCGGGTGATCTGAAATGCGTGGCGCGGGTGGTAAAACTGGGCGGAACCAATTCCGTCGCCGAAGCCTATGTTTATGACGGCGATGACAAGCTGATCGCAAGCGGGCGCGGCACGTATTTTACAGCCGCGGCGAAACCTAAAGAGTAACGGTCGATGAACCGTCTGCCGCTGACAGTTTGCACGGGGGATTACGACCGGGTGCGCGCTCTGGCGGACGGTCGCCTCGCTATTGAAGGCTGTGACGTCAACTATGTGACGATGAACCCCGAACAGGCTTTCTATCGGGCCTGGCATAATCAGGAGTTTGACGTCACCGAGCTGTCGGGGTCGAGCTACATTCTGGCGCGGTCGACGGGGTGGGATGATTATATCGCGGTGCCGGTGTTTCCGTCCCGCATGTTCCGGCATTCGGGCATTTATGTCCGTAAAGATTCCGGTATCCGTACCCCTGAAGACCTGAAAGGTCGCGATGTCGGTATCCCTGTATATGCCATGACCGCAGCGTTATGGATCCGGGGGTTCCTGCAGGATGATTACGGCGTCGCGCCGGCGGATATCCATTGGCGCACCGGCGGGCTGGAGGAGGGTGGTCGCAAACCAAAATTTGCACCCTACCTGCCCGCTGACATCAGGGTGTCGCAGATCGGTGACGATGAAACCCTGTCGGCCATGCTCGCCCGGGGCGACCTCACGGCCCTTGTGTCGGCGCGCGAGCCGTCCTGTCTCGGGCCGCACAATCCGGACATCGTCCGCCTTTTCCCCGATTTCAGGGCAGCGGAAAAAGACTGGTACGTGCGCGCCGGGCTTTTCCCCATAATGCATGTGCTGGCGATCCGCCGAACGCTGCTGGAACGCGCACCGTGGCTGGCGACCAGCGTGCTGAAGGCCTTTACGCAAGCGAAGGATCTGTGCCTCGCCGAGATGTCGGACGTGACAGCGCTCGCGGTCTCGATGCCGTGGATCGTCGCCGAACTTGCAGAGACGAGGGACCTCATGGGCGACGATATCTGGCCCTATGGTTTCAAGGAAAATTACAAGGAACTGGATACAATGTGCCGGTGGTCTTTCGCGCAGGGCATCGCCGCGCGCAAGATGGATCCGGCGGAACTGTTTCACCCGGCAACGCTTGATCGGTCAAAGGTATGACAGGCGCATGAGCAAAGATCTAATGCTAGTCGGCAGCATTCCCTATGACACGACAGAACGGGTATTCGAAACCTTCGGGGCGCAGCTTGGGCAACATCTTGCCGCCGTGCCGGATGGGGAGATCGGCCCCCGGAAGCACTGGATCAGCAAGATTCATTTTCAGGTTATGGCCGGGCATCCGGAATTCGACATTCTGCGGCGGCCCGAATATGAGAACGGTGCGGAACGGTTGAACCCGCGCGGTCCGGGGGACAGCTGGCTGTTCAAGGTTAAAGACGGCGTCGAACAGGTGCGCTTTGGTGATCCGGGATGGCGGCTTGGCTATGCGCGGGATGCGCTCAACTCGTATTTCGTCTTTCGGACGCTGCGGGACAAAGGTGTTCTCGCGGCCGATCTGCGCTTTCAGGTATCGATCCCGTCGGTTAACAGCGTTATTGCGCCGCGCGTTTTCCCGACGCCGGGCGACCTTGACCGGATCAAGCCGGGATATCTGGACGCGGTTCATGCCGAACTGCGCATCATCGTTGATAACATTCCGGCGGAAGATCTGGCGATCCAGTGGGATTGCGCGACCGAGATGATGGACGGGTACGGCGCTCTCGACGGATTTGATCCCGAGACCGCGATCGAACGAAACGTCGCGCAGTTTGAAGCTATGTGCCCCGATATTCCGGAAAATGCCGGGCTTGGGTTTCATCTGTGTTTCGGCACACTCGGCGGCTGGCCACGCTTTGCACCCGATGATCTGAGTGGCGCGGTGAAAATGGCCAACGCCTTCGTCGAACGATCCGGACGCCGGGTGGACTGGATCCATATTCCGGTTCTGGACCGAAGCGACGATGCATTCTTTGCGCCGCTCGCCGATCTCCGTCCCGCAGGCACCAAGATCTATCTCGGGATGATTCACAACATGGATGGCTTTTCCGACCGGCTGGCGACGGCGCGTCGATATCTGCCGGAATTTGGTATCGGGGCTTTTTGCGGATTCGGACGCGAAGCACCCGACACGCTGCCGGGCATTCTTGCCGATCATCTGAAGGCAGCGAAAATCGCGGGTTTTTAGCCTTCTCACTTCGCGGTGGGACGACCCGTTTCCCAAAGGCGGACAATCGACTAGTATCGCCCGGCCGGCCTGATGAACGGCTAAAATCAAGAGATAACGGACAGTTTTATGGCGATGGATCAGAGAGAATACCGCAACGCGGTGGGATGTTTTGCAACGGGCGTCACGATTGTCACAACGCTCGATCATGACGGTGAAAAGATCGGCATCACGGCGAATTCGTTTTCGTCGCTATCGCTCGACCCGCCGCTTGTTCTGTTCTGCGTGGACGCCAAAATCAATAGTTTCGAAGCCTTCGAAAGCTGCCGGCACTTCAACATCAATGTGCTGAGCGAAGATCAGATGGACATGTCCAATAATTTTGCCCGGTCGAGCGAAGACAAGTGGGATGGTGTCGAACACGGCTATGGCGAAAACGGATGCCCCGTGTTCGATGGGGCTGTCGCGGTTCTCGAATGCAATAAACACGCCATGTATGAGGGCGGTGATCATCTGATCATGGTCGGTGAGGTCAGCAGGATGACCTACGAGCAGGGCGAGGCCCGCCCGCTGCTGTATTTCAAGGGTGGCTACGCCAAACTGTCCTGAGGGCGCTACACCGCCCCGTAATCGGTGCCGAGAATACGCGCCGGGAATTCGCCATCGGCCAGTCCTTTCGCGATCGGGTGACCGTCGCCACCGCTGCGCACTTCGATAAGAACTTCGATCTGGGCCAGCCGGACCGGCACGTCGCGATACCAGCGTTCATGCTCGACCTCGACGATGTTGCCGCCGAACTCCGCGATCAATGAAGACACAGTTGCAAGGTTGCCGGGGCAGGTCGCTGATCTGAACGCCGAGCCTTACGAGACGACCCGATCGCACCAGTCCGCGCATCAGCACGGATGAGAGCAGCCGCGTATCGATATTGCCGCCCGATATCATCAAGGCGGTACGCTTACCGGCAAAGGCGTCCCGGTCCGCCAGAACCGCAGCGAGCGGTTCGGCTCCCGCACCTTCGACGACCTATTTTTCGATCTCGGCAAGCATGTGTATCGCGGATTCTATATCGTCTTCGCGGACCATGTCGATCCGGGAGACGTGTTCTTTAACGATTTTCAGGGTGCGTTCGCCCGGCGATTTGACCGAGATACCGTCGGCAATGGAATAACCGCCAGTCCGCCGGTCGGTTTCGCCGAAGAGCGCATTGGGCATCGACGGGTACATTTCGGTCTCGACACCGATAATTTCGATAGCCGGGTGGATATCCTTCGCCGCGATGGCGCAGCCCGCGATAAATCCGCCGCCACCGACCGGTACAACGAGAGTGTCGATATCGGACCGGTCCGCCAGAATTTCCAGCGCCGCCGCACCCTGGCCGGCAATGATCCGGTCGTCGTCATAGGGGTGAATGATCTCGACCGGCTCTTTTATCCTCGGCAGGGTGAAATTTTCCGAAAGACCGGGCAACGATGTTCTGAGCCAGAGAACGCCTGCCACGGCAAAAAGCGTCAGCGGCAGGACCGCAATAAGCGTCAGCTGGGAAGCCCATTTTTTAAATCAAAATCCGGCAAAAAATTTCATCATAGTTGATAATAATCAGTATCTTGTGTTGTATAGTTAATCTAATTTATCATGTTAAATATGCAATGATCTGTCTTCTTGCTCGCCTCGTGGCCAACGTATCGTTAGTGTCGCGCGATCAAACGCAGAGGGAATTTATGACGAGCATAGCTATCGTAACAGTTCTGTGTCCCGACAAAACGGGTCTCGTTTCCGCCATAACGGCGGCGCTCTGGGAGATGGGCGCAAACCTTACGGATACCAGCTTCTCCGTTCTCGGCGGAGGCGCGGATTTCTCTGCGGTCTGTGAGCTGGCATCCGATCTTGAAATCGCGGAACTCCAGCGGGCGCTGGAATCGCTGGTGGCCCTCGCGGGCGCTGAGATACGGGTGCGCCCCTATAATTTCAAGGCGCATCACGGACCAGAGGGCGACGTTACCCACAGGATTACCGTGTCGGGCGGCGATCAGCCGGGGCTGGTTGCCCGGCTATGTGAGACGTTTGTCGAATTCGGGGCCAATATTGTCACGCTCAATGCCGGGCCACTGGCTGAGCAACAGGGCCTGTATGTGGTCCGTCTGGACGTATCGCTTCCCGAGGCGGCAGCCGCCGCCTGCATTTCAACAGTCACGAACACGGCGGAAGCGCTTGGACTGAGCTGCACGGCGGACCGGTTCTGACCGACACATCGATTTGAAACCGACCTATCCACCATTCCGGCCGAGGTTCCCGTGGATCGGCGGCGACCTGCAGACGCTTCGAAACTATCTGAGCCCGGGCGGCTGGGATTTGTCGGCCTGGCCCTCGGAACGCCTGTTCTTCGAGACAGATGACGGTTCAGGCGACCGCCTTCAGGGGGTGTTGCACCGGAATGACGACGGCCCGCTGGTTGTGCTCCTGCACGGATTAACAGGATGCGAAGAAAGCTTCTACGTCCTTGAAACCGCGCGTTTCCTTCTATCGCAGAAAATGTCGGTGCTTCGATTGAACCTGCGGGGGGCCGGGCCGTCACGGCTGACCTGCCGGGGACACTACTGTGCCGGGTCGAGCTATGACCTTGCAAACGTGTTGGAGCAATTACTGCCCGATCTGGCGGAACGGGGCCTTGTTCTCATCGGTTATTCGCTGGGCGGGAATATTGTTCTTAAATACCTCGCTGAAAAGACACGGGCTGAAAAGACATCGGCTGAAAAGACATGGGCGGAAAAGCCCGTGGCGGTTGAACCTGTCTGCGCCATCGCTGTCTCGGCCCCGATTGATCTGGCGGCGGCCTCGCGCCGTATGATGGCAGCCCGCAACTGGCTCTATCACGGATGGCTCCTCAAACGCATGGCGGAGCAGGCGGCAGCCGGTAGGGCAGTGCTGACGGATACCGAACAGTCAGCCATTGCAGGTGCGCGCACTGTCTATGCGTTCGACGATGTGTTTGTCGCGCCACGTAACGGCTTTGCCGATGCCGACGACTATTACCGGAAATGCTCGGCCGCCGGCATGCTGGCCAAAATAGCCACGCCGGCGCTGCTCATCCATGCGCGGAACGACCCCTGGATCCCCGCAGATGCGTTCGAAAACCTGCCTCTGGCGGGGCTCGCAAAGATTTCACTGGCGTTGGCCGATAGTGGTGGTCATGTAGGGTTTCATGGACATGCCGGTCGGACGCCGTGGCATAATCAGTGTGCTTACACGTATCTGTCATCGTTTCTTGAATGACCGTTATCCACTTGATCGGGCAGCGCTGACGCGTAACTATCCCGCCCACTGTGAATTTCTTCCCTGGGAGAGCCGATGACCGCCAAGAAACTTAGCCCTGACGAAGTCGGCATCCCGGCATTTGTCCCCGGTACGCGTCAGGACGGCGCGATCTTCGACTTATCCAGCCACCAGCGCGCCCGGGAGGCGCTCGAACTGGCTCTGGCGGTGCCGGAGCCGGGATTCAACGTCTTTGTATTGGGGGAGAACCGCAGTGGCCGTCTTACGTCGACGGTCGACTTCCTCAAGGCAGCACTCAGCGACAGCCGGGCACCAGACGATTGGGTCTATCTGAACGATTTCGGTGCGCCCGGCGAACCGGTCGCCATCCGACTGCCGGCAGGCGAAGGCAGAAAACTGCGAGATGCGATGCAACGCCTTGTGGGCGGTTTGACCCAGGCATTGAGAACGGCGTTCGGCGGGGAGTCGTTTCAGTCGCAGATGCAGGCGGAAGGCGAGACCGCGCAGAACGAACTGAATAACCAGATGAAAGCGGTGCAGGAGGCGGCGAAGGAGAAGGGCCTCGATATTCTCCAGAACCAGCAGGGGCCGGTGATCGTTGCGGCCGACGAGAATGGCGAGGCCATACCCGCCGAGCAGATGACGGATGAGCAGCGGGCGCTTCTGGCCGAGCATGGTCCCGCGCTGGCACAGCAGATTCTTGCCGTTAATCGGCGCACGGCGGAGTTACAGGCGGCTTTCCAGCAACGTGGTGCCGAACTGAGCAGACAGGTCGCCGATCAGACAAGCGGGCCGGTAATCGCTGCTGCGCTTGCGGGATCAGCAGAACATCATGGGCTCAACAAATGGCTCGTCGAGCTGCGGAGCGACATCACCGATAATTTTCAGGCATTCCTGCCGCCGCCTGAAGAGGGCGCGCGTCCGCCCGAATTGGATCCCGCTCGTCGCTATGCCGTCAATCTGCTGGTCGATAATCAGCGCAACGAGACGCTACCGGTAATCGTTGAGGCCAATCCGACTTACGAGAACCTGTTCGGACGTATCGAGTACCGCCAGTCCGCGCGCGCGGTGGAAACCGATTTTACGTTGATCAAACCCGGCGCCCTTCATTGTGCGAATGGCGGCGTTCTGGTGCTGCGCGCGGATGCGATCGCGTCCAACCCGTCAATTTGGCCGTTTATCAAAGGCGCCTTGCGGGACGAGGAAATCAGAATTGAAGAGCTTTACCGCTCAAACGGTCCGACCGTGGCGGGGGCGTTGTCGCCGCAACCGGTGCCGCTCGATGTAAAGGTCGTGCTGATCGGCGCACCGAACTGGTACTACACGTTTTTCTCGACCGACCCCGAGTTTCAGCACTATTTCAAGATCAAGGCCGATATCGATCCGAACGTCGAGGCAGAGGCCGGCAACATCGAGACCTATGCCGGGCTTATCCGAGCGTTAGCCGCAGAATTCGACGAGACGGGTGTGAAATGCGCCGATTCCGCGGTTGCCCGTCTGCTTGGTCAGGCCTCTCGCTGGGCGGCCGACCGCACCAAGCTTTCGTCTCAATTCGAGCGTGTTGAGGATATTCTGGCCGAAGCCCGCCAGGTGCTTAAGAAGACGGGTGGCGCAGAGGTCACGGCGGAGACGGTTGAGACTGCGATAGAAAACCGGCGCCACCGCAACGCTCGTATCGAAGACCGCATTCAGGAAGGGATTACCGAGAAATCCGTTCTGATCGCCACCACCGGAACGGCGGTCGGCCAGGTAAACGCGTTAACGGTTCGCGATGTGGGCGATCACGCGTTCGGCACGCCCAGCCGCGTGACTGCGCGCGCATCGG
>CAJIYX010000093.1 GCA_905181725.1 Alphaproteobacteria bacterium UBA830
CGGATGTGGTTGTGCCGGTAACAATCAGGGAGTCTGCGCCGAGGTTGACCAGAAACGACGCCAGGGGTGTACCGTGAAAGGCGCTGGGCTTCAGCTTTCGGATAACGATGTCCTGCGGCGCCGGCGCGATCTCGTCCATGATGTCGTTGCCGTCGCGGTTGGTCGCACGCGCATTCGGCGCACCGTCCGGCGTGTCTTCGCCTCCCCGCGATGTCTTCCACGCCCAGCTTCCCTTGTCCCAGCCATCGTCGCGCACCGTGCCGGTCGTATAGATGACAGGAATGCCCTTTTCGCGGCACCGGTCGATCAATGTACGGATATGCGGCAATGCCTCCCAGGCTTCCTCGCCGCAGGACGTGCGCCATTCCTTTACGGCATCGAGGATCGGCAGGGATTTTTCGCCGCAGAACGCGTAATTGACATCGATGACCAGCAGCGCCGGTTTCTTGCCGCCGCCCGACAGCGCACCCCAGCCGCCCTGATCGAAGACCTGCCTATCGCGCTCGGTCAGAAATTTGTCCCAGATACGTTCCGCCATGTCGTCACCTTTTCTATTGGTTGTGGCACGGTGCCGGACAAAGTGTTCCAGCTAAGACGTCTGTGCTTACGAACTCTGCGCCCCATAATAAAGCATGCTGACATGCTTAGCCTCGGCGAAAAACAGCCAGCGTTCGATGACCACGCCAAACGAGACGCATATCGCCGCGGCCAGCGTACCGGGGACGGCGACCGCCGGAGCGGCCTCGCTGGTCAGCAGGGTCAGCGCGAACGGGATCGCGCAATAGCCCAGAAAGGCGAGGCGCCGCAGTTTGAGCGAATGCTTGCGCGCGATGGAAAAGCCCATTTCGCGCTGCACGAAGGTTTCGGTCATCGTCGGGTTATCGAGTAGGCGGACCTTGCCGATATCGCCGAGACCGGTGGCACTTTCGGGCGTCGACGCGCCGGGGGTCAGATCGATCGTGCGCCAGTAGGACCGTTTGAGGAACAGCACGAGCAGCAGGCCGATCGCGACGATGGCGGCCTGCATTGGGGTCTGATAGCCGAACATTTGGGCCAGCGCGTGAAACCACATCGACCCCGTCAGCAGCGCAAATGACAGATAGACCGGCACCGTGCGCTTGTTATGCCAGGCGCTGATCGTGCGCAGGGTGGCGTAAATCATGGCGGTTGCATGAACCGTGAGCACGCAAAGCAGTGCCAGTGCGACGGCGAACAGCCCGAACGGGCCCTCCAGCGATCCTTCGACGATCCAGCCCCATGCGGTTAGTGCCAGCGGAACGTAGGTTGCTGTCGCCAGCACGCCTTCGCGCGACAGCCAGGACGATTTCCACTGGCTGAAGGCGCGCCATGCGCGTTCCGGATGGCCGAGATGCGCGGTCGAGGACAGCAGCCCGCCGGTAATCAGCAATGTGCCGAGCCCGAACCCGATAGCGCCGAACCACGGGTCGAGCGTCACGCCGTTCAGCACCCCGAATAGCGCCATCGTTGCAATCAGGCCGTAGCCCGCGCCGGATGCGGTGGTAAAAAAGATGACGGAATAGGCTGGATGCATCGAATTCGTCCGTTAGCGTGACAATACGCGGTCGACCCAGCGCAGGAACTTGCCCGATCCTGCGGCCGCGCCCGGTGCGTCCTCGGTCGCGATCCGCGACAGCGCCGCGCCAACGCCTGACGGGCCCTGGTTTTTCTTGGCGGCACGGGGCGGCAGGTAGCGATTGACCGGTTTGTAGCCCATCTCGGGCATCAGTTCATAGCCGCCGCGCTCGGCGACAAGCTGGGAGACGGCCGATTCCGGATCGCCGAGATCGCCGAAATGTCGGGCACTCGCCGGGCAGGTCGACACGCAGGCAGGCACGCGCTCGTCCTCCGGAATATTCTCGTTATAGATCCGGTCGATACACAGCGTGCATTTTTTCATCACGCCGGCATCAGTGTCATATTCACGTGCGCCATACGGGCAGGCCCAGGAACACAGCTTGCAGCCGATGCAGGCATCCTCGTTCACCAGGACGATGCCGTCGGCTTCACGCTTGTAGGACGCACCGGTCGGGCACACGGTGACGCAGGCGGCATCCTCGCAATGCAGACAGGAGCGCGGGAAATGAACCGTCCGGCTGTCCGTGCCTTGGCCCGCTTCGAATGTATGAATGCGGTTGAACCACACGCCGTTCGGATCGGTGCCGTAGGGATTGTTATCCGGCAGCGGCGCCGAATGGCCCCCGGTGTTCCATTCCTTGCAGTTCACCGCGCAGGCATGACAGCCTACGCAGGTATCCAGATCGATGACGAGGCCGAGTTTGACTTCCTGACCTTGCGGTTTGCGCGCGGGCAGCAGGGTCATGAATTGTCTCCTTTGGCCGGATTTTTTGCGGGACGCTTCGGCTTGAAGCGTGCGCCGTAGCGCAGAATGCGCTGTCCGACAGAGGCATTATTGGTGGAGGGCTGGGCATCGAATTGCGGCAACGTGATTTCTTCTTCGGCCTCGGCTTTTTCGATGCGGACGCGGAGGTCGTACCACGCGGCCTGACCGGTCACCGGGTCCGAATTCGAATAGCGGAACCCGCTTTCCTTGGGCGGCAGCAATTCGGAAATCACATGGTTCAGCAGGAAGCCCTTTTTGGCTTCGGGCGAGTCCGGATCGAGGTTCCATGCGCCCGAGCGTTTGCCGATCGCGTTCCACGTCCAGACTGTGTTGCGTTCCACGCCTTCCATCAGGCGGACTTGCACCTTGATGCGGCTGTGGTGGCTGATCACCCAGACCCAGTCGTCATCCTCGATGCCTTCAAGCTCGGCCTGGAAGCGGTTCATGTACAGCCGGTTGCTGGTATGGATCTGGCGCAGCCACGCATTCTGCGAGCCCCAGGAATGGTACATCGCCATCGGCCGCTGGGTGATGGCGAAGAACGGGTATTTGTCTTCGCCGCCATCCTGAGATTCGAACGGGCGGTACCATGTTGGTAGCGGATCGAAATAGGCTTCGACCCGCGCCTTGTGCTCGTCGGGCGGTGTGATGTCGCCATGACCGCGCGCGGCTAGACGAAACCGCTGCATCGGTTCGGAATACACCTGGAGGACGATCTGGTCGGACGATCCGATCCAGCCCATGCTCGCCGCGTATTCCAGATAGTCGCGGTTGGCGTGTTTAAAATAGCGCTGGTTCTCGGGGAATTCGTGGCTCCAGAAACAGCCGTTTTCGATATAGCGGTCGAGCTGGTTCGGGTTGACCGCGCCGGTGCCGTGGCTGTCGCCGTTTTCCCCGCGCCAACCGGCCAGCGTGCCGATCCCCGGCATGCGTTCATGGTTCACCAGATAATCGGAATAGCCGCCGGGATATTTGGGCGAGCCGTCTTCATTGGTCAGACCGGGCAGGCCGATACGCGCGCCGAGATCAATCAGTACAGTCTGGAACGGTCGCACGTCACGGTCGGGTTCGACCACCGGCTGGCGGATCGCGTCGGCGGGTCCGTCGGCGCTGCAGATCGGCCGGTCGAGCATCGAGACCGCGTCCCAGCGTTCAAGATATGTAGTGTCCGGCAGGATGATGTCGCAATAGGGGACGGTTTCGGACCAGAACGCATCCGAATAGACGATGAAGGGGATTTTATATTCCCCCGTCTCCTCGTTGCGGTCGGTCAGCATGTCCATCACGCCGGACGTGTTCATCGACGAATTCCACGCCATGTTGGCCATAAACATGAACAGCGTGTCGATCGGATAGGGATCACCCTTCCACGCATTGGTGATAACCATGTGCATCATGCCATGGGCGCTGATCGGCGCTTCCCAGGAAAATGCCTTGTCGATGCGCTGCGGTGTGCCGTCGGCATCGACCAGCAGATCTTCGGGGCCGGTCGGGAAGCCGAGCGGTGGTCCCGGCAGCGGCGTATTCGCGTTGACCTGGTCCGGGCGGCCGGCAGGTTTCTGCGGCGGCGGGCAGGGGCGCGGGAAAGGTGGTTTGTAGCGGAACCCGCCCGGTACATCGATGGTGCCGAGAAGCATCTGCAACAGATGGATCGCGCGGCAGGTATGGAAGCCGTTCGAATGGGCGGAAATACCGCGCATCGCATGCATCGCGACGGGGCGGCCGATCATCTTGTCCTGCTTGCGCCCGGCCCAGTCGGTCCATTCGACGTCGAGCACGATTTCCTTTTCGAACGCGGCTTCGGCCAGTTCGGCGGCGATGCGGCGGATATGGTTTGCGGCGACGCCTGATTTCAGGGCCGCGGCTTCCGGACCGTAATTCATGTCCATATAACGGTCGGCCATCAGCAGGAAAGACAGCACGGCGGTGCGCCCGTCATCCAGCGTGTATTCGCCGACCACTGCGGGCGCGACACCGGCAAGACGTGCATCGGCAATCTGGCCGGTGTTCTGATCCCAGCACAGCGGTTCGCCATCGGCGCCGCGGGCAAAAAGCCCGTCATCGTCGGCGCCCGGATCCTTGATTACCAGCCACGGCGCATTGGTGTAGCGCACCAGATAGTCGAGATCGATTTTGTCGGCGTGGAGTAATTCGTGGATCAGCGCGAGGACGAACGCACCGTCGCTGCCGGGCCGCACACCGATCCATTCATCGGCAATCGCCGAATAACCCGTCTTGACCGGATTGACCGACACGAATTTCGCGCCGCGCGCTTTCAGCGTCGACAGGCCCATCTTAATCGGGTTGGAATCATGATCCTCGGCAACGCCGAACATCATGAAATATTCGGTCAGTTCCCAGTCCGGCTCGCCGAATTCCCAGAACGATCCGCCGATGGAATATAGCCCGGCGGCCGCCATGTTCACCGAACAGAACCCGCCATGGGCGGCGTGGTTGGGGGTGCCGAACTGGCTCGCCCACCAGCCGGTCAGGGCCTGGCTCTGGTCGCGGCCGGTAAAGAAGGCCAGCTTCTTCGGATCGTCGGCGCGGATTTTTTTCATCCGGTCGGCGACGATGGTCAGCGCCTCTTCCCATTCGATTTCCTCGAACTCGCCCGATCCGCGTTCACCGACGCGGCGCAGCGGCTTGGTCAGCCGGGCAGGGGAATAATGCTGCATGATGCCGGCGCTTCCCTTGCCGCACAGCACACCCTTGTTGATCGGGTGATCCTTATTGCCCTCGATATAGCGGATTTCACCTTCGCGCAGGTGGACCTTGATGCCGCATCGGCAGGCGCACATATAACAGGTGGTGGTCTTGGTTTCGTCACCGATTATGGGCGACAGATCGATGCGTTCCTGCGGGTCTAGAAAATCGCCTGGCATGGCGGATATACGTCCATTCATGTGCTTGCGGGTGCCCCGAAAAGGCACCATAGAACTAGGTTAGAAATCATTTCGCGTCAAACCGCGCATCTGAGCCAACCCATTGCGCGCTGTGCATACCTTTGGAGTGTGATTCTTGTTATCGTCGGATTCGGGAAACGGCTGAACTAAGGGGAGGGAAGCGCAAATGCGCCCCGAAATTGTATGTTTTTTTGATGATAAAACGAATTCGGCATCCTATGTCGTACACGACCCCGAGACGATGCAGGCCGCCATTATCGACCCCGTGCTGGATTACGACCCCATCTCGGGCCGGACCTCGACCGAAAGCGCCGACAAAATCGCCGCCCATGTCACCGAGGTCGGCCTGACCGTCGCCTGGATTATCGAGACCCATGTCCATGCCGATCATCTGACGGCGTCGCGCCGCCTCCGGAAACAGCTCGGCGGCAAGTCGGGCATCGGCCACGGCATCACCGAGGTGCAGAAGACGTTCGGTGCATTGTTCAATATGACCGACACCTTGCCGGCAGACGGCTCCCAGTTCGATGAGACGTTCGCCGACGGGGCGACGTTCAAGATCGGCAATATCGAGGCCCGTGTCATGGCGACGCCGGGCCATACGCCGGCCTGCGTCACCTATGTGATCGGCGATGCGTGTTTTGTCGGCGACACCATGTTCATGCCGGATTCCGGTACCGCGCGCTGCGATTTTCCCGGCGGCGAGGCGAAGCAGCTTTATGCCTCGCTGCAGAAAATTCTCGAACTGCCCGAAGATATGCGGCTGTTCGTGTGCCACGACTACGGCGCCGGCGGCACGCGTGATTTTGCTTGGGAAACCACGGTGGCCGTTCAGCGCGACACCAACATCCATATCGGCGGCGGCGCACTGGAACACGACTATGTTCAGATGCGCCGCGACCGCGACGCGACCCTGTCGCTGCCGCGCCTGATTATTCCGGCCGTGCAGGTCAACATGCGCGCAGGCGAAATGCCGCCGGCGGAGGAGAACGGTACGTTCTATATCAAGGTGCCGGTGGATATTTTATAGGGGCCGTCGGCGGCAGGGCACGTGGAAGTGAGATGTTGATCCTGTTTGCGATCGGGTGATTGGCGGACGCGACGTCATTGTATGAAGTGTGGCCGGTTCCAGCCAGGATCGGACATTCCCAAAACGCGGTGGATCACGGGGATAGTGTTACCGTATCACCTATTCGATAATATTCTTCCGACCGTCGGCATCTATCAATGTCGATCATTCTGTCTTCTAGTTGCCAGAAGCGGACATCCGAGGAAGAAGTGAGCCGAGTGGACCTCGTCCGTAGTTGCAGGATGGGCGGCCTATTTCATGCAAGTATTTAGTCTTTGTTCCAACCCTCTACTTCGGTGGACAACTCAACCTTGTCACCCTTCTCGCCGCGCCCGTGCGTCATACCAAAGCTGTTGCGGCTGATTGTCGTACGCGCTGAGAAGCCCGCAACGACGACGCCTTGATATTTGTCGAATTTTTTACCCAGGGGACGTGGCGCGATGCCGTTGAAGGTTTCATCCAATATGACAGGCGCGTTGCGCCAAGGATCGACAAAGTCCCGGACATGCGTCCGGTTCGCGGGTCGCGTAGTGCTGGATGCCGATCTGCAGGACTACCTGCGCGAATCCCACGATATGGTTTCCCGCGGCCTGACGAAGAAGCTGCGGGCGGAACTGGGTCTTGCCTGAACTGGCCCTGAACTGGCCCTGAACTGGCCCTGAACCGGCCGCGTGTAATCCTGTCAGCTCTCGCCGCCGGCATACTTCCAGTAGGTGTCCTTGCGTAGCACCTGGCCATCTTCGTTCAGGAGCCAGAGATCGCAGCCGAGCCATTCGAGCCGGTTGCCGTTCGCCTCGGTGCCGGTGACGGTCCATTCGGAGCATGCCCGGTCGCCGCCGGCCCAGTGGCTGTGGATTTCCCACGCGATGTCGGGGATGGACGCGAAGCGCTGCACGATCATCTCGCGGATCTCGGCCTTGCCTCGTAGCGTGGCGCCATCCGGTGGCGTGCCGCGCGACAACAACCAGACGGAATCATCGGCAAAATGGTCGACGATCCCGTCGGGATCGTGATCGTTGAAGGCCTGACAGATCGTCTCGACGATCTGGCGATTGCGTGTTTCGGTCTCCGTCATTGGTCTGGGTGTCCCGTCAAGTTGGATGAGTGTGTCCGGTTCGATCCGTTTCCGTCCTGCCCCAAAGATTAAACCGCCGTCTTCCGGATTGGCAACGCCCCTCTCCGTGACGACAGGGACCTTAGATCTGTCCTAACAACGTAATTTTAACCTTTTAAGCGTAGACCGGTATTGGCGGGTGGGCCGTTGAGAGGCGATTGCATCAATGAAAACAACAGGTTGTTTGTTCGCGCGTGGTAGAGGGCTTCAGGACTCAGGATCAACTAGCCGGACTCGACGAAGCGGCCCGCGTTCACATTGCCGGACGCTTAGGCGCGGTTCTTGCCGAGCATGCGACGCCCGTGGCGGATCGCCAGGCGGCGGAGCTATTGGCACACGATCTCGCGACAGATGCGATCGGGCAGGTCCGATGCGCGCTGGCCGAAGCGATCAAAAACGCCAGCCATCTGCCACGTCCGCTGGCGATGATGCTGGCCCATGATGTGGGTTCGGTTGCCTGTCCTTTTCTCGAGGTTACAGACGTTTTTAGCGAGACGGACTGGCAGTCCCTGATCTTGACCATTTCACGCACGCGCGAATCTCGGTCGCTCGGCGTGCGTCGATGCCGGACTCGCTCGCCTTGTCGCTTGCCGAAATCGGCGATTCCGTCGTTGCCGAAACACTTGTGGAGAATGCTTCCGCGCCAATGAATGCGGCCGTCTGCGATACGCTTCTTCAACGCTTCGAATCCGAAATCTGGGTGCCCGACAGAGTGGCCGCGCGCGAAGACCTGCTGGCCGATGTCGTGACCAGGCTGATCCTCAAGGTTTCTGGCGCGGTGTGCGACAAACTGGCGGCAGCCTATCAGCTGGATGATTTCACCGCTCCCGTGGCGGCAGAGGCAGAAAGCGCCGCGGTGCTCAAAACTGTTGCGACGATGTCGCGCAACGAACTGGTCGCGGCCACCGAGACGCTGCATGCCGGATGGCGTCTGACACCGTTCCTGATGTTAGACGCCCTGCGCGACGGTCAGCTTGGGTTCCTCGAAGCCGCGCTGTCGGTTATCTCGAGCGGGAGTATCGAACACGTCCGCATTGTGCTTGAGCGCGCCGATGCGGCAACGGTTACCGGGTTGCTCAAGAAGGCCGCCGTGCCCGTGACGATGTTGGATGATTTCCGCATCGAAATAGAAGCCGTTCGCGCCGCAAAGAAGGCCTGAGCGCCCGCGCGACCGGGATAACCTGAGCGCCCGCGCCTCTGGAAAAGAGGGCGTCAGTCGGCTTTGGTATCTGTCGGCTGGCGGTCACTCGCTGCCGTGACCATGTCGCGGACGACTTTGCCCATCAGATCGATCCCGACACCGCATTTGCAGCCCTTGCAGCCGACGCAGGCATCGAGGCCGAGCTCGACCGCGTGATCGAGTGCCGCCGCCTTGCCCGCATCGGACGTCAGCGGGTCGATCCGGATGCGTTGCAGTTTCAGCAGCGAGAACGGGTTGCCCCAGCGATAGCCGGTCGCCGGATCGGGTGCTGTCCCGGCCGGCATGTCGCCCGGCAGGCCGCCGTCGAAATTGCGGGCATGCATCGGGCAATTGTTCAGACAGGCATAGCATTCGATACAGGCCGTCAGCGCGTGGTAATCGTCCGGCGCTTCGACGTTGAGATCGTTGCCCTGTCCGGCATTTGCCAGGCGGCCCCGCATCTGACGCGCGACCCCGTCACGGCGCACAACCAGATCGCTGAGCGCGGGCAGCGTCGCCATCGGGGAAATCCGGTCGCCGTCGCGCGCCCGCGCACGGCAGGCAACGCGCGGTTTGTCGTTCACATCGACCGTGCAGACGCCGCAGTTCCGGGCGCGACAGCCATAGCGATAGGCGAGATCGGGAATCTCCGTCGCCTGCGCCTGGAGCAGGACGTCGAGCACCATCGGTTTTTCATCTTCCGAGCGGAGCTTATAGTCATAGGTAACGATGGCATCCTGACCATCGCGGCGGGTAACGATTTCGACCTTCATGCTTTTGTTCCTTCGCCGATCGCGGCATCGACGCCGCCGGGGGTGACTTCGGGTGCTGCGCCGGCGTCTCCCATGATCGCCTTGTATTTTTTCTCGAGCCGCCGGTCCTGCATGCCGGCCGGCAGGGCACGCAGGAATTTGACCTGGGCCTTTCGCCAGTTCTCTTTCACCTTATAAGCGGCGATCTGTTTCACTGGTGTGCGTGGACGCATCGCCCGGCGGACCTGCCATGCGTCATTCGCCGGTTTGCTGACAACCGTCGAATAGGGATGGGAGAAGGCGGATATCTCGCCGCAATCGAGACGCACATGCCCGCCGATGCTGCCATCCCTTTCACGTGCTGCGGCAGCCACGGCGCGGGCGGTGGTCACCAGATTCCGCAATTCCTCAAATTCGATGAAGGCTTGGTTCCATTCTGCGTAATCGGGGATGGCGACGTCATCGAGACTTTCTTCCAGGCCGTCGAGCAGCGCATCTATGCGCGATATACGTTCCAGCGTCCGGACCGGGCCGATATTGTCCCAGCTCTCGCGCTGCAGATCGAGCTTCAGCGCCGACGCGGCGAGTTTGCCGGATTGTCCGAAGCGCTGCCGTGTCGCGGCGATGTAGTCGGCAAATACCCCGTCTTCTGCCCCGTCTTTGATTTGGGTGGCCGCTTCACGGGCCAGCTTCGCTGCGGCCTGCCCTGAGCGTGCGCCAAAGACCGCACCTTCGGTCAGGAAGGTTGAACCGAGCCGGTTGGCGCCGAACAATCCCCCCATGGCCTGGCCGGAAGCAAACAATCCGGTAATGCCGACTGCTATGCTGCCGTCACCTTCGCCGGCGACGGACGCGCCGTTCGCATCGGTGCGGATACCGCCCATCATGTAATGGGCGCTCGGGCGGACTTCCCAGGCTTCGTCACAATCCGCGGCAGCCCGGCCCAAAGCCTGACGGGCGACTTTATAAGCCGATGGCAGGGCGGAGGCGAGGAACCGCATGAAATACGGACCCGAAAGCGGGTGCAGACGGTTTGCCGTCATGTCGAGATAGGCGCCGCCATTGGGGCTGCCGCGGCCGTCTTCGACCGTTCGCATGATAGCCGCCGAACATTCGGCGCGGGTCCTGAGGTACACACCGTCGAGGATGACCTTGCCGTTCTTGTCGCGGAGCACGCCGAGGAAGCTTGCCGTGACGGGCTCACCGATGAGCAGCCCTTCGAAGGATGGCGGGGATGCAACACAGAACGGCAGAAATTGCACCTGTTCCATATCGACCAGATCGGCGCCGGCGCGTGCCGCGACCGCATATGAATCGCCGGTATTGCCGCGCATGGTGTCCGTTTTGGGAAAATACAGGGTCGACAGGCCGCCCGCGGCGATCACTACGGACGGTGCACGCACGGCGACAAGTTTGCCGCGCGCGGCATCGTAAATCAGTCCACCGACCACCCGTTTCTGCCCACCTTCTTCGCCATCAGAGCCCTCCACCGTGACGACGTCGAGGAACCAGCAATCTTCGAGATAATCGATCCTGCTGTCCTGAATGACCCCGTTCCAGTTGGCATGGCTGAACGCGATACCGCTATTGCGGTGGCCGACCGACCGGCGCCGCGTATGACCGCCCATCGGCAGGGGCAGAGATTTTGGTGTGTTGTTTTTGGTATCGATAGCCGGGCGGAGACCCTGTAGACGATATCGGTCATAGGCGTCCTTGCTATCCTGGGCGAAGGCATCGGTAAGCGCCGTCACCGGCAAATCGCCGCCGGCCATCCGCAAATTTTCTGACAGGAGCTCTTCCGAGTCGTCGTCCGAGCCGGATTCGCGCACCGTGGCCAGGCCTTCAGATATCTTGGTGTCGGAACACCCGATAGGATCCTTGGAGACGATAAGGACACTCGCGCCTGCTCGTGCGGCGGCCTGCGCGGCATGACTGCCCGCACCGCCGGAGCCTACCACGACCACATCGTAGTCACGCCATTCGGTTTCAATTGTCATTTTTTCATGAGCGATGTTTCCCGAAGAAATCCTCGCGGCGAAATTGCCACGGTCCGCTGCGCTGATCCATTGTAAATTTATGTTTTCATCTGTGCCGAGGATGCATCCCCGACAGGGGAGGGGCTATACTGGTGCAAACCGGGAGGCTTAGATCATGACGACCGCACTCTATACCCATGCCAGCTCCGCCGAGCATGATACCGGGGCAGGGCATCCCGAACGGATTGCCCGCATCGAGGCCGTGAATGCGGCGCTGGCGGGTGAGTCCTGGTCGGCTCTGTTGCGCAAGGAGGCGCCGCTGGCGACGAAGGAGCAGCTTTCGCGCGTGCATGTCGGCGGCTATGTCGATCTGGTCCTCGAAAATATTCCCGAAGACGGTTACGCGCATCTTGATCCCGACACCGTGCTCTCGCCCGGCACCGGCGAAGCCGCGCTACGGGCGGCCGGCGCGATTATCTCGGCGGTCGATGACGTGGTGGCAGGGAAAGTCGATAACGCATTCTGTGCCGTACGTCCGCCGGGACACCATGCTGAACCGGAGCGTGGGATGGGGTTCTGTCTGTTCAACAATGTCGCAATCGGCGCATTGCACGCCCGCGCTGTACATGGGCTGCAGAAAGTGGCGATCGTCGATTTCGACGTCCATCACGGCAACGGCACCCAAGCGGCGTTTCTGAACGACCCGGATACGCTGTTCGCGTCCACCCATCAGTTTCCGCATTATCCCGGCACAGGCGCGGAAAGCGAAACCGGTGTCGGCAATATCTTCAACGCGCCGCTCGACGCCAATGCCGGCGGGGTGGAATTCCGTGCTGCAATGGAAGACAAAATCCTGCCGGCGCTGCGCGCCTTTCAGCCTGAGATTGTCTTTGTGTCCGCCGGGTTCGATGCGCATGCACTCGATCCGCTCGCGTCTTTGCGCTTCGAAGAGCCCGATTTCGAGTGGGCGACGCTCAAATTGCGTGAAATTGCCGGCGAATTTGCCGCCGGGCGGCTGATTTCGACGCTTGAGGGCGGATATGACCTCGAAGCGCTGGGAAACAGCGTTCAGGCCCATGCCGGTGCCCTGTCAGCCGCGTAATAGAAGGCTAAACGGCGCTTTCGGCTGGACTCGCAAGTTTCTGTGACTTTTGGGTTTGATTCGCAGTGCGGGTTGCCCTAAGCCCCTTCAAATCCTACTCTTTACCCAATAGAAAAAGGATAACTCATGGCGGATAACGCCAAATCAGCTGACATCGCAAAAATGTCGTTCGAAGACGCGCTCGCAGAGCTTGAAGACATCGTGCGTACGC
The DNA here is from genome assembly GCA_905181725.1 of Alphaproteobacteria bacterium UBA830. Classification (GTDB taxonomy): domain Bacteria; phylum Pseudomonadota; class Alphaproteobacteria; order MPNO01; family UBA830; genus CAXBCP01. The sequence goes on from CAJIYX010000093.1 coordinate 12,673, forward strand.
TTGAAGGCGGCAAGGGAAAGCTTGAAGAGGCGATCACCGCGTATGAGCGCGGCGCGCAACTTAAGGCCCATTGCGAGAAGAAGCTGAAGGAAGCGCAGGCCAAGGTGGAAAAAATTTCCCTGGGGGCCGGGAGCGAAGTGGTGACGGAGCCGGCGAACATTGACTAACGCAACCTCCGCCGCGGTTTCTGCAACCTCGTTTACGGATTCAGACGTCGGAAAGGTTTCTGCTGCCCCGGTCAAGGAAGCGCTGACGGATTTTGCCGCAAAGATGGCGGCAACACTGGAATCCTTGTTGCCGCATACCGATGGTCCCGAAAGCAAGCTGTTCGATGCGATGCGGTATTCGGCGCTCGGTACCGGCAAGTTCCTGCGGCCCTATATCGTGCGCACGGCGGCCCAGATGTTCGATGTGCCCGAAAAGCACTACTTGCGTGCCGGTGCCGCGGTCGAGATGGTGCATACTTATTCGCTTGTCCATGATGACCTGCCCGCGATGGACGATGACGACATGCGCCGTGGGCGTCCTTCCTGTCATATCGCTTTTGACGAAGCGACGGCGATCCTGGCGGGCGATGCTTTGTTGACGCTCTCCTTCGAGGTGCTGGCAGGTGTTGATACCCACCCGGACCCGCTAGTGCGCAGTGACCTGGTTATGATGCTTGCAGCACGGTCAGGCGGCACCGGCATGGTCGGTGGTCAGATGATCGATCTTGAAAGCGAACACGCAGTGGTTGATGCGGCGCTGATCGCGCGGCTCGAAACCATGAAAACGGGTGCGCTAATCTCCTATTCAAGCGCCGCCGGTGCCATCCTTGGTCAGGCCGGCGCCGAGGCCATTAAGACGCTGGAAACGTTTGGCCTTGAGCTCGGGCTCGCCTTCCAGATCACCGACGATTTGCTTGACGTTGAAGGCGATGAGGACGATGTTGGCAAAAAGGTCGGCAAAGACGCCAAAGCTGGGAAAGCGACCTTCCTGTCAGCGCTCGGGGTCGACGGTGCCAGAAGCGAAGCGCGCCGGGTTACCGATAGCGCGCTTTCCAGACTGGACATGTTCGGCGCACAGGCGGACGCGTTGCGGTCGGTAGCTGAATTCGTCCTTGCTCGTAACAATTAGGCACCCCGAATAATTCGGCGAATAACTAGACGACCAATTGGACAGAGCCACAACGTTGACACATTTACGCCCGACTTTTTTCAGCTATATGACGCATAACTTTCCACGCAGGGGATGCTAATGGCGCCTCAGACGCAGCTTCTCGATCAAATCCACTCACCTGCGGATCTGAAGAAATTCAAACCGGAAGATCTACAACAGATCGCTGATGAACTGCGCGCCGAAACGATCGATGCCGTGTCGGTGACCGGCGGCCATCTCGGCGCTGGGCTCGGCGTGGTCGAACTGACCGTTGCGCTGCATTATCTGTTCAATACACCGGATGACAAGATTGTCTGGGATGTCGGCCATCAGGTCTACCCGCACAAGATTCTCACGGGGCGCCGCGACCGTATCCGAACCCTGCGCCAGGGTGACGGGCTGTCCGGTTTCACCAAGCGGACCGAAAGCGAATACGACCCCTTTGGCGCCGCACATGCCTCGACGTCGATCTCGGCGGCGCTCGGTTTTTCGGTCGGCAGCGACTTGCAGGGAACGGGCAACAAAGCCATTGCGGTTATTGGCGACGGCGCGATGACCGGCGGCATGGCCTATGAAGCGTTGAACAATGCCGGCGCGATGCATAACAAGCTGATCGTCATTCTGAATGATAACGATATGTCGATCGCGCCGCCTGTCGGCGCGTTGTCGGCCTATCTGTCGCGGTTGATTTCATCGAAATCCTACCGGTCGTTGCGCGATATCGGCCTGCATGTGTCCGAAAAGTTCCCGCGCCCGATGAAAAAGGCGGCGCAGCGGGCCGAGGAATATGTCCGTGGCATGCTGACCGGCGGCACGCTGTTCGAAGAGCTCGGCTTCTTCTATGTCGGCCCGATCGACGGCCACAACATGGAACATCTGATTCCTGTCCTTAAAAATGTGCGTGACGACCAAGCCGAAGGGCCCGTGCTGATCCATGTCGTGACGCAAAAGGGCAAAGGCTACGAGCCTGCCGAGCAGTCCAGCGACAAGTATCACGGTGTCGGCAAGTTCAATGTCGTCACCGGCGCACTCGACAAGGGCAAGGCCAATGCGCCGAGCTACACCAAGGTTTATGCCGAAGCCCTGATCAAGGAAGCGCGCGACGACGACAAGATCGTCACGATCACCGCGGCGATGCCGTCCGGCACAGGCGTCGATATGTTCGAAAAGGAGTTCCCCGACCGTACATTCGATGTCGGTCTTGCCGAACAGCACGCGGTGACGTTTGCCGCCGGGCTTGCCGCCGACGGGATGAAGCCGTTCGCGACGATTTATTCGACCTTCTTGCAACGCGCGTTCGATCAGATCGTGCATGACGTCGCACTCCAGAACCTGCCGGTTCGGTTTGCCATGGATCGCGCAGGGTATGTCGGCGCTGACGGGCAGACCCATTGCGGCGCATTCGATATCGCCTATCTCGCCTGCCTGCCGAACATGATCGTCATGGCACCGGCGGATGAAGCCGAACTGGTGCATATGGTGGCGACCGCTGTTGATATTGACGGACAGCCCTGCGCATTCCGCTATCCGCGCGGTGAAGGCGTCGGGGTCGATATGCCCGAGCGCGGCGAAATTCTGTCCATCGGCAAGGGACGTATCCTGTGCGAAGGCACAAAGATTGCGCTGCTGGCCTATGGCACGCGTCTCCAGGATTGCCTCGATGCGGCGGAAGAACTCAACGCCCTCGGATTGTCGACTACGGTCGCCGATGCGCGTTTCGCCAAACCGCTGGATGAAGATCTGATCCGGCGGCTGGCCGCCGAGCATGAAGTGCTGGTGACCGTCGAGGAAGGCTCCGTCGGCGGGTTTGCCGCCCAGGTCTCCCAGTTCCTGGCGATGCAGGGTATCTTCGATGCCGGGCTGAAGTTCCGCCCGCTGGTCATGCCCGATACGTTCATGGATCAGGATTCGCCGCGGAAGCAGGTTGAATTCGCCGGGCTTACATGCCCCGATATCGTCGCAACAGCGATAGCGGCGCTCGGTGTCGAAGCGAAATCCGAGATGGCCCAGGGGAGGGCCTGACCCACGGCGTCGCGTCAACGCCCTGACGTTCTTCTTGTAGAGCGCGGTCTTGTCGAAAGTCGGACCCAGGCCCAGGCGCTGATCCGCGCCGGCAAGGTGTTTGCCGGTGAGCAGCGCGTCGAAAAACCGGGGACCCCAATTCCCATCGGTCTTCCGCTCGAAGTCCGCGGCAAGGAACATCCCTGGGTGTCGCGCGGCGGTATGAAGCTTGACCACGCCCTCAGTCACTTTGATATCGATGCGACCAACGCGGTTGCTCTGGATGTCGGCGCATCGACCGGTGGTTTTACTGATGTGCTGCTCACCCGCGGGGCCGCCAAAGTCTATGCGGTTGATGTCGGCTATGGCCAGCTCAACTGGAAACTCCGCAGCGACGATCGCGTGGTGGTGCTCGAACGCCAGAATGCCCGCCAGCTTACCGAAGATCACATCCCGGAGCCGATCGATATGATCGTCTGCGATGCCAGTTTTATCGGCCTCGAGAAAGTTCTGGTTATGCCGCTGACATTTGCCGCCCCCGGCGCGCATCTGGCAGCGCTGATCAAGCCGCAATTTGAGGTCGGCAAGGGAGAGGTCGGCAAAGGCGGTATCGTGCGTGACCCCGAACAGCACCGCGCCGTTTGTGAAAAGATCGAGACTTGGCTGACCAATCTGCCAGGCTGGCACGTCATCGGCATTGATAAGAGCCCGATCACCGGTGCCGAGGGTAATGTCGAATTTTTGATTGTCGCCCGGTGCGATAATGAAGCGGGATAGTGAATGAGGAACTGCGTCTGATGGAAGTCTTGATCAACCGGCTGGGTGCGCGCGGCGACGGTATTTCCGACACCGCCGATGGCCCGGTCTACGTCCCCTTTGCCCTGCCGGGAGAAATGGTCAGCGTTCGTGTGGGAAAATCGCGCGGTGACGGCCGGGCTGCGGAGCTGCGCGACGTCCTGTCCCCGTCGGCTGATCGTCAGGCGGCTGTGTGCCGCCATTTTGGCCCGGGTGAAAACGCCTGTGGTGGATGCGCGGCACAGCATCTGACAGTGGGGTCTTATGCCGACTGGAAGCGGAATGTCGTCTCCGCCGCCCTTGCCCGTCATCGTATCGAAATAGACGTGCTGCCGATGATCTCGGTGCCGCCCGCAAGCCGCCGGCGTGTGCGGCTCGCGTTTCGCAATCTTGCAAGCGGGCTGGTGCTGGGTTTTCGCAGCGGGCGCAGTGACCGGATTGTCGATATTGCCGAATGCCCCGTGGCAATGCCCGAGATTGTCGCCCTTATCCCGCGCCTGCGGGATTTCCTCGCCGGGCGGGTGGATCGTGGCGAGCTTGCGATCACCCATACGGACGAGGGCGCAGACGTCGTCATGTTTTCGCGTAAGGAACCGGATCTCGATCTGCGGATGGATGCGCCGGCGTTTTGTGCCGATGCTGGTATCGCGCGGCTAGCATGGTCCACCGATGAGGCCGCCTCCAATGCTGAGCCGCCGGAACCGGTGATCGTTCTGGAAACGCCCAGTGTTGAATTTGGCGGAACGACTGTTCACCTGCCATCCGACAGTTTTCTGCAGCCGACCACCGAGGGCGAAACCGCCCTGCGTGCCTTCGTGCTGGAAGCGGTCGGTGACGCGGCAGTCGTTGCCGATCTGTACGCGGGGTGCGGCGCCTTCGCCCTGCCGCTCGCCGAAGCCGATAAGACGGTCACCGCGTTTGAAGGGTTGGCCGCTCAGACGGATGCTATCCGCCGCGCAGGCGCCGGGCTTAAAATCGCCGCCGAAACCCGCGATCTGGTACGCCAGCCGCTGCGCCCCGCAGAGCTTGAAGGCTTTGATGCGGTCGTGCTCGATCCGCCGCGCGCGGGTGCGGCAGCACAGGTCGAACTGTTGGCGGCAGGCGGTGTGCCGTGCATCGTTTATGTGTCGTGCAATCCCGCGACGTTTGCCCGCGATGCGCGGGTGCTGATCGATGGCGGTTATGCGCTGGACCCGGTGCAGCCGGTTGATCAGTTCCTGTGGTCGTCCCATCTGGAACTTGCATCGGTATTCCGCCGGGCCTGAGCGCTTGCTATTAACGCGTACCCGTATCCGTACCGACCCAACAGAGAGATTTGATATGACATTCATTGCGATGAACCGGTTTTAGGTCGTCAAAGGCCGCGAAAAGGATTTTGATGACGTGTGGCTGAATCGCAAATCCCAGCTCGAAGACGTGCCGGGGTTCGCGGCATTCAACCTGTTGCGCGGCCCGGAGCACGAAGATCACACGCTATACGCGTCTCACACCATCTGGGCAGATCGGGCCGTGTTCGAAGACTGGACAAAATCCGAAGCATTTCGCGAAGCCCATAAAAGCGCCGGCAGCCGGGGCGATATGTATCTCGAGTTACCGAACTTCGAAGGCTTCGAGATCATGGACGCCGCGACGGTGACGAAGAAGTAGTTTTACGCTGACATACGGCGCACCGTTTGTCGGAGCGTTGTTCGACTGCATCACCCTTGTCATCCCGGCCCCCGGATCAAGTCCGGGACAGGCCCGTGCCGGGACCTAGAGCGGTCTGAGATGCAATGAACTGAATCAAGGAGACTTGGCCCCCGGCACAAGGCCGGGGTGGCGATCATGTTTTGTGTTCTGCGAGCAGGATTCGGTCGTTTGGTGCAGGCGCGTGCGTCCTATTCGTACCCCGCCGGTACCGTAAACCCTCGAAAACTTTCTTCGAGCAGCTCCGCAAGGCGGATACAGCGCCGGTCATGCGCTTCCGGCCCGATGATCTGCATGCCGATGGGCAGGCCGTCTTTGTTCATACCTGCCGGGGCAAGTGTCGACGGCAGATGCGCCGCCGAGGCGAGACCGATCCAGTAATAGGTATCGGCGTTTGGCTGTAATGTGCCGTCGACATCAAGATACTGGTCCTGGCGTTTCAGTTCCCGCATATGGGGAAAGGCGGAGGTCGCCATCATCGGGGTCAGCAGGGCATCGACATCGCCAAAGAAGGCGCGCCACAGGCTGCGCAGCTTTTCGCGCCGGTCGCAGGCGTGCAGCCAAGCCTGGTGCCGCTGACTGAGACTGCGGAACTGCACCGGATCATAGTTCATGTCCGCAGCATCGAACCCATCGGCTTTCGCGGCGATTTCGGCCGACTGTTTGTCCGATAGCCGTCCGGATGTCGCGCCGCGCAGCACGGTGAGATAGAGCAGCCAGAGCGCATCGCTCGGCATTGGCAGTTCCGGATCGCGCAGAACCATGGCGCCTTCGTCTTCCATATGCTTCGCGACATTTTCGAGCGCGGTGCTGGTGTCGCTATCGACCGGATAGGTGGCGTCATTGGTAATCACGGCAACGCGGAAATCGCGGAGATGGCGGCGGTTCTCGTCCGGTAGGTCAAGGCGCCACGCGCCGGGTGCTTCCGGGTCGGCACCGGCAATGATGTCGAGCGACAGCCGCAAATCCTGTGCCCGGCGCGACAGCGGCCCGGCGACCATGATGTCCGGGTCGGCATCATCCGGTCCGAACGCATGGCCGCGCAACGGCACAATTCCGTATGTCGGTTTGTGGCCGTACACGCCACAGCAATGGGCGGGCACGCGGATCGAGCCACCGATATCGCTGCCGATTTCAAGACCGGTCAGTCCGGCGGCGAGCGCCGCCGCGGCACCTCCCGACGATCCGCCCGGCGTACGGGATGTATCAAACGGATTGACGGTGACGCCATAGATTTCGTTGAAAGACTGCCATTCGGCGAGGTCGAGCGGCACGTTGGTTTTGCCCATCACGATCGCGCCCGCGGCTTTGAGGCGTTCCAAGGTCAGTGCATCGCGTGCCGCTTTATGATCGCGCCGGTCCGGCCGCCCGAAGGTCGATGGATGTCCGGCAAGATCGAACGATTCCTTGACGGTCATCGGCACGCCGTGCAGCGGTCCCACATCTGTGCCTGCGGCCAGCGCATCGTCCGCCGCTTTCGCTGACGTGCGCGCGGCATCTTTATCCAGGATGATAATCGCGTTGAGCGTGGGATTGTGACGGTCGATCCGGGCCAGATAGCCGTCCAGCAGTTCGGTGGATGATATACGCTTTTCACGAATGGCGGCGGCAAGTCCCACCGCGCCCATAAACCAGGGATCCATCTAAACTCTCTTTACTCGGGTGATGCGCCGGGGTCCGGGACGCGCTGCCAGATACGCTCGATGATCGCGAACTCGAACATGTCTTCGAGGGTATAGGGATCGTTGCGGTGGAAATCCTCGACTGTTTTACGGTCGGCCTCGAACACGATGACATTGCCGGTCACGTCGCGGATAACGACCGAGCCGGACGTGTCGACGTCGTCACCGACAAGCCCGCCGCCATAGACGACCAAGCCCAGAAATTCTTCCTGATAGGCCGCATGCGCCGCCTGTAGCCGGGCGCGTTGATCGGCGCGCCCGGGCCGGTCTCTTCGGATGAGTGCGTAACGCATGTTCCGGCTCTCCCTGGTGGGTGTCAGCGCTGCGGGGTCAGCCGATCTGTCCCCGATGGCGCAGCAGGTGATCGGCCAGGACGCAGGCCATCATGGCTTCGCCGACCGGCACGCCGCGGATGCCGACGCAGGGGTCGTGGCGGCCCTTGGTGGCGATTTTGGTGTTTTTTCCCTGGCGGGTGACAGTCTGGCGCGGCGTCAGGATCGAGCTTGTCGCCTTGACCGCGAAACGGACCACGAGGTCCTGTCCGGTCGAGATGCCACCGAGCACGCCGCCTGCGTTATTGGACTGAAACGCGACCTCGCCGTCCTTCATGCGCATTTCGTCGGCGTTTTCCTCACCGGTCAGCGATGCCGCACCGAAGCCCGCGCCGATCTCCACGCCCTTGACCGCGTTGATGCTCATCATGGCGGCGGCGAGATCGCCATCGAGCTTGCCGTAAATCGGTGCACCGAGACCGGCAGGTATGCCCGACGCGACAATCTCGATCACCGCGCCGACGGACGAGCCCTGCTTGCGGATAGCATCGAGATAGGTTTCCCATTCCTTTGCGGCGGCCGCATCGGGGCACCAGAACGGGTTTTTGGCGACGGTGGCCCAGCGCCAGTTGTCGCGATCGATCACCTGATCGCCCATCTGCACCATGGCGCCGCGGATCTTGATCTTGCTGCCCAGCACCTTGCGGGCGATGCCGCCGGCGGCGACCCGGCAGGCGGTTTCGCGCGCCGATGAGCGTCCGCCACCGCGATAGTCGCGAATGCCGTATTTTTTCCAGTAGGTGTAATCCGCGTGACCGGGGCGGAACTTGTCCTTGATCGCGCTGTAATCCTTCGAGCGCGCATCCTGGTTGCGGATCATCAGGCTGACGGACGTGCCGGTGGTCCGGCCCTCGAACACGCCGGACAGGATTTCTACCGTATCGGGTTCGCGGCGCTGGGTGACAAAGCGGGATGACCCCGGCTTGCGCTTGTCGAGCCAACCCTGGATTTCGGCCTCGGTGACTTTGAGTCCCGGCGGCACGCCGTCGACCACGCAGCCGATCGCCGGCCCGTGGCTTTCGCCCCACGTGGTGACGCGAAACAGATGGCCGAAGCTGTTATCGGACATGTCGTCCTTCTTTCTAGACGGTCGCTATATCCGGCGCGTCCACGGATTTCATTCCGACAACGTGATAGCCGGAATCGACGTGATGTATTTCGCCGGTAACACCGGATGACAGATCGGACAGCAGGTAGAGCCCTGCGCCGCCAACATCCTCGATGGTCGAATTACGCTTGAGCGGCGAATTCAACTCGTTCCATTTCAGGATATAGCGGAAATCGCCGATGCCGGATGCGGCCAGCGTTTTGATAGGGCCGGCCGAGATCGCGTTGACCCGGATGTTTTCGCCGCCAAGATCGACCGCAAGATAGCGGACGCTGGCTTCAAGCGCTGCCTTCGCGACACCCATGACATTGTAATGGGGCACGACGCGCTCGGAGCCCGCATAGGTCAGCGTCAGCAGGCTGCCGCCACTTTTCATCAGCGGTACTGCGCGCTTGCAGATGGCGGTAAACGAGTAACAAGAGATATTCATCGTCATCGCAAAATTTTCGGGTGACGTGTCGACATACCGGCCCTTGAGCTCGTCCTTGTCTGAATAGGCGATGGCGTGAACGACGAAGTCGAGCTCGCCCCATTCCTTTTGGATGGTGTCGAACGTGGCGTCGATACTGGCGGTATTGGTCACGTCGCAGGGCAGGATCATGCTCGCGCCGATCGAATCGGCGAGCGGCCGGACGCGTTTTTCCAGTGCCTCTCCCTGGAATGTAAAGGCAAGCTCCGCACCGTGATCCGATAGTGCCTTGCTGATACCCCAGGCGATGGAGCGGTCGTTTGCGACCCCCATCACCAATCCTCGTTTTCCGTGCATTAATGCCCTGGCGTCCGACATGCCAACCTCGTTTTTTCTGAAGGCGGGCGGCGCCGAATGGGCCGTTTCCGCAGACTTACGCATCCTACACAATCAGTGCGACCGGTCAATTTCGCCGACGCGATCAGGACGCGAAAAAAGAAGAGGGCTGCCCGACCGGGCGACCCTCCGTATGACCCGATATTAACAGGTCAGTTTTTGACTTTCCAGCTGCCGTCCGGCTTACGGCAGGCGGTGCCATAGGCTTCTTCAGTCTTGCCGCCGACGGTGACTGTCTGCTGGTATTCACGGCAATAGTCGCCCGAAGGAGCCTGATAGGTCTTGGTCGGGGTGACCGAGCCGCTATTGCCGCTATCCGGATTGCTCCAGTTCGACGTGTGGCCAACCTTGGTGGCTTCCAGCGAGTACTGCGTGGACTGCTTCATCGCTGCCTGGTCGGCATTGTCGAGCGACTGGCCGACCTGGTTGCCCAGATAGGCGCCTGCCAGGACGCCAAGCGCCGTACCCACCAATTGGCCGGTGCCGGATCCGAACTGTGAGCCGAGTAGGCCGCCCGCGGCGGCGCCGACCAGTGTGCCGCCGGTCTGCTTGTCTCCCTGGCCCGCACAGCCAGCGAGCGCCAGTGTCGATGCGGCGACCAGCGGGATCAGGAACTTGCCCGGCTTCATTTTTGTAATTCTCATAATTCTCTCTTTCAATCCCGCAACCTGAAACCGGACACGTGAGTGACTCACCCGGCTCAGATTGCGTATAAAGATGGTAACCGTCCCTCGACGATTGACCGTGATTAAACCCCCGTACCCTTAAAATGGGGTTCGGGAGGGTGTAATTGCAAGGGTCGGGGGTGATTTTGGCGAAATTGTTGCACGATTGTGAAAATGCCCTGACTTTAGCTGATTTTCGGGTTTTTGAGAGATTTACGGCCATTTTTGAGAGAATTGCATGACCGATACGACCAACGACGCAAACGACGACGCGCCGCTGAAGCTCTTTCAGAGCTGGCTCGCCGAAGCACACGAATTGGAACCCAATGATCCGACCGCGATGACGGTCGCGACCGCCGATGCCGATGGCGCGCCGTCGGCCCGGATGGTGCTACTCAAAGATGCCGACGCGCGGGGCTTTGTGTTCTACACCAATACGGACAGCCAGAAGGGACGCGAGCTGGATGCGAACCCGCGTGCCGCCCTGGTATTTCACTGGAAGACATTGCGCCGCCAGATTCGTGTGAACGGTGCAGTTGAGCGCGTCAGCGATGCAGAGGCCGATGCGTATTTCGCAAGCCGTGCACGCGGCAGCCAAGTCGGTGCCTGGGCATCCGATCAGTCGCAACTGCTGGGTGGCCGGTTCGAGCTCGAGAAACGCGTGGCAAAATTTGCGGCCAAATTCGGCATCGGCACCGTGCCGCGTCCACCTTTCTGGACCGGGTACCGGGTCGTGCCGGCGCGGTTCGAATTCTGGCAGGACAAGCCGTTCCGCCTGCATGAGCGCATTATCTATACCCGCGCGGACGATGGCGGCTGGTCGACGGGGCGAATTTTCCCCTGACCGGTCATAAATCGAGCCGTTATCCGGGCAGTTTCTCCCCTTGATGCCGACTCGAAAACGCCTCATTGTCGTGCCGATATAATCAGTGCCGGCGATCACCAGAGCGCACGGTACAGGGAGAATGCAATGAGCTTTAAAACCATACTGGTTCCGGTCAGTTCCCCCGAAGCGAGTGCTTCTACACTGACGACGGCGCTTCAGGTCGCGCGGCGCTGGAACGCCCATCTTGAAATCATGCATGTCCGTGCCGATCCCAGGGGCTTGGTCCCATATACGGGCGAAGGGATGGATGGTTCCATGATCGAGGAGATCATGGACGTCACCGAACGCGAGGGTGGTGAACGCGCGATCGAAACCAGGGCGATGTTCGATGCGTTCTGTGCCGAACACGCGCTGACGGTTTCCGATGAGCCGCTGGCGGATGCCGGCGTGACGGTTTCGTGGCGCGAGGAAACTGGCCGTGAGGACGAGGTCGTCGCACTGCGGGGTCGTCTGTACGATCTGATCGTGGTTGGTCGCCCCGTCGCCGACACGCCTCTGCCGTCGCCGATCACGCTCGAAGCGGCACTGCACGATACCGGCCGCCCCATACTGGTGGTGCCGCCCGGAGCCACCGCCGATTGCGGGAAGCACATCGCGATTGCCTGGGAAGCCAGCCCGGAGGCGGCGCGGACGATCGCGGTGTCGATCCAGGCGCTAGTCGAGGCCGACCACGTGACGGTGCTTGACCCAAAGCTGCCGCATCCGCTGCCGCTCGATTCCGCCGATCTGGTGGAACGCCTGCGCTGGCATGGCGTGGACGCGAAAGTTCACGCTTTTGAAGTTTCCTCGACAGAGGTCGGGCCGGCATTTCTGAAACATGCGACGACGGTCGGCGCCGATATGCTGGTGAAGGGCGCCTATTCCCAGAGCCGACTGCGCCAGATGGTGCTGGGCGGCCGCACGCGACATATTCTGAACAACGCAGTCATCCCGACACTTCTCGCCAAATAGGCGGGGCCCGAAAGACAGAAAAGGCCTAAAGCTGTGATCGACCCGATTAGAACGTTGATCCTGACCGGCGCCAGCCGCGGGATCGGCCACGCCACGGTACAGCGGTTCAGCGACGCCGGTTGGCGCATCATCACGTGTTCGCGCGAAGACGTGCCCGACGCCTGCCAGTACGATCCGAACTGGGCTCATCATATCCCCGCCGACCTTAGCGACAGTGCAGATCTCGAAGCCTTTGTCACTGAGGCCAACGAATTTCTCGGTAAGGATGGTCTGTCCGCGCTGGTGAATAATGCCGCGGTATCGCCAAAAACAAGTTTCAAGGAGCGCCTCGGTTGCCTGAATGGCGATCAGGATGCGTGGCACGAAGTGTTCAATCTGAACCTGTTTGCGCCGCTCGCCTTATGCAGGGGTTTTGCGGCGGCGTTGCACCGGGGCAAGGGCTCGGTCGTGAACATCACATCGATTGCCGGACATTCGATCCACCCCTTTGCCGGGTCGGCCTATTCGGTCTCCAAGGCAGCACTTTCGGCGCTGACCAAGGAACTGGCTGTGGAATTTGCCTCGCTTGATGTCCGCGTGAACGCCGTCGCGCCGGGCGAGATCAAAACCGAAATGGTCGGTCCGGAATACGAAGCATTGATCCCCCGCATCCCGCTGAATCGCATGGGAACGGCAGGCGAGGTCGCGGGCGTCGTCTACCAGCTCTGCGCCGACGATTTCGGCTACGTGACCGGGACCGAACTGTTCGTCACCGGCGGCCAGCACCTGCTCTGAACATGGCTACAAATCCTTCCATCGAAGACATGCGGCGGGATGACTGGAAACAGGTGCGCGCGCTCTATGCCGAAGGCCTGGCGACTGGCATTGCCGCCTTTATGACGGCAGCTCCCCGATGGGAAGCCTGGGACGAAGGCCATCTGACGATCGGCCGACTGGTTGCGCGTACGGAAGATGAAAAAGTCATGGGCTGGGCAGCGCTCGCACACGTGCCGGATACCTGAGGCGCCGCCGGGGTCGCTGAGGTCAGCGTCTATGTCACCGCCGCCGCCCACGGAAATGGGATCGGCACGGCCCTGTTGCAGCGGCTGATCGCCGTCTCTGAGGCCGGGGGTTACTGGACCCTGCAGGCCCAGACGATGGCCGAAAAATCCCCCAGCCTCGGCCTGCACCGCAAAACCGGTTTCCGCGATGTCGGAATCCGTGAGCGTTACGGTCACCTGGACGGTGTGTGGCACGATGTGGTGCTGCTGGAACGGCGCAGTGCGCGGGCCGGTGGTGTTGGATTGCCGACGAAGACTTGTGGGTAGCGGGAGACGGGATAGTGAATGGCGCCGGGCGCATGTTGAGGATGTGCAATGCCGGTCTTCCCTTTTGGAAATATCTTTGGGGGCAGGGCGTTGTGGGTTTTGTAACACCGGTTAAAAAAGGAAATCCGCTATGAATCCGGCCCAACTGATTAAAGTACTTCCCGTCGCGGCCCTGATGGGGCACGCGCTCCTGCGCGGATGCCGGCGACCGTGGACTGGGCCCGGGCGACGAGCACGGGCGTAGCCGCTACTTGGTAGCGGACGCGCGGCTCGATGATAAGATCGACCGCGGTGTTTATGGGGAGCTCACAGCATAGGGGGGGGGCTTGACGGCCGCGGTCAGACCCGGTCGTGGAAGGCGTGCAGCCAGGCAAGGCGGGAATCGACGAGGCTAATATCGTGGGTCAGCCAGTCCTGGAAATAAGGATCGTCGGAAGTCGGATCGCTGAGGTCGCTGAGCCGGGCAAGCTCGAGCTCGCAGGCATCAATCAGGAGGTCGACCTGGTCGCGGCGTTCATCGGCGCTCAACAGCGGCAGAAAACGCATCTTCAGCGCGATGACCAGCTTCGACATATCGGTCATCGGCGGCCGCACTGTCGCCTGGAGCAGAGTCAGAAGTTCTGTCCGGCCTTCAGCGGTGAGGGCCAATGGCGGATCCTTGTCGTCATTGACCGGCTCCACCAGGGCTTCATAGCGGAGCATTTCAATTGACGGGCCGGTCAGTTCGAGGGACGGGCCGGCGATGCGTCCGACGAACTGGCGGACGGCATTGGCAAGATCGGCATAGGCGAGCGGGCCCTCGGACAGGATACCGAGCGCGGCAAGCCTGATCGTTTCCTTCGGCAGAAGTGAATTATCGCTGAACATGGCCTTTAAACGTCCCGGTTTGCGGTCCGGATGTCGGCCGGACCTGTCAGGCAGCAGCCCGTATAGACAGTCTGCCCCAAATTTCTTGCAGGGATGTTACCAGATGCCGCATGTCGGCGTCAGTATGTAATGGCGTCGGCGTTAACCTTAACCGTTCGGTGCCCTTGGAGACCGTGGGGTAGTTGATCGGCTGAACGTAGATATTGTACCGGCCCATCAGCTCGTCCGTCACCTGCTTGCACAGTACGGGATCGCCGACCAGCACCGGCACGATATGCGACACGGACGGCATCACCGGCAGGCCCGCATCGCGCAGCATCGCCTTGAGGGTGGCGGCGCGTTCCTGATGTATTTCGCGCTCCGCATTGCTCGCTTTGAGATGGCGGACGCTCGCCAGGGCGCCTGCGGCAACGGCCGGCGGCATGGAGGTTGTAAAGATAAAGCCCGCCGCGTAGGACCGCACGAAATCGATCATCGCCGACGAGCCGGCTATATAACCGCCCACCACGCCGAACGCTTTGGCCAATGTGCCCTGGATGACCGTGAGCCTGTCCATCACGCCGTCGCGTTCTGCGACGCCAGCGCCACGCGGGCCGTACATGCCGACTGCATGGACTTCGTCGAGATAGGTCATGGCGTTGTATTTATCGGCCAGGTCGCAGATTTCTGCGATGGGGGAGATGTCGCCGTCCATCGAATAGACGGATTCGAACACGATAACCTTGGGCCGGTCGATATCGATCGCTCGGAGTTTGTCTTCGAGGTCTGCGAGATCGTTATGGGCAAACACAACCTTGTCGGTCAGGCTGTGGCGGATGCCGGCAATCATCGAGGCGTGATTGTCCTCGTCGGATATCAGCACGCAGTCAGGAATTTTGGCGCCGATCGTCGACAGCGCCGCTTCATTGGCGACATAGCCCGACGTAAAGACCAGTGCCGCTTCGGTGCCGTGCAGATTGGCGAGCTCTTCTTCTAGCAGCACGTGATAGTGGGTGGTGCCCGAGATGTTTCTGGTCCCCCCGGCGCCGGCGCCGACCTTGTCGATCGCTTCTTTCATTGCGGCGCGGACAACCTGGTTCTGGCCCATACCGAGATAATCGTTCGAGCACCAGACGGTTACTTCGTCTGCGCCGGATTCGGTATGGCTGGTGGCGCGCGGAAACGCGCCTGCCATGCGTTCGAGGTCGGCGAAGACGCGGTAATTGCCTTCGGTTCTCAGGGCCGAAATACGGTCGGCGAAAAACTTTTCATAGTCCATTTATCGAGGCTCTCCACGGGGTGGCCCGCCGTTTTGCGGTGCCGGTGCGAACTTGGTTAACAAAATGTGACCAATCATTCTTAAACAATAGTAAACGACATCCTAATTGGAAACACGCGTGGCGGCGTCTTAATCCACTAAATGGGCTGATCGCGCCGTTTTGCCGCGCTCTTTTGGCACGTTTACGTTCAATTTCTGGTGAGGATGCTTTCGTTCGCCCCTGTCGCCGGGCTCGGGATGCCTATCCATTCTCATTGGACACGCCGTTTTGTGCCTCCCTCTTTCGGGTGAGCAGCTGCTGAAATGCCATAAAATGGGCCACCAGCAGGAGCGGCACGAGCATCGTCGGGATGTACCGTGCCAACTGGAAGTAGGGGACGGCTTCGATATGGGGCAGCGCGAGGACGAGATCGGCAGTCCCGACGATATTCAAGAGCCAGGTCAGCGGAATTATGACCGACGACCGGCGCCGGATGGCAATGAGTGTCAGGATGGCGAGCATGCCGGCGGCAAGGTCACCATGGGCTGCCGCTTCCGAGAATGACCCCGGCATATCGGGTGAAACGACGCCCGGCACCTCAAACACCATGCCGATATGGCGAAAGGCGTGCGGGACGGTCAGCCAGAAAAGCACCTCCGGCAGCTCGAGACGCTGAAATACGGGGCGGGCGATCGAGGTCGCAAGTAGGCTGAACACCAGAAGGCTGAGGACAAATTGCAGCGCGAAAATATCAGTGATATTCATGATGTAGCTCTTTCTGGTGTTGTGAAGTTGGTGGCGTGCAGGCGCTAGGCCTCGTTTTCATGGGCAAGCTCGGCGTGCTCGATGAGCGGGTATCCGCGGTCGCGCTCCCACGCGGCGAGGTCGCGCGGGCGTGTCATCATCATGCGGATCAAAAACGTGAACGCCGACAGTTTTGAGCCCGCCGTTAGGCCGGGATAAACCAGTTCAGGGTTTGCAAAGTAGCGCCGCGCCGTCGTTTCTAAATCTTCCGGCGGGATGCCGGTGACCATCTCCACATCGTTCGTCGGCCCCCCCCCATCGCGTATGCGCCCTCGCGGACTTCGTCGGCGTAATACCGGTGACAGCAATGCCGGTCCAGTCGGCCTTTACACTTTGCCGATATGCGGTGCGGGATTGGCTAGCGTGGCGGCGGCGACCCGGGCTATATCCTCATTCGATGGCGGCGCATTGCGGCCGTCGCCAAGCGGGAGCATCAGCTGCCCGAAATGAACCACCGCCGGCAGGCCGAGGAAGTAGTCAAAGGCAAAAAAACTGGGCGTCAGGTGAATGACGTCAACAGAAGGCATCAATCGGTAAACATGCTGTGCGATCCAGTGGCCACGCCGGTGGATCGACGGGTGTACGGCATGAGGGTTCCGGGCGCCCATCAGGGTCACACATTCAAGCTTTGTCTGTTCCGCCGCGACGGCAAACAGGGATGCGTCATAGAGAACATTCGGCGAAAAGGGCGGGCAATGGAATGCGCGCTGAACGTCTGTCAGTGCGGCTTTCAGATGGCCGAAATCATGAACGTCGCCGACGAATATTTCGGCGCCCGCCGCCTCCAGTGCCACCGAGCGGGCATCCTGCGTCTGACGAAGGCGCGCACGGGAAAGCCTTTTTCGCGGAGCTGCAGGACGGTTGGCCTGCCGATATGGCCGGCAGCACTGGTGACCAGAATTTTGGGGAGTGTCTCGGACAAAACCTATCTCTTCGTATGTGTTGATTTAAATACCTGTATGGACAGATGTCAGGGCAAATTTTTTACGGGGCAGATCTGCTGGCTTTCTCGATTTCTGCGAGTTCCGCAATTATTTTCCCCCACCTGTCGCCCTGCACCGCGGCCAGCAATTCGGTCTGCGTCGCGCGCCAGATCGGCAGGGCCTGTTTATAGATCGCGCGGCCCTGACCGGTCAGAGCAATGGATCTCACGCGCCCATCTGTCGGCGAACCGTCTTTCATGGGCGCGTCTTTCACGAATTCGCGCCGTGACAGAATTTCAAGGTTACGGTTCAGCGTCGTCGAATCTGTCGCAAGCGCGTCCGATAGTGCACCGATGCTGATTGGGCCCGTTTTGTTCAGAGCGGCGAGAAGGGTGAACTGGGTATTTCGAATGCCAAGCGGGCGTAAGGCATCGTCAAATTTTTTAGCCGTCACCCGCGCAGCGCGCCGTAGGCGGTAACTGATGCAATTTCTGGGTTCGAGCCATGCGCTGTTGTCTGAGACGTGTGCCATTAT